>JBCBVC010000042.1:0-27365 GCA_039817845.1 Cyanobacteria bacterium J06642_2
TGATCACGTTGATCGATAAAGTCAAGTCAGCTCAAGATGGTTAAAACACAATATAATAGCGCTGTTGCAGTGGATCAAATGCATTTGCTAGTCTGGAACGAATGCTATGGATAACCGCTGAATAGCAACGTTGAACTGACTCAAATAGGTACAGTCTGTAATCAAATGGAGAAGCATACATGAAGATTGGGATTATTGGTTCAGGAAATATGGGAGGTGGATTAGGAAGCATTTGGGCTCAGGCTGGGCATCAAGTTATCTTTTCCTACTCCAGAGATGACCACAAACTGCACCATCTAGCTGAGTCAGCAGGTCATAATGCAACTGTCGGCAGCTTAGAAGAGGCTGTTTCACAGAGTGAAGTAGTTTTACTAGCTGTGTGGGTTCCTTCATTAGAAAGTGTGATGCGCTCAATATCTTCCTGGAATAATAAGACAATCATTACCTGTGTTAGTGGCTTACAGCCTGATTTCACTGGTGAAACCATTGGAGTTCAAACTGATTTAAAAATTTCGATTGCTGAGACAATTCAACAATTGGCACCAACAGCAAAAGTTGTAGAAGCATTTAATGTGACTTTTGCAGAAATCGTGACATCAGATTCTAGAAAATTCGGAGACGAAGAACCAACGATTTTTTACTGTAGTGATGACGCAGATGCCAAATGCATAGCTGCCCAATTGATTGAAGAATGCGGTTATGAGCCAGTAGATGCTGGAGGCTTAAAAGTAGCTCGTTCTTTAGAAACCTTAGCCACAGCTTGGGTACAGTTTGCCGCGTCAAGCCGGCTATTTCCAAATTTGGGATTGAAAGCGCTGCGAAGATGAGGCAACTTTAACATTGTGCTGCACAGGACTGCCGAACAAGTAACCTGCTTAGAGCGTTTTCCGAGTCTTTGAGATACAGTCTGTTTTTCTAACCCTTGTGCCCTAGGGTGTTCGTTCGCAAGTTGTACTTTACTCATCAAGAAAATGCTCTTAGTCCAGTGGTTTACTTGTCGCCGGTGAGCTTAGTTGTTAGCAATCCGTATGCTTTCGCACTTCAGAGTGAAAGTAATTAGTCATCCCTGAAAAACCTCCTTATCTGTATGACATGTGTCTACTTATGGTCATCTGCGACAGAAATGAGACCTCCTGGCCATAGCCGCTCAACGATAGGTGAGAGTGCCATCTTTCTGTGCGATCCGTACAGCCCACCTAAAACTGAGAAACCCGGCTGGCAATAAGACGATCGCGAACATCCCCAACGCTTGCAGCGAAGGCCACAACTCCCAGACCTTAGCGCCATCCAACACCGCTGCACGCATCCCCTGCAACGCCGGAGCCAAAGGCACTAAATGTGTCATCCAGCGCACCCCCTCCGGTAATGCCTCCGCCGGGAAAAACACCCCCCCAAACAAAATAAAGATGAATTGCAGCACGATGCGACTGGAATTTTGTTTAAACACCATCACCAGCGCTGCCATCAACGCTCCCAATCCGCTAAACGCCAACAACGTAAATGCAAAAACCACTACCGTTGACAGCACATTAACTTGAGCAAACTCCACCCCCAGCAACACCGCTAATACGAAGTAAGTCAGCACTGCCGCCCCACTTTGCAGCAGTGGATACATCAGCGTCCCGAGCAAAATGGCCGGAATTGGGGTCGACGTCATCAACATCGGCTCCAACACGCCGAAAGTCTGAGCCGTACGGATACTCTCTGGAAAATCGTTCACCAGCGTATTCAGAAATCCATAAAACGCTAGCCCGACAATTACGAACGGGAAATACCCGGCTCTAGCCCCTAATGCCGCCGCCGTATCCGTTCCGTCCACAGCTCGACTGAGGAAATAAAACAGCAGCGTAAACGTGACGATACCCAGATTGCGCAACAGAAAACTAACTCGATAGCTCGTCGCCACCCGCAAATCTTTACTCGCAAACGCTCCCAACTTGAACCAAAGCGGCACGCGGCGACCCCGCTGCTCCCTCCTTTTCACTTCATGCATCGCCCTGCCCTCCAACCGCCAAAGCCGCGTACAAATCCGCTAGCGACACGTCCACCTCGCCACATTCCACCACCGGCAACCCGCAATCCCTTATCAAGTACTGCAGCATCGCAACCGCTTCTACACGAGACAAGCGTTCCTCCAACTCAATCGCCAATTGCCACTCGCCAGGGCGATCGCGATCTGACCGGATATCTCGCACGCGCACTCCCGGTCGGATTTCCTGCTGCGGTCGAAATGGCGGATCGGCCAACACCTGCACTCGAAACTGGCGGGCAGGCCGAACCTGCTGCCGAATCGATTGCAGCGTTCCCGACGCCACGCTGTGCCCTCGATGCAAAAACAACACGCGATCGCACAGCTGCTCGATTTCAGTCGGCATGTGAGTGCACAGAAAAATCGTCCGGTCCTGCTCCTTCGCCAGCCGAGCCAAAAAACTGCGAAACTGCTCTGCCGCCATCGGGTCTAGACCGCTCGTCGGTTCGTCTAAAAACAAAATCTGCGGTGTGTGCATCAACGCGCGAGCAATGGCCAACTTCTGTTTCATCCCGGTGGAATAACTGCGCACCTGCTGCCGAGACGCCTGTTTCAAACCCACCTGCTCCAGCACTTCATCAATGCGATGCTCCAGCGCGCGCCCCCGCAAGTCGTTTAACACCCCGAAGAACTCCAAATTGGCGCGGGCGCTGATGCGTTCTTCAAACGAGCGATCGGCACAGGTCACATACCCCACCGAGCGGCGCACGGGCAGAGGATGGCGTGTAACGTCAAATCCCGATACGCAAGCCGAGCCCCCATCCGGTAACACCATCGTGCACAGAATTTTGGTTAGCGTCGTTTTACCGGCTCCATTCGTCCCCAAAATCCCGAACACCTCGCCCGCACTCACCTCGAACGACACGTCGTGCAGGACGGTAACGTATTCCACCGGACGATTGAGCGCCAGCTGCTGCAGCGATCGCGGCTTAGCGAAGCGCTTGACTACATGGCTGACTTGGATAGCGGGTGTTGCGGGAACAGGAACGCGAGAGGAGGAAGAGTGCAGCACGGAGGCCATGCCATGGACGACAAAAAGCTATTCCCATTATCGACTAGGGCGGCGAGTATAGCCCCAGCGCTCCGCCCCACAGCACGTTTGTCAGCGTCATCAACAGCACGTGAACGACTAACTCCCAGCGCCTGCGGCGCGGCAGCGCGGGGAGCGCTATCTGGATTGACTTGTCAGCGTCTGTGACAGGAACAGAATGGGATCGAACGTTTGCAGCTCTAGCTCGAGATGCGATCGCGGGCAACAGGACTTGCGAGAGCAGCAGGACTAGGGTGGCGATCGCCGCAAAGCTCAGGGTTGTAGCCATCATGACCGTTTGCCCGTCTGATGAAGACATGTGAAAACGCTCTAGCCCCCACCAACCCAAATCGTGGGCGAGTACGGCCACCGCCGTTTCTGCCAGCAGCCACCACCACCGCTGCGCGCTCAGACTCTGCACCGTCCAGGCTACGAGCAGCCAAGCAATTGCAATGAATCCCATCGTCCACAGCCCGAGCTGACCGTTCACGTTCGTTCGTCCCTCAGCTAAGGCCGCGCGCTTCCAGTGTACGCCGAGCTGCTTGACTAGTCTTTAGCCGCCACAGTCACTTCAAAACTGAGCTCGAACGGGTCAAACGTCGCGTCATTTTTAGCTGCACCTTGCAGGACCAGCTCGTAGCGACCGATCTCGGGAAACGTAACGCCTGCTGAGGGAATGCCGCGATCTCGCCCCACGTCGATGGGTTGGAGTGCGGGGGCAAGTAAGGGAGGAGCGTCCGACTCGCGCGGCAGCGCGTAAATCGCCAAACGGCATTCGCAAGCCGAGAGCGGGATGGGGTTGCCGCCCTTTTTCACCAGGGCGAACCAAGCTACCGTTTCTACTCCAGCTTGGGGCGTGTCATTGGGTTCGACGTGTAATGTACCGCCCACGGTTTCGTCAATTTTGACTTGGTGAGCCGAACTCGGTTGGGACATATTGAGGGCGATCGCGGCTACTGCTAGCCATCCCAGCCCTCTCGTCAAACTCAACATGGAGTACTTAAGCATCATTGCGTTTCAATCCAACGGGTAATGGTATCCAGCCTGCCCGCGCAGCAAGTACGATAACGACGACAATTGCCATCCCCGCAGTTAGCGCGTAGTTGCTCCAGCTGAGCTGTGAAGTGCCCAAAAAGCTCGACCCGGCGATCGTGCAATGTCCGGCTACGAGTCCGAGAGCAGGCAGGCTGAGTAAATGCAATCTGCGCCAGTATGCCCCCAGCGCTTTCTGCGCGCGATTGAAGCTAGTTAACGCTGCGGGCAGCATACATCCGAACGCTGCTACCCCCAGCCAAATGCCGATTTGCTGCGACGGTAGCAGAAACGCGATCGCCTGCCAATTCCAGTCCCAGCCGTGGGCGACGGCGTGCAGAATGTGAACGGTTGCCAGTACGAACGCCCCCACTCCTAGCCCGCGTCGATATGTCAGCAGTGCCGGCCAGATGGGTTTGAGGGGACGGGCGACTAACGCCAGCGCGAGCAACAGCACCGAACCGTACCCGGTATAGTCCACCATCATGGTGTCGCCCGTGCGCGTGAGGACGAGAACCCCGACGCATAGAGTTACCCAGCCGCCCAATCGGTAAAGCTGACTGCGGCGATCGCGGCTCAGCCGCGAGGCGGAAAATCCTACCCCCACCATTGCGGGAACAGTCCCGACCCCAAATGCCAACATCGTGGCTGCTCCTTGCCAAAGATCCCCCGTCTCAGCTGCTTTTAACTGGGCAGCATAGAGAAACCCGCAGGGAATCAACCCCCACGCCAATCCCAAAGCGGCCGGAGTCCACCAGCGATTGCGTTCAGACAGCTTCATCATGGCGACATTGAGGCGTTCGTGCAGTGTTCTGCCCGAAAGGGGATGGAGTATGGGGATGCGCGGCAATAGCCCCGGTGCAACTTGTATCAGCCCGAAGCTCACAAGCAAACTCCCCGCGAATAAAGCCAACCCCCGACGTAGCGCACTGCCGATTCCAGCAAACTGACCGCCGGCCACCAGCACCGAACCCAGACCGCCGATGGCTGCGCCGAGAAGGGCGTAGCTCGAGATGCGACCGAGATTGAGCAGTAGGTGAAAGCGTAATTGCTGCCGCCAACGCGCAGTTCCATCGGCTGGGCTAGATAAGGCAAAAGCAGCCGTCAACGGACCGCACATGCCGACACAGTGACCGAAGCTGCCCAGAAACCCAATGCTGGCGATAAGAAGGAGATCGAGCATGGAACGGTCGGGCTCGCGAGCAGTTCTAAGTTAATAATCCTACCCTTTGCTCTTAAGGCACTTCGATCGTAACGGCATCGCCGATAATCTCGCCGTCGAGGGTGAGATCTTTATGGTCGTTGGCGTTCAACGTTACTTTTACTTCATTGGAACCCGCAGGAAGTTCCTCCAGGTAATACCAAGAGCCGTACAGTCGGGTGATTTTTTCGCCGTTGACGTAAAGGTGGGCGTGGCCTTCGTTTTGCAGACTGGTTTCGTTCACGTCTGCTGGCGCGTAGCTGAAGTTAGTCAACTTTGTTTCCACATTCCAACCCCGGACGGCATCTTCATTTACGATCAGCTCGACCTCGGGTACGGGCATCTCGCTCGATACTTCTATTGCGCCGTGAGAGTGCCCGCTATGCTCCATGCCTTCGTGCTTCATCGCGCCGTGGTCTTCACCATGACCCATCTCACCATGACCCATCTCACTGTGGTCCATCCCCTCATGATTCGTGGCTGCTTCGGCCCCAGCTGCAGCCTTTTCCCCGTGAGCGTGAGCCACGCGATCGCCGACGCTATCCTGCTGAGCATTGGCGGAATGGTGCCCGTGGCAACCGAGGACGAGATAGGCCATCACGATCGCGATGGCAACAACTTTGCGCTTCATCGGACAGAACTCCTCAATGCATCTCAAACTCAGACCCTGGAGCGATCGCTTCTGTGAGTGTAAATATCGACGTTCGAGTTTCTCGAATCAGGATGATGTTCTCGCTTGATAAAAACCAGTCCTGATTGCTTGCATTACTTGCCACAAGACGGGCCGCAAATGGAAAACTCTCGCACTGTTAGTCATCTTCGCGACAAGGATCGGATGGAGTCAAAAGACGAGAAGTCATACTTTGCGAAATGTAAATTTGCGATCGAAGTGACATGCGGAAATTCCTTTTCTGAAGATGAGGCTTGAGGACTGTAGCTCCAAACACATATCGAACCTCACTTTTGACCTCTCCTCTGTCAGGGAAACTTGGCGATCGCGCTACCATGACGAAGGCAATTGGGGCGGGTTGGCGTGCGAAAAACGGTTGCATGGATATTCGGGGCGATCGCGATTGCGCTGTTTCTCATTCTGGGTGCGAGCGGCAGCCTTCCCATCTGGGCCGGGCGCGCTAAACACTACACGGAATTGACTTTTCCGCCTCTGGCTGACGTTCAGCTACCCGAGTACGAGCGTTTCCAGCTCGAAAACGGTTTGGTCGCGTACCTAATCGAGGACCGCGAACTGCCTTTGGTGTCGGGGCGGATGTTGGTGCGCACGGGCGATCGATTGGAACCTGCTGACAAAGTGGGGTTAGCAGGCATGGTGGGCTCGGTGATGCGCGCCAGCGGTACCCGCAGCCACGGACCTGAAGAGCTGAATCAATTGCTCGAACAGCGGGCGGCTTCGGTGGAAACTGCTATTAGTACTGCTGCCGGTAGTGCTGGATTTAGTGCGTTAAGCGAAGATCTCGAAACGGTCTTCGAACTGTTTGCCGAAGTGATTCGTCAGCCTCGCTTTGGAGCCCCACAATTCGAATTGGTTAAAACTCAGCTGCGAGGCCAAATCGAACGTCGCAATGACGATCCGGACGGCATTGCCAGTCGCGAACTCCGCAAAGCTATCTACGGTGCAGACAGTCCTTATGCTCGCACGATCGAGAACGACACGATCGCAGCTGTTTCTCTCGAAGACCTGAGTGCTTTCTACCGTCGCTACTTCACTCCCGAACGCAGCATTTTGGGCATTATTGGCGACTTCGATACCGAGCAAATGCGATCGCTAGTGGAAACCTACTTTGGCGATTGGCACCCCTCTCCCGCAGCTTTAGACTCAGGCGATTCCGACCCTTTACCCTCCGTGCAGCAACTGCAAAGTGGCAAGATCGCGATCGCCGACCGACCGCAACTCACCCAAAGCTCTGTGTTGATGGGACACCTGGGCGGTCAGTTGGATGATAACGACTATGCTGCTCTCAGCGTGCTCAATAGCGTCCTGAATGGTTTTGGCGGCAGGCTGTTTAACGAAGTGCGATCGCGACAGGGATTAGCGTATACGGTGTTTGCTGCCTGGAGCGCCCGTTATGACTACCCCGGCTTGTTTCTAGCGGGCGGACAAACCCAAACGGAGACGACAGCACAATTTATTCGATCCGTGCGGGCCGAACTCGAACGGTTGCAGTCAGCTCCAATCTCGGCGGAAGAACTTGCCTACGCCAAAGATTCCACCCTTAATTCCTTCGTTTTTAATTTTCAAGACCCGAGCCAAACGCTGTCGCGGCTGTTGCGGTACGAGTATTTCGACTATCCCGAAGACTTCATTTTTCGCTATCGCCAGGCCGTAGAAGCGGTCACAGCTGCAGACGTATTGCGCGTCGCCCGCGATCGCCTCAAGCCCGAAGATATGGTCACCGTGGTCGTCGGCCAAGCAAATGCGATCGAGTCAGCTCTGACCGAACTCTCTCCAGATCATTCCATCGAGCGCATCGAACTCGACGCGACTGTGGCAAGTTAGGTGACGCCAGATCGCCGAGAGATCGCCGCTTGGCAACGTGGAGACGCAGCCATTCCGCGCCAGCTAGCCAAACTTGGCTTTTGCCTGTTCGTAGATGGTTTCAGTAATCTCTGTTGCACCGGCTTCTGTCGCAAGTTTTTCAATCTTTTTGCGCGCCGCAGGTCGGACGAAAAAGGGAATCTCTTTCAAACGCTTTTCAGCTTCCGCAGTCCATTGCATGGCGATTGAGTTGATACGTCAGGTTCGGGACGCTTAGCTGGCAGCATTCCAGCGAGTATAGGGCAGCCCTGCCGCCACCGATCGCGTAGCGTCGAGATTGGCAAGCAGTTGGCCACAAGCATCCCACGTTCCGCTCAAGAACATTTGTCGAGGACCTTTTCCCATCTCCACCGCTGCGCATTTATCTCCCCAACGCACCTGCATAGTTTCCAGATCCACCGTCAACTCCAACTGCGGTGCGGTCGCGATCTCTTGCTGAATGCGTTCCACCACTTCTGCAGGAGCAGTGACGCAAGGAACGCCCATGGCGACGCAGTTGCCAAAAAAGATTTCCGCAAAACTCTCGCCAACCAAAGCGCTAATCCCCCACCGAGCGATCGCCTGCGGCGCGTGCTCCCGACTGGAGCCGCAGCCGAAGTTCGCGTTGACAACCAAAATTTCTGCTTCTTGGTAGGCCGAAATATCGAAAGGATGCTCCCCACCAGCTTGGGTCCGATCGTCCTCGAACACGTGCTCGCCCAATCCATCAAACGTCACGCAGCGCAAATACCGCGCCGGAATAATGCGATCGGTATCAATATCAGCGCCTTGTAGAGGTAGGCCGCGTCCGGAAACGGATTGAATCTTACTCATGTCAGTTACTGAGTTGCCAAACTGAGTCTACATTGTGGCTCATCTGCATTACGAGTCATAACCCCACTGCGCGATCGCCAGGGGACTGCTGCTGCTTCTATGTCTGTTGTTGGAGCTTCGGGGGCTCCCCTCAACTGCCAGCTTGAAATCCAGCAGGCGATGAATGTCGTCAAACTTCGGCCCCAGTTTCTGACCGCCAGGAACGTCTTTGAAAATGACCGAAATGCGTCGGCGTACCTGAATCTGACTGGTGTCGAGCGCCTCGCTGTAGTAAAAACGCGGCATGCTGGAGCGATCGCCCCGCAACATACCCAAACCCCGCAATGGGTTGCCCTGGTTCCGGCCCCTCCATCTGTACGACGCAGCGAGCGATCGTCATTTCGCCCAGGTTGAACGACTGGCCCGTACCGCCCGCGCACCATGGCCAATCCAACTTCCGGCGACGCAATATCGAGATTGCGGGCACATCCACTAACACCGGCTGAATGCACGCCACCAATCGGCCCGCTGGTGCCTTCGCCAAGATTGCCATCCATTTTCGTCGTCGTTCTTTCACAAATACTGCGCTTGCCCTCTCGCTCCCCTAATCTCTTCTTAACCTCAGCGCCACCTCTTCTTAATTTGTCTATACATCTAGATACTATGAGCAAAACACAGCTCTCTTGGTAGAGAATGGCAAGGTGAGATTGCGAGCCAGAATGGGTGTAGCCATGCACCTCCGCCGGGCAATTGATGGCGACTAGGCTGGAATGCCAAACTCTTTGAAAATAAGCCTGTTAGATTGCTATCTATGGATCGACTTTTTGATAGACGTGCTTACCTCCCAACGTATTCAAGCGCTACCCATTTACATTCAAATTGCGGAAGAACTGCGACAGAATGTTGAAAATGGTATCTATCGCATCGGCGATCGCCTGCCAACAGAAGCGCAGTTAAGCGATCGCTTTAATGTGAATCGGCACACGTTGCGTCGAGCTGTTGCCATCTTGCGAGATGAAGGGTTGCTGCGGGTCGACCGCGGTAGGGGCACCTTCGTGGCCGCTAAGCCCATTCGTTATCCCATCGGCAAGCGCGTGCGGTTCAATGAAGCCCTCAAAGCACATGGCAAGCAAGGCAGCTATCGACTCGTACGAGCCAGCGAGATGCCTGCTGAAGGGGCTATTGCCCGGAATCTCAATCTGCCGCTGGGCGCAAATGCGATCGAGATCGAGCGCGTGGGGTTGGCCGATCGGCAGCCCATTGATGTAAGGAGTAGCTACTTCCCTAGCGATCGGTTTCCCGATTTGGTCGAGCAAGCTCAACACATGCAGTCTCTATCCAGACTGCTGCGGGAGAAATACGATTGCGATCGCATTCGACGCAGCACTTGCGTGTCAGCGCGCACGGTGAAACCTCATGATGCCCGTCTGCTAGGCATCCCGCTCAATTTGCCCATTCTGCTGGTCGAGTTGATTAATTGCGATCGCGACGGCAAAGTCATCGAGTACGGCGTGACTCGCTTTCGCGGCGATAGCATGGAATTAGTCTTTGCAAATTGATGAAACCAATTGATGAAACCAATAGACGAATAGTTGAAGCTCGCGTCTGACCACGTTAACGGTTTCGAACCGGAATTAGCCTGACGTACTATTTCATTCGGCGTCTGCAAAGATAGTAAGCTTGCACCTCTTTGAAAGCTTGAAATAAGTGGCACGAATGAACGTATACGTTTTGCGACTGCCGGGATTGTCCTCTACATGAGGTGACCGAGCGAGCATCTTGAATTCGTCACTTTTCCCCCTAGGGTCTGACCTATCCGAGTTAGTAGTTCGCAAAGCTACCAAGCAGGATTTCTGCAAAAGCATCAAAACACGGACATAGCATCAAAAGCGAACGTGAGATGCGTCACGCACGAGCATTGGGAAAAGTGACATGTATAAAGTTAGATATGCTTTGCCGAAATCTTCTTCTCTACAGAACAGTTTGATGAATCGCATTCTGATAGCTGAGGACGAACCTAAAATCGCGGCCTTTATCGAGAAAGGCTTGCGGGCCAATGGATTCGTCACAACAGCGACGGCGACGGCAAGTGAAGCCATTCAGATGGCGAGCAGTGATGATTTCGATTTGCTCATCCTGGATATTGGCTTGCCGGACGGAAACGGACTAGACGTGTTGGAGCAGCTGCGCGGGCAAGGAGATCGCCTGCCGACTATCATTCTGTCTGCGTACGACGAACTCGATCGTAAAATCATTGGCCTGGAGGCGGGGGCCAATGACTACGTCACCAAGCCCTTCCGATTTGAGGAATTGCTGGCACGGGTACGGGTGCAACTGCGCGATCGCCAGGACACGTGTTCTGCTCCAGAGCAGTCTTCTACCGCACTCGAAGTTGGCGGTATCGAGTTGAATTTGCTGACGCGACAGGTTGCTGTGGGCGATCGGCAAGTGGAGCTTTCAGCGCGGGAATTTACTTTGGTCGAAGTATTCATGCGTCATCCAGGGCAGGTGATGTCGCGACAGCAGTTGCTCGACCGCGTTTGGGGCTATGATTTCGACCCGGGCTCGAATGTGGTCGATGCCCACATCCGCAACCTGCGCCGGAAGTTGGGTGGCGATTGCATCGAAACCGTGCGGGGATTGGGGTATCGCTTTAAAGGCTAGGATGAAGCGGCATTCAGCTTTGGTGGAGATCGAGTCCAGAGCTCAATGTGCGCGTGGTGATATTTCTCATCTAACTCGTGCCAGACTCAGACTCAACGTTGCCCATACCTTCTGCGTCCCAACGGGGATTGTTTTGGGCCGCACGTACCAGAATCTTGGGGCTCTATGCCCTACTCATCATTGCGCTTGTAGGAGTTTCGATTCCGATCTTCCGACAGATTATCGTCCGGCAAGTCGAGCGTCGCGTGACTGAAGACTTGGCGGAAGATCTGGAAGGATTTGTCGAATTTTTCGAGACCTGGCGGGCAGAATCGACTCCGAAAGAAGAAGAACGCCTGACTGAGGCTATTGATTCATTTCTACAGGGCTTTCGACCCGAAGACGACAACTTTTTGATTTTTGTGGTTGACGAGGAATTTTATCGCTCTGCGCCTTTGGTTTTACCCAAACTCATTCAGCCGCGATCGCCTTTTCTCAAGGCGCGATCGCAGGTCGACACATTCGAACAGGGCATTCTCCCCAATTCCGACAGTCCAGAGGGGGATTTACTTTACATGGTCGAACCCTTGGAGATGGATGGCATTCGCCGAGGCGCTGTTTTTGCCGTCCACACGACGACCGGGGAACTCTCCGAAGCGTTAGAGTCCGTCAGGCTTTTCATCGGTATGTCTGCTGGAACGGTAACAGCAGCCCTCCTCTTAGCCTGGTTGGCCACTGGATATGTATTGCAGCCGTTGCAGCAGTTGGCTCGTGCTAGCCGCAGCATTCGCGAATCCGATTTGACCCGCCGCGTACCTGTAGCTGGTACGGGTGAAATGGCTTATCTGAGTAAGACCTTCAATCGGATGATGGATCGCTTACAAGAAGCCTTTGAAATTCAGCGAAACTTCGTTCGCGATGCCAGTCACGAACTGCGCACTCCGCTCACGATCGTACGAGGACACCTGGAGTTGTTGGACGATCCTTCACCCGAGCAGCAGGAGAGTTTAGAGTTAGCTATTGACGAACTCGATCGCATGAGTCGGCTCGTTAATGATTTGACCCTGCTGGCGCGCTCCGAGCTGCCCAACTTTTTGGAGCTAGCACCTGTCGACATTGCTCCATTCACCGATGAAATTCTGGCTAAAATCCAAATGTTAGGCGATCGAGACTGGCGTTTGGAGGCGCGAGCCAGCGGCACTGTTGTTGCCGATCGCCAGCGTTTGACGGGAGCGTTGTTCAATTTGGCCGAGAATGCTGTCGTGCATACGCAGCGCGGAGATGAAATCGCATTAGGGTCGCAAATCAAAGAGGATATCGTGCGGTTTTGGGTGCGCGATACAGGGCCGGGAATTGAACCTCGGGAGCGCGAGCGCATTTTTCAGCGATTTGCCAGAGGGGCAGAAGCACTCAAATCTCGCGGTTCGGGATTGGGATTGGCTATTGTCAAGGCGAAAGCTGAGGCACACGGCGGTTGGGTAGAACTATCTAGTCGAGTGGGAGTGGGCTCAAAATTTGCGATTGCCATTCCTCTGGAGCCGAATTCCAAGACTACAATGCCAAGGAAACGCTCTGAAGAGGCATTCCGACCGGCACCTTAATATCTCGCTCGGTCAATATGGTTAGGTAGGCTTTACGTATTTCCGCGAGAGTGAGATTCGAGTTCTCCGTCATTTTTGCTAGCAAGCAGAACGTGTAGATCGTGCAGGCAATGCCTAGAATCCTGATCGTTGAAGATGAAGGTCGCATTGCTGCACTGCTCGAACGAGGGCTGCGCCGTTACGGATTTGAAACGGAAGTGTCTGCCACTGGGGACGACGGCTTGCAGCGACTATTAGAAGCCGAATTCGATCTTTGTTTGCTGGATTTAAGGTTACCGGGGAAAAACGGCCTCGACGTGCTTTCGGAAGCTCGGGCTGGAGGCGTGACGCTGCCCATCATGATTTTGAGTGCCTGGTGCGATCGCGAAACTCGGACAACCAGTTTGGCAAGGGGAGCCAATGACGTTGTCGATAAGCCTTTCGAGTTTAAAGATCTCCTCGCGCGCATTCAATCGCAACTAACGAGTCCCTAATTTCTCTCTTGATGGCATTCCAACTCTAGGTTAGAGAACGGAGCCTATTTAATGCGTGCGGCGGATTTAAAATTGAGTTCTCGTATAAATTAATCCCATTCAAATTAGTGTGATTTGAGTTTGCGGCTGCGCGTAGCTCGTTCTTCTCTTGGCCGAAATCCTAATGATTATAAACATCTCAATAGGACTCTATTAGAGCCTTAGAACCTTTTTGACTTCAGAGTGCCATGGGGTAAATGAGTGGCGATCGCCCCACATATTTAGTCTTTGATGAAAGTTTTTTCATTTACATGAAAATCTCTTCACGGTCCTTTCATGAAGAGATGGACTCCGATCGCGATAGTGAATATCAACGGCGGCACTCCTCACCTCCGTCGCCCGCTTAATCGCTGTCATTTGGAGATCGTCATGCGAGTTTGCGTCATTGGAACTGGATATGTGGGCTTGGTCACGGGCACCTGCCTGGCGCGCGTAGGTCATCACGTCATCTGCGTGGACAACAACGAAGTTAAAGTCCGTTCCATGCAGGCGGGCATTCCGCCCATTTACGAACCCGGTCTGACGGAATTAATGCTGGACGGAATGACCTCCGATCGCCTGCGGTTCGCGACTGATTTGGCCTCTAGCGTCCGCAATAGCGACATTCTTTTCATTGCTGTCGGGACGCCGCCCCTTCCTTCCGGCGCTAGCGATACCCGCTACGTGGAAGCCGTTGCGCGCAGTATCGGTCAAAACCTCGACGACAGCTACAAGATCGTCGTGAATAAATCCACCGTGCCCATTGGTTCAGGCGACTGGGTCCGATCTCTCGTTCTCGAAGAGGTTGCCAAGCGTTCCGACACTGCCGCCGTTCGCTTTGACGTGGTCAGCAATCCCGAGTTTTTGCGCGAAGGATCGGCCATTTACGACACGTTTAACCCGGATCGCATTGTCTTAGGGGCGAACAGCGCCAAGGCGATCGCGCAGATGAAGGAGCTGTACGCCCCGCTCGTCAAACGCAAATTTGCGGACAACCCCAACGGTCCTGACGTTCCCGTCGTTACCACCGACCTGAGCTCGGCAGAGACCATCAAGTATGCGGCCAACGCATTTCTCGCCACCAAAATCAGTTTCATTAATGAAGTGGCAAACATCTGCGATCGCGTCGGCGCTGATGTCACGCAAGTGGCGGCAGGTATCGGACTAGATTCCCGCATCGGTCCCAAGTTCTTGCAAGCCGGACTGGGCTGGGGCGGCTCCTGTTTCCCGAAAGACGTGGCCGCACTCATTCATACGGCAGCAGACTACGGCTACAAAGCACCCCTCCTCAATGCCGCCGTTGAGGTCAATCGCCAACAAAGATTGATCGCGATCGAGAAGCTTCAGCAAGCACTCAAAATCCTCAAAGGCAAGACGATTGGCTTACTCGGACTGACCTTCAAACCCAATACGGACGATTTACGCGATACCCCCGCTCGCGAGTTGGGTGCAGCCCTGAATCGTTTGGGAGCCAAAGTCAAAGCTTACGACCCGCTCCTCTCTCGTTCCGAACGCGCTTGCGAACTACCCAATGTCGAGGTAGTCGCAACGCCTCAAGCCCTTGCCGTTAACTGCGACGCGCTCGTTTTGGTTACCGATTGGGACGAACTGGTGCAGCTCGACTATGCCGAACTGGCACAAACCATGCGATCGCCCTTAATTATTGACGGTCGGAACTGCCTTGACGCCCAACAGCTAGCTGCTGGGGGATTCAATTACATCGGCATCGGTCGCCCGAATGCTGATGCTCTGCACGGGGAGGCCTCGCTGTCCGCTCCGGCTCGACTCACTCCTGTAGTTGCAGCCAATGCAGCCTAACAGCGCCCAACTCGACCTTGCATAGGAGGCTTCTCCCATGAAACTGATGGTTTACTCCCACGACACCTACGGGTTGGGCAATATCCGGCGCATGCTCGCCATTTGCGATCGCCTTTTGGCCACCGTTCCCAATCTGTCCGTACTGCTGGTGTCCGGCGCACCAATGCTGCACAGTTTCCGCATGACTCCCGGTCTGGACTACATCAAACTGCCCTGTCTGCGTCGGGATGAGTCGGGGGCGCTAGCCGTAACCTACCTGGATACCGAAATGGAGGCCACAGTGCGCTGGCGATCGGAATCGATTCGAGCCGCAGCGGAAAACTTCAAACCCGACTTGCTCTTAGTGGACAAAAAGCCTCACGGTTTGCAAGGCGAACTCCATCCAACGCTCGACTGGCTGGAACGACATTCTCCGGCTACTAAGCTGGTCCTGTTGCTGCGAGATATCCTCTACAGCCCTGCCAAAACCGTGCAGGAATGGTCAGAACACGGCTACTTGCCGACTCTGGAGCGCCGTTTTGACGCTATTTGGGTGGTAGGCGATCCGACGGTCTTCGACCTACGACGGGAATATTCCCTACCTACAACTGTGGCAACCAAAGTTCAGTTTTGCGGCTACCTGCGCAAACCGCGCAGCACGACTCCTGCCACGGCCATTCGCGAGAGCTTGAGGATAGCACCGCACGACAAATTGGTACTGGTGACCCCCGGCGGTGGTCAGGATGGCTTCCACGTGGTGTCGGCGTATTTGGACTCTCTAAGATATTTTCCCGATCGCGATCGCATCAAAAGCCTGATTGTTAGCGGACCTGACATGCCAGAAGCCCAGCGGCACCGACTCCAGTCGCGGGCCCGTACTCTGCCTGGCGTCATCCTGCACGAATTCACCGACGACCTGATGGGCTACATGGCTGCTGCCGATGCCGTGGTGTCGATGGCTGGATATAACACCACCTGCGAAATTCTCTCGCTGGGTAAGCGAGCCGTCATGGTGCCGCGAGTCAAACCGGTTCTGGAGCAGCTCATCCGAGCAGACTGTTTGGCTCGTCTGAGCCTCGTCGAGGCCATTCATCCCCATCGCCTTACCCCGGTCATGTTGGCGCACAAACTCCTCAAACAGCTGACCGCGACCGAGCCCCTGCGGGTGGATGACACCATCGACCTGGATGGGTTGGAACGATTGGGCGATCGCCTGCAAGCCTTATTTCCGAAAAACGCCATCCCCCAGCGTGTCAAGCCTACATTTTCTGCGCCCGCTCCCCCGTTTGCTACTGCTTTATCTGCGTAAATTTCGAGGACAGAACCATGAAAAAACGACTGATGTTCTACTGTCAGCACATTCTCGGCATCGGACATCTCGTCCGCAGTATGGAGATCGTGCGCGCCCTGACTCCAGATTTCGAGGTGTGTTTTGTCAACGGCGGTAAAGAGGTGCCTGGATTTGAGGTCCCTGAAAGCGTTCGAGTCGTGAACTTACCGGCGATTGAAACCGACCCCGAGTTCCAGACGCTAC
This sequence comes from Cyanobacteria bacterium J06642_2, assembly GCA_039817845.1. GTDB lineage: Bacteria > Cyanobacteriota > Cyanobacteriia > Thermostichales > PCC-7336 > JBCBTL01. The sequence goes on from JBCBVC010000042.1 coordinate 16,702, forward strand.
GGGCCGTCGACGACGGCATCACCCTGGCCGAAGTGGAAACCAAACGTCGCACCATTCTGTTGGCTGTGCTCGACCTCTTTCGTCCCGATGCCTTAATGGTAGAACTCTACCCCTTCGGCCGTCGCCGCTTTTCGTTCGAGCTGGAACCCTTACTAGAGCGCGCTCGCGACCTCGGAACAAAGGTTTCCTGCAGTCTGCGCGACATCGTCGTTACCAAGCAAGATCGGGCTCGTCACGAGGCCAAAGTGGTCAAATTGATGAATCGCTATTTCGACCAACTGCTCGTCCACGGCGATCGCCGCTTCGTCCCGCTTGAAGACAGTTTTTCCCGCACCAGCGACCTGAACTGCCCGGTTCACTATACCGGCTACGTGATTCAGAAACCCAACCCCGCATTTACCGTGCAATGCGACGAACCCATCATCCTGGCTTCCGTCGGTGGCGGTCGTTTCGGTCACAGCTTGCTGGATTGCATCGCCCGCACCGCACCTCTGTTGGCCGATCGCATTCCCCATACCATTCGCATGTTTGCCGGTCCTTTCGTGCCGGACAGCGTATGGCATCACCTTCAGAACCTGACTGCCGACAGAGCCAATATCGTCATCGAGCGCTACACGCCTCACCTCCTCGACTACATGCGTCAAGCAGATCTGTCGATTAGCATGGCGGGCTACAACACCACCATGAACGTGCTGGCTACAGGCGTGCGAGCCATGATGATGCCTTTCACCGGCAACGGCGATCGCGAGCAGTGGCTGCGCCTGCAAAAGCTGGATCGGATGGGTGTTGTCAACGCCATTCAGCCGGAAGAGCTGGTTCCCGAGGTATTTGCCGAGGCGATCGAGACTTGTCTGCGGACTGAACCCACCTCAGCCTCGTTCGATTTGGCAGGAGCTGCAAACACGGCCGCTTACCTACGGCAGTTGGTCAAATGCGAGACTCCCGCGCTGGCCGTGGCTTAAGTCGCGATCGCGGCATGTTAGCCCGAAGGCGCATTGAACCTTCTCAAGTGTTCCTCATCCGCGAGGGACAAAACCCGATAACCTTCGCACGCACTCTTATCATCCGAGGCTAGACCCATGACGACTCGAATTTGCATTACAACCTTGGAGTTTCCCCCCGAAGTCGGGGGCGTAGGCGAATCCGTACATCGTATCGCCACAATGCTCTTCAACAGCGGCTATGAAGTTCACGTGGCAGTGTTTAACTCCACACAGTTCAAAACAGCTACCGAAACCTGTCGCGGCGGCGTTCGAACCCAGCAGCAGGACGGATTATACGTTCACCACATCAGCGCTGCCGTTCGGGGAGACGTACCGGTCATCTACGACTACAGCAGCGAAGTCTATTTCCACCTCAAACAGCTCCACAAAACTTACAAGTTCGATCTGTTCCACGCTTTTTTCCTGAACGAAACCGGTTTTCTGACCACGCTGCTCGCCCGCGAACTTGATATTCCCGTCATCAACAGCATTCGCGGCAGCGACTTGCACAAACACATTTTCAATGCCAAAAATCATTCCCAGATTGTTTGGACCCTCGATAACTCTGATTGGGTCACGTCCGTGAGTCGCGATTTGCTGCACCGCGCTCAGGTCCTAATTCCCAGCCTCAAAGGTCGCTCCAATGCGTTCTGGAATTCCATCGCTCCGGTAGATATGAGCAATCTCCCCATTCCCGATCCGATGCCGACGCTGCGCGGTCCCGTCATCGGGTCCGTCGGTCGCTTTCGCGAAAAGAAGGGTCTGGAGTTCTTGCTCGATGCCTGCAAAGAGCTGAGCGCGGAGATGGACTTCACCCTGTTGCTGGTGGGAGATTTCGCCGATCGCGAACGGAGCTATTGGCTCAAAGAGATTGAAGACTGCGGTCTGGGCGATCGCGTCGTCGTCACCGGCATGAAAGATCGCCTAGAAGCAATGGCGCACCTCCCATTCATGGACGTATTTGCCATTCCTTCGCTCCACGACGGCTGTCCCAACGCCATGTTGGAAGCCATGCTGGCAGGCAATGCCATCGTCGGCAGCTCTGCGGATGCGATCGGCGAAATTCTCGATCACGGCTCTACCGGTTGGGTCGTCACGCCTGGTTCCAGTGTGGAACTGACTGCGGCGATCCGTACCTTGCTCTCGAGCCCGGAGTTACGCCTCAGGTTCGGTCAGGCGGCTCGCCATAAAGCATTGACGCAATTAGCCCCAGCCGTCGAGCAACAGAACTGGAATGCCGCGTATGCCCAGGTCCTCGGCACCGTAGCCCCCGTTCCTTACGTGCACGTAGCCTAACGTCTGTCACTCACTCGCCAAGGAGATCGATTGTGAATCTGACTGCTTCCAAACCAACCATCACCATCCTGGTCAGCCCGCGCGAACGTTTCAGCCACACGTGCGCGTCCCTAGAGAGTATCTACGAGCACACCACTTACCCTTTTGAGCTGGTGTACGTCGATGGCGGTTCTCCTAAGTCCGTCCGCACCTATCTAGAACGACAAGCGCGCGAGCGCGGATTCCAGCTCATTCGTAGCGATCGCTATTTGGCTCCCAACCAGGCCCGCAATCTCGGCCTCAAAGCCGTAACCACGGACTACGTCGTCTTTATCGATAACGACGTTGAAGTGTCGCCCCATTGGCTGACTCGGCTAGTGGAGTGCGCGGTCGAAACCCAGGCCACTGTGGTCACGCCTCTTACATGCATTGGCCGACCTTTGCACCAAACCATCCACCTGGCGGGCGGCGAAGCGCGCCTGGTGCTGCAAACCCAGGGCGATATGTTCGAGCGGCGCGTCCACGAGAAGCACTACTTCGTCAATCGAGCTGTCGCTGACGTGCGCGATCGCCTGGTGCGGCGGCAGTGTGAATTTGCCGAGTTCCATTGCATGATGGTGCGGCGAGATATGTTCGATCGCATCGGTCAGCTCGATGAGAAGCTCCTCTGCACCCGCGAACACATCGACTTTTGCATGAACGTTACGAATGCGGGCGGTACGATCTACTGCGAACCAGCCTCTGTCGTCACCTACGTTCCCGAACTGCAATTCACTCCCTCCGATTTAGGCTTTTTCCTGCTGCGATGGAGCGACGAATGGGAACGTCGCAGCCTTAAGCATTTCCGCAAGAAATGGGATTTGGATAAGAAGAGTAAGTACTTCAAAAAACGCTACAAGCGTCTAGGTCATCGCCGTCATTTCGCCTTCTTGCGGCCGCTAGCGCGCAAGTTTACCTTCGGTCGGCCCACCCCCTGGCTAGAGAAAGCGTTAATTCCCCTAGAACGTCAGCTCAACTGCTGGATTAGCGATCGCTATTTCCAAACCGCTCACCGCCTGAAGTTGCCGGACGTTCAGCCCCAAACAGCCGCCCCTGCCAATCCCGTCTCAGAAACCGCGAGCGAGCGTTCCTTTGTCAGTACTGCGTCATGAAACGCAAACAGCAATCCCTCACCTCTGTCCTGCCCAGCTTGTGGAGCATCCTGCGCCACTTCTGGCCGTACATCCGCAAGCAGTGGTCGCTGTTACTCGTAGCTGCCGTAGCCACATTCGTCGAGATTGGCGCCCGCCTGCTGGAGCCCTGGCCGCTCAAGTACATTTTCGATCGCGTTCTGGTCGAGGAGCTTCTCGTTGGGGCAAACGGAGAGCATCGCTATCACTGGCTAATGCTGTCTGCCCTAGCAATAGCCGTCGTTGCAATTACCGGATTGCGGGCTATCTCCGGCTACGCCAGTCGCGTCGCGATGGCCCTAGCTGCCACAAAAATCATGACTCGCGTGCGAGGCGATCTTTACAGCCACCTGCAACGACTCTCCCTCACCTTTCACAACAAGGCCAAAAACGGCGACCTCATCGCGCGAGTCACGGGGGATATCGAGCGCCTGCGGGAAGTGACAGTCATTGCCATGCTGCCGCTGGTGGTCAACTCCCTGACATTGGTGGGAATGCTCGGCGTCATGCTTTGGCTCAACTGGGAGTTAGCCTTAATCGCGATCGCGATCTTCCCCCTCTTTGCCCTCACCACCGTGCGGATGACCAAACGGATTCGGAAGGTGGCCCAGAAGCAGCGGCAGCAAGAAGGCGCAATGGCTGCGACGGCGGCGGAGTCCATTAGTGCCATCAAAGTGGTGCAGGCCCTTTCACTGCACGACATGCTCGAAAGCGCGTTCTCCAAGCAAAACTCCAAAAGTTTGAAGGAAGGCGCAAAAGCCCAAAAACTAGCGGCTGGCCTGGAGCGCACGGTAGAAATTCTCGTTGCCATCTCCACCGCTCTCGTACTCTGGCGCGGCACCATCCTCGTCATCGAGCGCAGCCTGACCCCTGGCGATTTGCTGGTGTTTATCAGTTACCTTAAAACTGCATTCAAACCGATGCGGCAACTGGCCAAATACACCGGACAAATTTCTAAAGCTACAGCATCAGGCGAACGCATACTCGACTTGCTCGAAATCTCTCCGGAAGTCAGCGATCTCGCCACGTCCTCACCGGCCCCAGCCTTTCGCGGTCACGTTTGGTTCGATCGAGTCAGCTTCAGCTATGAATCCGGGCGCAGGACACTGCACGATCTCAACTTCGTCGTGGGGCCGGGTCAAACCCTTGCTTTGGTCGGTCCTTCCGGCGGCGGGAAATCGACTTTAACTAGTTTGCTCCTGCGACTGTACGATCCAGCCTCGGGGCGCATCCTCATCGATGACCGCGATATCCGCCAGTTCACTCTCGACTCCCTCCGCCAGCAAATCGGTGTCGTCCTGCAAGACAGCATCTTGTTCGGCGTCAGCATTCGGGCCAACATTGCCTACGGCTGCTTAGGAGCCACTCAGGCCGAGGTGGAAGCTGCCGCCACGCTTGCCAACGCTCACGAGTTCGTCATTCGCCTGCCCGACGGCTACGACACCGTTTTGGGTGAAGGGGGAGCTACCCTTTCCGGCGGCCAGCGGCAGCGCATCGCCATTGCTCGTGCCGCCATCCGGCGATCGCCCATTGTCATCCTGGACGAACCCACCACCGGCCTGGACAATGCCAGCAAACATGCCGTGAGCGAAGCCCTGGCCCGCCTCACCCGCGGCCGCACCACCTTCTTGATCACCCACGATCTGACCGCATCGATCGCCGCCGATCGCATTCTCTACATCGAGAACGGTCGCATTCTGGAGCGCGGCACCCATGCCGAATTGATGGCGCTTGAGAGACACTATGCCCGTCACTACCGCCTGCAAACGCGAGATCGCTCGTCAGCTTCGGAAGCAGGGAGGACAAACTATGCCACGGTTTAACTCTCCGTCTCCCGGTACTACGCGCGCGATCTTCGTTCGCCACGGTCGCAGTACGGACAACGACGCTCAGCGCTTCCAAGGGCGTAGCGATCGCTCCGTACTCACCGAACGCGGCTGGGCTGCGGCTCGCCAAACCGGACGCGCCCTGCGCGGTATCGGCTTCGATGCCATCTACACCAGCCCACTTCAGCGCGCAATTCAGACCACTTGTGCCCTCGTCAAGCAACTCGATACCCACGACTTGCCTCGATCTGCGCCCGTTAAATGTCCCGCTTTGATGGAGGTCGACCTTCCTCACTGGGCTGGCAGAACTTATGCTTCCGTTCGGGAAGAGCTACCAGCAGATTATCAATGTTGGCAAGATAGCCCCGATGCCTTTTCCCTCACGACTCCCCGCGCTCGCGGCAGTCAAGTGACATTTCCAGTTCTCGACCTCTACGCTCAAATTCGGACTTTCTGGGAAATGCTCCTGAACGAGCATCGCGGTCAAACGGTGTTGGCGATCGCCCACGGCGGCAGTGTCCGGGCGGCCATTTCTACGGCAATTGGATTGCCTGCCAAACACTATCACCAGCTTCAACAGTCCAACTGCGGCATCAGTGTAGTGGAGTTTTCAGAAGCTCCCGATTTCCCGCCCATGTCTCTCCAGGCGCTCAATCTCACGGGCCACCTACACGAAACGCTGCCGAAGTTAAAAGCGGGAAAGCAGGGCGCGCGCGCCATCCTACTGCCAGCAGAGAGCGAGCTCCTCCACCAACCTTGGCTGCGCGCTCTCGCTCCAGACCAATGCTGGATCGACCGCAGCGATGTGGCCCGAAGCTTAGCGAGTCAGATTGTCGGAACCGAGCCCTTGGCTTTGTTTCCCTGCGCGGCGGAATGGGGGCAGACGGCTCAAGCCCTCGCCCAATCGACAGATGCCATTACAGTTCTGGCGATCGCCTCCACTGCGTTCCTGCACGACCTACTTTCAACCTGGCTGAGATTCAGCACGACGGCAGCGAGTAAATGCGCGATCGTCCCCAATTCAGCAACCGTCATCCATTTTCCCAGTCCTACTCGTTCCCCCGTCTTGCAGGCGCTCAATTTCACTCCCCCGGAAATCTAATTCCCATTCACTTCACGTCCTCAACTGTTAAGGAGTCCAGTCATGCAAGTTCTCGTCACTGGAGCCGCCGGATTCATCGGGTTTCATCTCTGCCAGCGCTTGTTAGCAGAGGGGCATCAAGTCGTTGGCATTGACAATCTCAACCCGTATTACGACGTCGCGCTCAAACAAGCTCGCCTCAATTTACTCGTGCTCCATCCTGACTTTCGCTTTCTCAAACTCGATCTCAGCGATCGCGCGGCCATAGAAGCACTCTTTCAAACCCATGCGTTCGATGGAGTGGTCAATCTCGCCGCTCAGGCGGGCGTCCGCTACTCCTTACAAAACCCCGCTGCCTATATCGACAGCAATCTCGTCGGGTTTGCCAACATCCTCGAAGGCTGCCGCCACGGCAAAGTCGGCCATCTTGTCTTCGCATCCTCCAGCTCGGTTTACGGAGCCAATACCAAAGTTCCGTTTGCCACCACCGACACCGTAGACAGTCCGGTTTCGCTCTACGCGGCCAGCAAGAAAGCCAACGAGTTAATGGCTCACAGCTACAGCCACCTTTACGGTTTGCCCACCACGGGTCTGCGCTTCTTTACGGTTTACGGGCCATGGGGCCGTCCCGATATGGCCTATTTCAAATTTGTGCAGGCCATCGAGCGCGGAGAGGCGATCGACGTTTATAACCACGGCAAGATGAAGCGCGATTTTACCTACATCGACGACATTATCGAAGGTGTAGTGCGCGTCCTCCATCGACCTCCTAGCCCTATCACCCATCTCGGAACACTCCCCAGCCAAGTGCGCTACAAAATCTACAACATCGGCAACAACAATCCGGTGGAATTAAACGATTTCATTGCCACGATCGAACTGGCTTTAGGCAAACCCGCGCAGAAAAATCTCTTAGATATGCAGCCTGGAGACGTTCTGGCAACCTATGCAGATGTCGATGCCTTAGTAGCCGATACGGGATTTAGTCCGGCTACGCCTTTAGAGGTAGGCATCGCTCAATTCGTAGATTGGTACCGCAGCTACTATGCCGAAAAACATCCGATGCGAGAGGTGATAGCGCTACGCAGTACGAGAGTTTGCGCTTAGCATGCTACGTCGGGGCGATCGCCTCTGCAATCTGCACTTCAGACCTGAATTCTAACCGTCGCCCTAACGGCAGGTCGTGCCTTAAACTTGAGGCTCGCATTGTGGAGACGAGATCGTGACGACTAGCATTCCTTCCTCAGCAGCGCCATCTAATCCCACTCAATCGGATCTAACTCAAATGGGGTTGGACTCTCTTTGGCATCCTATGGTGCAGCATCGCGGTTTTACGAATAAACCGCCCAAGCGCATGGCAAGGGGGGCGAGCTGTATCGTCACGGATGCGGACGGGAAGGACTATCTCGACGGCCTTTCGGGCTTGTGGTGCGTTAATGTCGGGTACGGGCGTCAGGAACTGGCTGAAGTGGCTTATCAGCAGATGACCGAGTTGGCTTACTATCCGCTCACGGCCACGCACGAACCGGCTATTCGTCTGGCACACAAACTGATCGAGATGCTGGGCTATCCCGGCAAAGTGTTCTTTTGCACGAGCGGTTCGGAAGCTAACGAAACTGCGTTCAAAATGGCGCGGCAGTATCACGCCCAAACGCAACCGCCGGGAGCGGGGCCGCGCTACAAAATCATCTCGCGCTACCGAGGCTATCACGGCCATACGATGGGGGCGCTCAGCGCCACGGCTCAAGCCGAACGCAAGCTAAAATTCGAGCCTCTCGTGCCGGGCTTTCTGCACGTTCAGCCGCCCTACTACTACCGCTTTGGAGGCGATCGCTCTGAGGCTGCCTACAACCAAGATCTGATTCGGGATTTGGAACACACCATCCTGCATGAGGGGGCGCAGAGCATTGCGGCGATCGTGGTGGAACCGATTATTTCTGGGGGTGGCGTCATCGTGCCGCCCGATGACTATTTGGCGGGAGTGCGATCGCTTTGCGACCGATACGGGATTTTGCTCATCTATGACGAAGTGGTGAACGGATTCGGTCGGACGGGCAAACGCTTCGGCCACCTTCACTGGAACGTGCAGCCCGATATCATCACGTTTGCGAAAGGGATTACCAGCGGCTACATGCCTTTAGCTGCAACAGTGGCAAAACAACACGTGTTTGAAGCGTTTCTCGATGACGATCCGCTGGGAGATTCGCATTTCCGCCACCTAACGACGTATGGAGGACATCCGGTGGCGGCGGCGGTTGCGCTGAAAAATATCGAGATTATCGATCGCGAAAACCTCGACGATCGCGCTGCTGAAATGGGTGCTTATCTGATCGATGGCTTGAAACAATCCATCGGCAGTCATCCCTGGGTGGGTGACATTCGCGGCAAAGGGTTATTAGTTGGGATCGAGCTGGTGAGCGATCGCGAGGCCAAAACGCCGTTACCGTCTCCGCAGGTTGTTGCCATCACCAAACACTGTGCGGAAGCGGGAGTTATTGTCGGACGCAATACCAACACGATTCCGAGCTTTACCAACGTGTTGATTTTGGCTCCGCCGTTGATTTTGACTCGGGGGGAGAGCGATCTCATCGTTGGAGCAATCTCGAATGCGCTTGAGGCGATCGCCCCGTCGTTTGTCTGAATGTCCGTCAGTCAGAACGTCAGCAAGTTCCGTATCTCAGAGTTTTCACAAAAAACCGAAGAAGAACGTTGGAAAGCCGCTGCCATAGAACACTTTTGATGCTCATTATCTGTGTCTTTACCTCGCTTCTCCTCCCTAGCATGAAACCTAAAGTCTCCGTTCCTCCACCAATCAACCTCAATTCATCGGGTGCAATCGGAGAAGTTAGGCGACAATCTCATTTAGCTAGAAGTCATTTTAAAAAAGCATTGACACACTAAAGGGTCTAATCCGGAAGTAGTCAGCGGTTGAATTAGTCAGGCCGCTGCCGATTTTTTATAAACTTGACCATATATACAAGTGATTGTGCTCAGTTAAAAATGTGCTTGAGTGCAGGAATACGGCTTAATAAAAAATAATCAAACAACAGCACAATTACTAGTGAAAGACCTACTAAGGGAAATACAAGCCCCAGAATGGCAACAATTGCCAATGGCATCCGCCAATTCTGGACGTGATTTGGCATCTTTGGAGCACCAATCAGTCCAGATTCTTTAGGACGACGCTGCCACCACATAACAACTCCGGTTACCGAAAGTAACATCGAGATTAGTGATGCAACTAGCATCAGCAACTGATTAACTAATCCAAAATATTTCCCCATGTGAATAGAAATCCCCATCTCAACTGCTTTGGGAACAAAGCCATAATCTTTCCAGCGCACATCTGCCAACACTTTGCCACTGTACCGATCGATATGCATAGTCACTTCTTGAGTGGGATCGTCAGGAAATGCAGAAACAGTGTATACTCCCGTTTCCCCTTCAGGTAATACGATATTGAAACCAGGAGGCGCGTTTTTGGCTTGAGCAAGGGCAATCACAGAGTCAATGCCGATGGGTTCACTGGCCACAATATCTCCAGAGTAGATTGCTGAATCCACATGGTTAGAAGGATTGCTGTATCCAGATGCAAGTGCAATAGATTCGGGAATTGGTAGTTGTCCTACTGCCCAAGGCACCACCTGCCTTTGCTGATTGAGGGAACCAGTCAACACAGCCGATTGAGGAACATCATCCCACATTTGAGGTGGAAATGTTCCCCATACCTGAGCAAATGTATCTCCCCAAAAGCCAGTCCAGGGTAAACCTGTAAGAATTAGAAAACCAATGAGAAGAATGCCGTAAAATCCAGGAACAGCATGTAAGTCGCGCCAGAAAATTCGCTGATTCTGACTCCACAGGCGAGGAACCAGAGTTCCCAAGACGGAAAATCGATGACGCGGCACCCACAGATAAAGCCCTGTGATCAGCAGAACTATTCCCCAGCAAGCTGCCAGTTCAACTATGTAGTCACCTAACTTTCCAATGAGTAACTCCCCATGAATTTTCCGAGCGATCGCTTGCAAATTATTATTTTCATCACGATGGCCCAAAACCTCGCCAGTATAGGGGTTCACGAATACCATCAGGTTACGCTCATTAGCCGTCGTCAATAGCACCTCTGTACTGCGATCGGGGGCTATATTCGGCGTAACTTCAGTAACTGTTGCATCAGGGTATGTCTTTTCAGCAAACTGCACTTGCTCCGAGTATGCCAGAGTAGTTACATCTGGTTGCACGAACATCAGGTCATGATACATTGCCCGATCCAACTGTGGCTTAAAAAGATAAATGATTCCCGTTACTGCCAAAATGAGCGTAACCTGAT
>JBCBVC010000043.1:0-27364 GCA_039817845.1 Cyanobacteria bacterium J06642_2
CTCGACACTGGGAAACGGCGGGATGGTTCTCACGGGATCCAGCCGTAAATTTGCAGGTCGAGCAACCTTGGCTGGTAGATTACACTGAGCGAAATACACGATGTCGTTCATTTTCGTTTGAGATTATTCGGCGATCGCCTCTATGGTTGGAGTCTTTACTCGGTTGAATAAACTGTTGGCGCGGGCGCTGGCAGGAACAGAATTATCCGTTGACGATGCGACTGAGTTGATGGCTCAGCAAGACCCAGAGGCGATCGCGGATATTCGCGCTGCAGCAGACGAGATGAGGCGCAAATTGGTGGGCGACACCGTCACCTACGTAGTCAATCGCAACATCAATTTCACTAATATTTGCGAGCAGCACTGTAGTTTTTGTGCATTTCGGCGGAATGAGGGGACTGAAGGTGCCTACTGGCTAGATAATGCGACAATCGCGGCGAAAGCAGCAGAAGCAATCGCGCGCGGGGCAACCGAAATTTGCATGCAAGGCGGTCTCAATCCTGCCGCGCAAATTGACGGTTCGACTCTGAAATACTACGTGCAATTGGTAGCGCAGCTAAAAGCACAGTGGCCAGAGCTGCACCTCCACGCCTTTTCACCTCAAGAAATCCAGTTTATTGCCCGCCAAGATGGACTGGGCTTCGCGCGCGTCATCGGCGAGTTGCAGGCTGCCGGCGTAGGTTCGATGCCGGGAACGGCAGCAGAAATCTTTGCCCCAGCAGTGCGCCGCAAACTCTGTCCTGAGAAATTGACTGCAGATGAATGGGTGGAAGTCGTCAGTACGGCGCATCAGCTCGGCATGCCCACCACCAGCACGATGCTAGGCGGTCATATTGAAAGCCATCGAGATCGTGCCGACCACTTTGCTGTCTTACGATCGCTGCAAAAACAAGCCAAAGCTTCAGGTCAAACTGGATTTACCGAGTTTATCCTGCTGCCCTACGTGGGCGAGTCTGCACCTGCAATGCTACGGAGGAAAGTGGGGCGCGATCAGCCCGTTCTCGACGATTCCGTGTTGACGATGGCCGTTGCGCGACTGTTCGCGGGCGAATGGATTGTCAATCATCAGCCCAGCTGGGTGAAATTAGGGCTCGGCGGCGCGGCGATCGCCTTGCAAAGCGGCTGTAACGACATCGGCGGCACGCTAATGGAAGAGCATATTACCAGCATGGCCGGAGCAAAGGGTGGAACGGGCCAGTCAGTAGAGGCTTTGCGAGGGACGATCGCTGGTATTAACCGTCCGAGTTGCGAGCGTACGACACTGTACGACCTCGTCATGCGAGACACAACCAACGGTCAGACGTTGGCAGACGCACGTTAAGACTTACCGGATAGTGATGCTGAACCGGTGAATTGCCTAGAGCTGACCCGATTCCACGACAGGAACTGGAATGGACTTCAAATAACTCACGTGCTCCAGCGAGTGGCATACGTCAGCCATACTCCGAGTTAACCTCCCGCTGCTGCTGCCGTCATCCTCAATCCGAATATTGGTCACCACACGACCGGAATGCTTCATGACGGTATTGTGACAAGAGCGGATAGCTTCCATCACTTCGTCGAGCGGCCCCTCCACGCAAATACTGCACGGCGAAACCTGATAGGGCAAACCACTTTCTTCCAAAATCGCGAGAGCTACAGCTCTTTCGTCGTCGAGATTGGCGCGATCGCCCAGGGGCAAAATGCTGAATTCGACCAACATGTCAAGTCATTGCCAGACCTAGCCTTTTCAATGTAACGGTCTGCTCTAGGTTCTGTCACTTGCAGAAATCTCAGATATGAGACGTGGGTTGGAGGCAAGTGTGATACTAGAATAGTTGCGCTACCTAGCTTGAACTCGTGGCTGACTCTTCAAATCGTCTCCGTAACGGCATTATCGCGATCGCCGCGATCGCCCTCAGTGCTCTACTGTTCTTCGCCATGCAAGTACGTGATCGGCAGGTGGGATTAGAGGCGGTAGCGCAGAGAGCCACGCCTTGGGAAGTTGCTCAAACCAACGGCAAGCCGACTCTGGTCGAGTTCTATGCCGATTGGTGCAGTACGTGTAAAGCCATGGCTCCCACGATAGCGGTCCTGGAGGACGAGTTTGCCGGACAAGTTAACTTCGTCATGTTGAATGTGGATAATCCCAAGTGGATGCCGGAACTGACGCAGTTTGCCGTCAATGGCATTCCTCACTATGCCTTTTTAAATGGGGACAAACAGCTGCTGGCCACTGCCATTGGCGAGCAGCCCCGCGAGGTCGTGACCCAGAATTTGATCGCTCTGCGAGATGGCGTTCCCTTGATGGATAGTCTGACGGGGCGCACGTCTGAGTTCCAGACTCCAACCTCATCTGCAACGCAGCCACGCGACCACGGTTCTGACATTGTCCGCTAGTCGGGGATATCCGCACGAGTGGCTACAGACATTTTCATCAGCGGCACCGATACTGACGTGGGGAAAACCATGGTCAGTAGCGTGCTCTGTCGACTTCTTAGTCAGCAGGGTTGCCGAGTTGCATACTTCAAACCCGTCCAGAGTGGGGCAGTCGCTGGCTCAATTACCACTGCTATCTCCAGCGCAACTACACTCGTCAGTCCCGATGTCGAAACTGTTCGTCGCATTGCTCCTGAAGTGGAAACTGCTTGTGGCTACCTGCTGGAGTTGCCGGCTGCACCTCAACTGGCTGCCGAGCTGGCCGAGCCTCCCGTTCGCATTGAGTTCGAGCGGCTCGATCTCCAATATCAGGAGCTGCGATCGCGCCACGATGTCGTCATCGTTGAAGGGGCTGGAGGATTGGCCGTGCCCCTCGCCCCGGATTTATCGACACTCGATCTCATGCAAAAGTGGCAACTGCCCCTCGTTCTGGTCAGCCGACCTAACTTAGGAACGATCAATCACACAGTTCTGAGCGTAGTCTATGCGCGCGATCGCGGGCTCGATCTTCTCGCCACGATTATCAACTATGGGTCTCCTGCTCTCGACCCGGACAATCCCATTTGCGCTACAGCTCCACGCTTTATTGCTCAGCTGAGCGATTTCAAACCGGAGTATCTGCTGCCTTGGTGGAATTGGCAGCAACCCGCCTCGTCTGCATTTTGGAAAACATTGGCAGATCGCTTCGCACCTTTACTGGAACAAATCATCGGTAAGAGTTCCCTCGCGGGCTGATAGGGTAAGGGATGGCTTTTCGGCAAAACCGCATGTCTATCTCGCCATCCGATCGCGCTGTCAATCCGCCAGTACCAACAGCTGCCCCCATTCAACTGGGAGTGATGGCTTCGGGGAACGGCAGTAATTTTGAAGCCATCTGTCAGGCGATCGCAGACGGTCGGCTCGACGCTCACATTCAAGTAGTCGTCTACAACAATCCCGACGCATACGTGCGCGAACGCGCTGAAAAATGGGGCATTCCAGCCATCTTGCTGGACCATCGACCGTATGGGAAAGATCGCGAAACGTTCGATCTCGCCATTGTCGAAACTCTGCATCAGTACGAGGTGGAATTAGTCGTGATGGCAGGTTGGATGCGTCGCGTCACCCAAGTATTTCTGGACGGGTTCCCGATGCGATCGATCAATATCCATCCCAGTTTGTTGCCCAGCTTTCCCGGTTTGCACGCGGTCGAACAAGCACTGGAGTACGGCGTAAAGGTGGCGGGCTGCACCGTTCATTGGGTCACGTTGGAGGTTGATAGCGGCCCGATCGTCGCCCAAGCAGCCGTCCCCGTTCGAGAAGGCGATACCGCAGCAACGCTTCAAGCTCGTATTCACGTCGAAGAGCACAGAATCTATCCCGAGGCGATCGCCATTGCCGCTGCTCAACTGCATCAAGCCGATCCAGCGACTGTATAACCAGCGAGCGCATAACTCAGGATTCAGACGGAATCTGACTCTGCTCTAACACCTGCAAGGCCTTAGGGTTAGACCGACGAGTCTGGCGTTTCTGGTCGGCCACATCGGGATACCAGAATTCGGCCCAATCGCTGCCCACGCGGACGGTGACATCCGAGGTGATATCGCCGGTAGACTGTACCCTGATTTCGCCAAAACCCAACAGAGCCTGCACTTCTAGAGCCGTGGCCGTGTCGCCCCGCTGAGCCAGAATTTGCGTCGTCGCGATTGCTCTAGAAGCATCAGCGTTGATGATGATATTAGTGAAGCCTTTTTGCCGCAGGTTTTTAGCCATATTGCCTGCCATGTCGGGGAGGCCCGACGCATTCTGGACGGCAATCCGCTGTTTTTCCAGCGAGCGGTAATTAGGATTGCCGTAGTCTGGAATCCCGCCAAATAGATTAGTGGCGACATTGTAGGTAGCTACTGGATCGATCACCCAATAGCTTTGATTGCCGAATTCTCCCGGCTGGCTGAATCGTCCCGGTAACAGCACGAGATTTAACTTGTCGTTGACAGCGGGTAAGCGCAGAAAAGAATTATCTGGCTCGTTAGAAGCTGGCGTAACGGGGCGATCTTCCGTGGAATCATTATTATTGAGCGCAAATTGCACCAGCGGTAGCAATTCTTCCCAGGACATGTTGGTGTCGACATTCTGCACAATCGCTTGCTTGATCTTTGGCAAGCGCAACAGCGTTGTCGGGCGCAAGAGCTGCCGACTGACGGCACGCATCAATTTCTGTTGACGCTGGACGCGACCGATATCGCCCAGTTCGTCCTGCCGAAAGCGCAAATATTGATGCACTTGTTCGCCATTGAGACGCTGCTGACCTTGCTTGAGATTGATATGTAGATTCTGCGTGTGGTCGTCGTAGACCATGTCTTTTTCGACATAGAAGTTGACGCCACCCATGGCATCGACCAAAGCAGAAATCCCGTCCGTACTCAAGCGAACGTAGCGATCGACCGGAGCTTCACTCAGCAAGTTCTGCACCATTTCCGCTACCAACGTCGGCCCGCCTAGAGCGTTGGCGCTGTTGATTTTACCGATACCGCGTGCGGGAAATCGCACCCGCGTATCGCGCGGAATCGACAGCACATTAATCGCATCAGTGTCGGGATTGACTCGCACCACCAGGATCGTGTCGCTGCGTCCCCGCAGCATTTGCCGCCGCGTCAGATTACGCTGGCTGGGATCGGGATTATCTACCCCCAGAACCAGAATGCTTAGAGGGCGATCGAGGGCTTTAACAGGGCCGTCGTCCGCACAAAAAATCCCGTTCGATGTGCAGGCATCCTCGAGTTCTGCCGGACTGGTTTCCGCAGACAAAATCGGACCGTCAAGAAACCTATCCGTGACGAGTCGCACGCACGCTCCCGCCAACAGACCGACAAACAAAACAGCAATTCCTCGCCAGAGAAACCAGCGCAGCGTAAAGCGCGAAGACTGAGGGCGATCTCGGTTAGGACTCACGGCTCGGGTGCGATGGGGTGGGCGAGGTGAGGGATCTCGGGGGGGAAAAGGCTCAGGCACATTGCCAGTCAGACGAGAAGATCGCTCGGCTGTGGGAGATGGCGGGCGCGACGACTGGCGCGATCGCTGGGGCGGTAATTCTGCCATCCGATATAGTTGCCTCACACACCCGTCAAGCGCCTTTGCAGGCGTAGTCTCGCAGTCAATCTTAGCTTAAGATACTTGAGTCAACCTCAGAGGTTCGTTCATGCAGGCCGTTATCGTTGCCGGGGGGAAAGGTACGCGACTGCGTCCGTTTACGTTACAAACGCCCAAACCCTTGCTGCCGCTGCTAGAACTGTCGTTTCTAGAATGGATGATCGGACGCTGCCGCGAGGCGGGATTGGTCGATATCTTGCTCAATGTCGGCTACCTAGGTGAAAAGATCGAAGCCTATCTGCAAGCGGGCGAGCAATTAGGCGTAAAGATCCGCTACGTGCGCGAAGATACGCCCCTCGATACAGCAGGCTCGCTGGTGTTGGCGAAACCCTACTTTACGGGCGAACCGCTGGTTGTCTTTAATGCCGATATTTTGACGGATTTAGATTTGAAACAGGTGATGGCCTGGCACGAACAATCTGGCGCGATCGCCACCCTGACTCTGACCCGAGTTGAAGACATTACGGCTTTCGGTTTAGTCGAGATTGACGACAATAATCGCATCTTGGCTTTTCGCGAAAAGCCTTCTCCCGAAGAAGCCGCTACTATCACCACCGACACGATTAATGCTGGGACGTATGTACTCGATCCCAGCATTTTTGATGCCTATCCAGAGGGCGAACCCCTCAGCTTCGAGCGTCGCGTTTTTCCTGGCTTACTCGAAGACGGCAAACTGATGAGCGCCTACATCCATGAAGGCTACTGGCGCGATTTGGGTACGCCCCGCAGCTACTACCAGGGCCAGCTCGACTTGCTGACGGGCGCTCTCCAAGAAACGACATTCCTGAGTGGAGCTGCCGAACGCTCTTCGGGAGTTTGGGTGCATCCCAGCGCCACGGTGGATGATAGTGCCACGTTGGCTGCCCCTTGCTACGTCGGCTCAGATTGCAAACTCGGCCCCAATGCCGATTTACCTGCTGGTGCAGTCGTGACCGCTCGATGCTGGGTTGATAAGCGCCTCGAACCGGGAGTGTATGCTCCTGGGACACTGGCTGTTTGACACTTCAAGTCAAGATCTGGCGAGTATTGAAAACAAACCCTGGCAAGACGGTCTCGCCGAAGAGTTGTGCGGGTTCCTCTAAAATCTCAACTGCACGACCGACTCTATAAATCTCGACCTGTCGATCTTGAGGGTTTAGCAACCATCCCAACCGCACGCCATTGTCGAGATATTCAAGCATCTTGGCCCGCAGAGGTTCGAGGTCATCAGATGGAGATCGCAGCTCGATGACAAAATCGGGAGCGAGCGGGAGATATCCTTGCTGTTGAGCAGAGGTGAGGGCCTCCCAGCGATCGCGGCGGACCCAAGCCGCATCAGGTACGCGCTTAGCTCCATTGGGTAGTGAAAATACTGTTTGGGAGCTAAAGCCACGCCCTTTCTCGTAGTTCGGATCCCAATTCCAGAGTTGTGCCTGAATGAAGTTCTCCTTCCAACCGCTTTCTCCCCCTACAGGTGCCACGACGAGCAATTCTCCAAGCACATTCAATTCAAAGCCCCAGTCTGGATTAGCCTGGCATACCGCTGCAAATGCTTCGTCCGTCCATTGCACGATGGGTTTTAGATCGAGGGCGATCTCCATCACGAACTCCAACAGAATTGATCGCGTTGCTCGGCGAGATATTTAAAACCTAGCTCAGCGGAGACCAGGAAGACTAATCCCAGACCATTGCACGGGGCTAGGAGATTGCCGGTCGCGACGATACGAAAAGAACTGCTCCGGCTGAGCGAACGTGCAGTGCGGGCTGATGCTGATATCGACACCCGCAACACCAGCTTGCAACAGTTGACGAGCGATCGCAGCACGTAAATCCAGCCGCACCTTATCCGGCTGCAGGTCGGGATGCAGCACTGAGGGGAATTCAGTATCGAGCTTCGGGTCGGTCAGAGTTTGCAGAACGCGATCGCCGACGTCTCGCGAGACCTGATAGACAGGGCCAGAAATGGCAGGGCCAATAGCGACTTTGAGTTCGCGGATCGCAATGCCGCGAGCGCGGAGTGCGGCCAGGACTTCTGGTACGATTTGCGCTGCCGTGCCACGCCAGCCGGAGTGAATAGCAACGACGACACGCGGGTGGGCGATCGCGATCGGGACGCAATCTGCGGACGCGACCCAGACTGACTGGCCGACGACCGTAGTCGCGGCAGCATCGGCTTCCGGGCGTTCCTTTGATGAGCATTCTGGCTCGGGGAAAACATCCTCGTCCGTCCAGGCGATCGCTCGACCGTGCACTTGCCGAGGCCAAAAGGCGCGATCGCTCGCTAAATCTAGCTGCAATGGAGCCAAGTCACTCGGACGTTTGGGATAGCTGTGGCGCGTACCGAAGGCATGGGGCCAATCGGCCAGCAGGGTACAGGTCAGCCAAGCGATGCCGTCGCGTTCCTGCCATTGCCATTGAGTGTCCACGGTATCCTCAGTACAGTTGTCGCTCACGCGCTTACTCCGAAGCTTTGGCCCAACCGCATGAGCCCAGCAATGTTGCGAGCGCTCCACTGCAAGTTAGCCGCCGCCCGAGTCATGGCCTCTTCTACCGACCCTGGTGCAGGTGTAGCTGCCACTACGGCTGTTGCGCCTAACGCAATCAGTTCGTCCACCGCTGCCGTGTCTACCCCTCCCGATAAAACGACGACGGGACAGTTTGCAGCTCGTGCCTCTTGCAATACGCCGCTAACCACCTTGCCACCAGCAGTTTGACGATCGCAGCGACCTTCTCCCGTGATCGCCCAGTCCGCCTGTTGCAGCCTTTCGGCTAAATTCACTGCATCCATAACGCAGCGAATGCCGGAGTGAAACTCAGCTCCCAAACATTGCAGCGCAAAGCCCAAACCACCGGCCGAGCCCGCGCCTGGTTTGACGGCAATCTCGCCCCGATCGCTCGCGGCCGCCCAGTTCTGCATGCCGAGTTCGAGCTGCTCTACCATCTCGGGAGCCGCTCCTTTTTGTGGGCCAAATACGCGGGCAGCTCCGGCATCTCCCAACAAAGGATTAGACACGTCACAGGCAACGCGCAGCTTCACCGTATCGAGGCGATCGGGCCGGAGCCGCTGCGGCAATGTCGACCAATCGACGCGAGCAATCTGAAACAGTCCGCAGCCACCCCGAGGCACGGGTTGACCGGCGCTGGTTTCAATCAGGAGGCCCAATGCTTGCAGACAGCCAACCCCGCCGTCTACGGTGGCCGTGCCTCCCAGTGTCAGCCAAATCGTCTGGACTTTCGGCTCGTCGAGCACCTGGCGGATGAGTTCTCCCAGACCGTAGCTCGATACGAGCCAGGGATTGCGTTCGGCTGCGGTGAGTAAATCGAGACCGACGGCTTGTGGTGCCTCAATTAAGACGGTGCGACCGTCGTCGAGCCAACCCAGTTGCGCGGTCACGGGTCTGCCCAAGGGATCGGTACAGGGGCGAGTTTGCCAACTGCCCGCTCGTGCGTTCACCCACACCTCTGCCGTACCTTCGCCGCCGTCCGCTAGGGGGATGCACTCAGTTTCGAGGCCGGGCCAAGCTTGGCGCAATCCCGCCGCGATTGCCTCAGCCGCCTCAGCTGCAGTAAGAGAGCCCTTGAAGGCATCAGGCGCGATCGCGACTCGCACTACAACAACGCTTCCTTCGGGGTTGCGAGTTGGGCCAAACTATCGAGGTCGCGATTGGTGCCGATCAGCACCACGACGTCACCGGGACAGATACTGTCGTCAGGCGCAGGGTTCACGTTGAATTTGCCATTGTGCTGGATAGCCAAAACGCTGATGCCATACCGCGATCGCAAGTCCAACTCCTGCAGTGCTTGACCGACAATGGGCTCCGGAGCCACCATTTCGACAATGCTGTGTTCGGTATCGAGCTGAAGGGATTCCAGCAGGCCCGTAGCGGTAAGGCGGAGTGCCAAGTTACGGCCCATCTCCGCTTCGGGATAGACCACCTGAGAAGCACCTACTTTTTCCAAAACCTGGCCGTGGATGGGAGAAATTGCCTTGGCAATGATGCGAGGACAGCCCAGCGCCCTGACATTCAGAGTCGTAAGAACGCTTTCGGCAAAGAAATTGCCAATGGCAACCACCACCACGTTAAATTGCTCTAACCCTGCTTGTTTGAGCGCAGCTGGATCGGTAGAGTCGAGCTCCAGAGCCTGAGTCGCAATACCGTCACACAAGGCTTCGCTAACGCGGTCTTCATTGCAGTCAATCGCCAACACCTCATAGCCGAGCTGAAACAGCGTGCGGGCTACAGACGAACCAAATCGCCCCAGGCCAATCACTGCAACTTGCTTGCTGCGGGAACGGTTGAACCAGTTTGAGAAGGGTGAAGACATGGGCGCGTCCCATCAGGGCGAATTGCCGCTTATTGTACCCAAGTCAGCGATCGCTCTTGGCAGCAGCTTGCGGCCACAGTTGCTCCAAACCTTGCAGCAGCGGCTGCGTCATCCAATGCCAGCCCACTCGCATCTGATGCTCCAGTGATGGTAGGCGAGCCAGATAGACTAACCGACGCGTTACGTAGCCTAGCGGTCCGTCCAATGACATCCCTAAACCGCTAAGAGATGCATTATCTGCTCCCAAACTGAGCATCTCTCCCAGGGCCAGATAGCGAAACGGCAGTAAGGGACGCGGCGATTGCTTCTCTGAGGCCGTAGCGAGAGCCCACACGTTCCAAGCGCAGTAGCTGGCCTGTTGAAAAGCTGCCTGGGCCGTCGTGGGAATGGGATTGCCTTCAGCATCAGAACCAGCGGCATTATCACCGAGGGCAAAAATTTCGGGGCGATTGTGGGTCTGCAACGTCGGCAAAATTTCAAGCTGGTGGAGTTTGTTACGAGTAAGCGGCAAAGTCTGAACGACAGGAGCGACAGTCGTACCCGCCGTCCATAGGGTGGCGCTTGCGGGTAGTAAAGTTTCGGCATCTGCGCCTCGAAACCGGACGAAATCTGCACCTACTTCCAGCACTTGAGTGTTGAGATGCAGGTGAACGCAGCGTTCGGTCAGAGCCCGATGGGCCGCAGCACGGCTGTCAGCTCGAAAACTCTGAAGAATATCATGTCCGCGGTCGATTAGATGAACGTCCGCGCGATCGCCCAAGCAATCTGCCAGCTTGCAGGCAAGCTCCACGCCACTCGGCCCCGCTCCCACAATTGCCAGCGTCAGCGTTCGATCGGGCTCGCTACCCTCCGGCGCTTGCCACTGACGCAATAACTCTTGCAACCGCTTTGCATCAGCTAACTCGCGGAAAGGCAGGGCGTACTCCTTCGCCCCCGGCACTTCAAAATAGGCCGTTTCGCCGCCGAGACCGACCACCAAGTAGTCGTAGTCGAGATCCGAACCATCACTGAGACTAACGCGGCGATCTTCGACGTCAATTCCAGTAACTTCTGCCTGCTGCCAGCGGGCTGGCGTATTGGCCAACACGCTCTGAAACGTCGGCGCAATTTCCCATTCGTTCATTTCGCCAGAAATCAGCTCGTACAGTAATGGTAGGAATACAAACTGATTTTGACGATCTACCAGCGTAATCTGAGGCTGCTTCTCCCACGAGCGCTGGCACAACTCCAACGCCGTGTAGAGACCGCCGAAGCCGCCTCCTAAAATAACAATGCGGCTCATGGACTCGGTCTCCTGCGCGCTCGCCTGCATAGTGATAGTAAAAATTAAGAACTCAGAAGCGTTCGCGGTTAGTAAAGTCTTGCTGGCGATCCGAACTGAGAGCTAGAGGCGATGACGAAGACTCAGATGCAGAGCCAGACGCTGCTGCTGCTGAAGCCGTCAAACCGCGATTGGAAATGTACTCTAGATTGCGCTGACGCATGGTGGTGTCGAAAGACTGTTTCTCTTTCCCTTCGAGAACTCGCACCTGCTTCCAAGCGCTAAGTAGAAGCTTTGCGGCTTGCTTGTCGGTCAATCCATTCTGCGATGCGTGCCGAATCGCGTACTCATCTGCCGCAATTTGTGCCTTCTGGCCTCGCTCGGAACGACGCATGAGTAAGAAGG
Source organism: Cyanobacteria bacterium J06642_2 (assembly GCA_039817845.1). Classification (GTDB taxonomy): domain Bacteria; phylum Cyanobacteriota; class Cyanobacteriia; order Thermostichales; family PCC-7336; genus JBCBTL01. The sequence goes on from JBCBVC010000043.1 coordinate 11,519, forward strand.
CTAGCGCCGCCACCACACCAGCCAGGCCGATGCCCAAATTATCCGAAAGCTGCAGCTCGATCAGCAGACCCATCGCGCCCACACCCAGGAGTGCTGGATAGAGAAACAGAGCCGTGACGTTATCTCCTAGAGCCAACTCCGTCGCTAGCACGGCTTCGCGCAAAAAATACATCCGCTGCTGGTCAGCACTCAAGCGCCGCCAGCGTCCGAGGTCGATCGCGAATCGCGACGTATCTTGCCAAGGAAATCGCCATAACGGCTGCACGACCTTGGTTTGTTCTTCACTACCAAGATCTACTCCAACCTCCGAGCGGATCTCGAAGGGTAAAAACTGCAGCAGGCGATCGAGGCTATCAGATGCGTTCGGTGGGTTCGAGTACATGGGTTGAGTGGGGATAACGCCGCCAAGATGAACGGATGTTAAGCAATAGGATACAGCACTTCACAGGTGCCTATGCCATTTCCGTTATAGCTAACTTGAGGAGCGATCGCGCAGGGCGGATAACCTCACTGCCATTCTCAAGAGTTTCAACGTCTAAGCCACCGCGATATCAGTTTGGAGATGACTTCAGGCTGAAGATGGGCTCAACATACGCGATCGGCGATCGCTTCGTATTGCCTGTCGCGCTCTCCCGTGTAGACCTGAGTGGGTCGAAAGAGTCGATTGTCGGACAATTGCTCGCGCCAATGGGCTAACCAGCCAGCTACGCGCGCGACGGCAAACACAGGCGTAAACACGTCTTCAGGAATACCTAACTTGGCATAAACCAACCCCGAGTAGAAGTCTACGTTGGGATAAATTCCTTTGCTGCCAAGGCGCTCGTCACAAACACGTTCGGCTTCCAACGCGATTTCGTAAAGGAGGCGATCGCTGCCGTCAGACTCGGCAAACAGCTCTTCGACCAATTTTTGCAAGACTTTGGCGCGCGGATCTTTGACTTTGTAAACTCGGTGCCCTACTCCCATAATGCGTTGCTTGTCAGCCAGCTGTGCTTCGATATAGTCTTTGACGTTGCGGACGCTACCGATGGTTCGCAGCATGGCCATAACGCGCTCGTTGGCTCCACCGTGCAGTTGACCGGAAAGGGTACCGACAGCAGCGGCGATCGCCGTGTAGGGATCGGCCAGGGTTGAGGCCGTCACCAAAGAAGAGAAGGTTGAAGCGTTCACCGTATGTTCGGCGTGCAGAATCAGACAGATATCAAAAACGCGGGCGTCCTGAGGATCCGGTACGACTCCTGTCATCATGTAGAGAAAATTGGAGGCATGGTCGAGATCGTCTCGCGGTGAAATCGGGTCGTTACCCTGCCGCATTTGATGAAATGCGGCCACTAGGGTTGGGAATTTGGCCAACAGCCGTACAGCAGTGCCGCGCACGTAGTCTTCATCGATTTCTTGCAAAGGGTAAAATAACCCTAGACCCGCCACACAAGTTTGCAGAGCATCCATGGGATGCCCCGATTCTGGAAAGCACTTGATCATGTCGCGGATGCGGTATTTCACCCGACGATGAGTGCGAATGCGACGGTCGAAGTCTTCCAGTTCAGCAGCAGTAGGCAACGTCCCAAAGATAAGTAGGTAGGCAGTTTCGATGAACGAACTACTAGCGGCCAACTGCTGGATACTGATGCCGCGATATTCCAGCACGCCAGCTTTGCCATCAATGAAGCTGATATTAGAACGGGTAGCCGGTACGCCTTCCAGCCCTGGGATGTAATCGCCCTCTGCCATAGTGCTTCCGCGCGTCAAACTCCTCCAGTCTAGGACGGATTGCTCGTTAACACGGTAATCGCCCACGCTCTTTAATCGCTCGCAAGTGCCAAAGTGTTGCGAAGCCAGCGCGATCGCGTCCTCGACAGGTACAATCAGCACGACACCGCGCATTGACCGAATTTCAGAGGTTTCCATGCAGCCGCGCTCAGTCTTTCGAGGCACAATCGCGTTCGTCCTGGTGGTGGTGGCTGCCTCACTCGTGGCCGTGGGCTGGCTGTGGAGCCGCAGTCCTCTCGTCCTCATGCGGCACGAGATGGCTCAACCCGAGATCGTCCGATTCATACCCAAGCGCGCCATCGGATTTGCCTTACTCGATGCCGAACTCCCTCAGCTAGAGCGCTTACGACAGTTTGTCACGCCACCATCACAGAGACGCCGCGCGCATCGGCAATGGCGGCGAGCGCTGATGGCCAGAGGAGAAGGGGCGATCGCGACCTGGCTGCAGGCTGGCAACATCGAGTTCGAGCGCGACATTCAATCGTGGCTGGGCTCGACGAGCTTGATTGCAGAATTAACGTCTAGCTCCAGAAATACTCCAGATTACGTGCTGGTGCTCTCCACGGATGACGTACATCAATCCAGTCGGATTTTGAACGCCTGGTGGCAAGAGCTGTACCTTCAGGGAAAGCCCCCCAAAAACGAAACTTATAAAGGCGTGCAGCTCTTTCAACTCCCCCTAAATCTGACCCAAAAGGACGAGAACGAGCGCTTTCAAACCGCAGCGGCAGTTGGCGATCGCTATGTTGCCTTTGCCTCTTCTGCTGATGCGATGCGAGATGCGATTGATAGCTGGCAGATTCCGGAGCTATCCCTGGCCTCGAATCCACACTACCGCTCGGTGTCCGCGCGTTTGACCGGCAACAGTCTCGGTTGGGCCTACGTTAACGTGCCGAGAACGGAACGCCTTGCGGCCCCAGAGACCCAAAGCACCCTGGTGCAGTCGCCAGATCGAAATAATGTCAGTGCATTGGGATTGAGCTACCGTCTCGTCGTTGGCGGATCGCAAATCAGGACGGTGATGTTAAAAGACAACACTACAATCGCGTCTGAATTCGAGCCTGTCGAGCACTTACCCGGAATACTCTTCAGCCTAGCCGCACAAGAACCGAGGTCGCTGTGGTTGCAAGTCCGTCAAAGCATCAGTCACACTGAGGACACTTCATCGTTAATCCAAGTCTTGGATCGAGATTTGGGACGGTTGAGAACGTGAAGCCGCCGATGGCCACGCTGGAGAGGGAACACTATGAGCGACTGGAACGAGCCGCTGCAGTGGACAGCCGCAGCTCTAGAAAAGTTACGCAGCATTCCCTTTTTCGCCCGCAGCCAAGCGCGGCAGTACATCGAGCAGCTAGCTCGCGATCGCGATTTGGACGCCATTACGCCTGAGTTCGTGGATGAAGCACGCAAAACGTTTGGCAGCTGATGGTTGCGTTCGACCTCAATACTTGCGTTCTTTGGGCTCAAACCGATTAATCATCACGGGACGATAGGCAATTTCAATCTCGTTGCCTCTGAGATAGGCCAACGTGTGTTGGAGAAAGTTGACATCATCGCGGCTCACATAATCCTCGCGGGAATGCGCCCCTCGACTTTCTTTGCGATGGAGCGCGCCGGTAATGATGGCGCTGCCTACAATCATCAAATTTCGCAGTTCCCACGCCTCAGTGAGTTCGGTATTCCAACGCTGTCCGCGGTCGTCGAGCCGAATGTTATCGAGCTGCGCTCGCAGTGCAGCTACCTGTTCTCCGCCTTGACTCATCAGCTCGTGGGTACGATACACGCCGCAATACTCGGTCATGCAGTCTTGAAACTTGCGCCGAATGGCATCAATGCGAAATTCCCCCGGCTGCTCGAACAGCCGGACCCGCTCGCACTCGGCCTCGGCAAGATACCGCGATTCGTCAAAACTGGGCAGCGATCGCCCCCGCACGTACTCGGCTAGCGTCGCTCCGGTCCGCCGACCGTAGACAACGCATTCTAGAAGAGCATTGCTGCCGAGGCGATTGGCACCGTGAACGGAGACGCAGGCCGATTCGCCAGCAGCAAAAAAGCCCTCGACGAGTCCGTCAGGACCGTTGCGTACTTGCCCATTTGTGTCCGTGGGAATACCACCCATGGAATAGTGAATGGTGGGTCTAACCGGTATCGGTTCCACAACTGCATCAATGCCCAAGTGACGATGTGCTTCCTCCCAACAGAAGGGCAGCTTTGAGTGGATTTTTTCGGCACCCATGTGGCGTAGATCGAGATGGACGAAAGTTTCTCCTCCCACACCACGCCCCGCTCGCACTTCCGAAACAATCGCCCGCGAGGTGATATCGCGAGGGGCCAACTCCATCTGTTTGGGAGCGTAGGTGGCCATAAAGCGATCGCCTTCGCTGTTAAGTAAATAAGCCCCTTCACCGCGCACGGCCTCGGAAATTAGCACGCCCACCGGGTACAGTCCGGTCGGGTGAAACTGGACGAACTCCATATCTTGCAGTGGCAGCCCGGCGCGAATGGTCATGGCTAGACCGTCTCCCGTACAGGAATAGTCGTTAGACGTAGTGTTGAAGACGCGCCCGTAGCCGCCGGTGGCAAACATGATCGCTTTCGCCCGCAGCACCTCAAAGCGACCCGAGTCAATGTCGTACATGACCAAGCCTTTGGCCTGGTTGTCTTCGACGATGAGGCGGTTGACGTACCATTCGTCATACACCTTGACGCCGTAGCGGAACAAGCTGCTGACCAGTTCGTGTAGGATGGCATGTCCGGTTTTATCGGCGGCATAGCAGGTACGGCGATGGCTGTGGCCGCCGAAGGCGCGCTGAGCGATACGACCGTCTGCCAAACGCGAAAAGAGCACGCCCAAATGTTCGAGATCGTAGATAACTTCAGGGGCTTCGCGAGTGAGGATTTCGACGGCATCTTGATCGGCTAGATAATCCGAGCCTTTGACGGTATCGAAGGCGTGAGCTTCCCAAGAATCGGCGTCATCGACATTTTTGAGCGTGGCGGCGATGCCTCCTTGCGCGGCAACGGAGTGACTGCGAATCGGGTGGGTTTTGGCAATTAGAACTAAGTCTGCGTCGGGGTTGCGACGTTTGACTTCCAGAGCCGCCCGACAGCCTGCCAAACCGCCACCAACAATGGCAATGTCGCAGTCAATCATGGTATTCATCCCCGTCAAGGCTCGATTCCACTCTAGAAGTGGCGGCGGCGGGCCAGATGAATCTTTAGATGCATCTTAAGAGTTGGCAGATTGCAGATCGTAGTCATGCAGACATTGCGATGCCGAAATTGACTGCCAATGTAGTCGCGACATCACACCCGTACCCAGGTAGTACGGATACCCTATGGTGGAATAAAGGTTGCCACGACAGCGACGGCAGCTGTCAGACTCCGGCAACTGCCTCTTTTAAAGGGTACGAGCGTTTGGTGCAGCAATGAGAACGAGCAGGCGAACATTCCTCTACCAAGCGGCAGTTGCCGCAGGTTTGCAAGCCGCGTGGCAATCCGGACTGTTCGCTCTCGGGAGTACGAGCGCTCCTGCTGCGATCGCCGCGAGCACGGGTCGCAAGCTAGCGCTGTTGGTAGGTGTCGATCGCTATCCATCTCCATTCCAGTCGTTACAAGGATGCGCCACGGATGTGGAATTGCAACGAGATTTGCTCGTGCGGAGGCTGGGGTTTGCCAGCTCGGATATCGTCATTCTGCAGGATGCGGAAGCCACGCGCGATCGCATCGAAGCCGCGTTTATCGACCATTTAGTGGCCCAAGCAGGTAAAGATGATGCCGTGTTTTTCCACTTCAGCGGTTACGGTCGTTTGATTCGAACGGGCACGCCGTGGCAGTCTAAAACGTCTGGTGCTGATGCCGTCCTCGCCCCTGCTCTCGTGCCGATTGACGCCGACATATCTGACGGTTCGCCCGACAATCTGGGTTTCCAACCGGCGAACGATCTGCCGCTCGAAACGCTCTATCTGCTGCTGCAAGCGCTCAAAACTGCCAACGCAACCCTCGTGCTAGATTGCGGCTTCAGCACCGCGCGCTTGCTATCTACTAGTAACTTTCGCCTTCGATCGCCGGCTCAATCCACCGACGCCATTCCTCGCTATACCCTCGGCGAAGCCGCGCTCGATTTCCAGCGACACCTGCGCGGCACGTACCGTATCAGCTCCACCAGTACGTTCAACGCCACGCGTGCAGCCCAGTGCAAGGGTACGTTCGTGTTTGCTGGCTTCCCGCCCAGCACAGCAGCAGAGGCCAACTGGGGCGATTATAGTGCGGGCCTATTTACTCAGGCGCTGACGAGAGCGCTGGCCGACTCTGCGACGACGACGTGTTGGCGAGAGGCGATCGCCGCAACCAAGGTGGAACTGCGCCGGATTGCACCCGAATTCGACCGCGTCAGAGCAGAAGGGCGGGGAACCACTCGCAACTGGCTCAACGGTTCTGGCTCTGGAACGGGAGAAGCAGGCTGGGTGCAATCAGTAGAAGGCGATCGCGCCACTCTCTGCCTGAGTGGGGTATCGCCCATGGTGTTGCCGTACTTAAATGCGGGGACGCAGTTCGGGACGGCAGATGGCAAGACGATTCTGGAGCTGCGATCGCGACAAGGAATGACGGCGAAAGCGGAGCTCGTCAAGTCCGATGGCGATGGGATGGTATCCGTACAGTTGGGCGATGCCGTCACTGAAGTCGGGCGCGTGGTGTCTAACAAGGTGGAATTGGCCGTAGCGCTGAGCGACAGCTTAGAGCGTATTGAAAAGGTGGACGCAATCGGAGCACTGTCCAGCGTCAATTTGGCCGATGGGTTTGATTTCATCCAAACGCTTAATCCGCGCGAGGGTCTAGCGGATTGTCTATTTGGCAAGCTGACGAAGGCAGTGCGTTCCACAGCGGCGCGTGCGGGGGAGACGTTGCCACCTCCCAACAGTTACGGGTTATTTTCGCCAGGAGGCACGCCGCTGTGGGATACCTTCGGAGTAGCGGACGAAGCCCCGAAGATGGCAGTGCAGCGGCTCGCGCCTCGGCTGCGGCATTTGTTGGCAGCCAAGCGCTTGCGCATGACGGCGAATGACTCGACAACGCCATTGGCGATCGCCATGACCCTGGCTAGCGATACCATGCTGTGGCAACAGGCGACGGTGGCAGCAGCGCGAGCCGATGGGTTTCCGCAGTCAAAATTGACGAATAAAGTGCGAGCCAATCCAGTAGCACCCGTGCGGGTGCGGGTGGGAGATCGCCTCTACTGCGAATTAGAGAATGTAGAGTCGAGATCGCTGTCGGTTTGTTTATTTGTCCTCGATAGCATTGGCACGATTAGCGTGTTAGTGCCGCCCGCTCAGTCGGGAACGCCCACTGAACTTCTAGGACACAGCGCGCTAGACATCGATACGTGGTTACAGGGGCAGTTCGTGGTGCAACAGCCTCCGGGCCCAGCCGAGTTCATCTTGGTAGCCAGTCCCGAACCACTGACGGAGACGCAGAACGAGATTGTAGCGCTCGCGCAAAAACTGGGAGTCACGCACGGGTTTATCGCGTTGCCACGGCCATTGGAGTTAGTGCAAACGTTATTGGACGAGCTGATGGCTGCTGGTGGGAACGGGCGATCGCTTCAGGATCGACACTGGGCCACTCTACCCACACTGTATACAGTTATTTGAAGAACGCGGGCACTTGAAGATGCCGTTCTTAATAACTGAGAACGGCGGGAAAGAGCAACAAGCCTTTTGTCATTCTGTGCTTGGGATACTCAGTTTCTTGCACGTTTCTCTGCCATCATCCATGCATGCAAGTGATGTCGGTTGACAGTGAGAATGTCTTTCATAAGATTTGAACAGTTACAGTAACCTCAGCTGCTCTCCCTATGACGCAAACGCGGCTCTGGAAGGAACAGCAATGCATTATTGAACTCTCGTCCATAATGGAAATCCGGGAGATTGCTGAGCTTTCCCATTGCCGTTACCAGCACTGCGTCCGACCCAGAGGAAATGTCTTTACCCGTTTTCAGAATCACTCACGTCTCGAACTCAAGCATCCGAGTCAGCGTCGGGCGCAGTCTGACATACTAGAACGTACGACCTATTGCAGCGATCGCGAGGATGGAAGAGCTGAACGTCAGTTACGACACCGTATGCCAGGCTATTTTAGTCGGTCTAACACTCGCCGTTGCCTCTGTACAAGCGGCGATTGCTGGAACAGTGTCTAGGCGAATGCCGCAGGCTGAGGGAGGATAAATCGCGATGTACGCCCAGGCACCTACCCTCGACCCTAATGAAGTAACCCGTTTGCAAGCGCTGCTGCCCGCCAGTAGCCGGGATAAGATTGACATCTTGCCAGCCCCCGACCATCAGGTTGAAATTATCGCTGGGAGTCGCGTCTTGCCCTGGCAGCGTCGCCTTAAAATTTTCATTCGCCCGCAGGAATGGCAGCGACTTTCTCTCAACCAACGCTCTAGCCTTTTTTTACACAAAGTCGGCTACCACAGCCCGGCCATCACTCGGCAACTGGATCTCTTCCTATCCATCGCCGCATTTGGCGGCATTAGCCTCATCGTGGAATGCGTGCAGCGCGACCCAATCGGGATCGCAGTATCCGGTGGCTTGAGTACGTTGTCACTGTGGCTGCTAAGACGCGATCGCACCGCCGATCGTCGTTTACTGGCAGCCGATGCCTACGCGGTCGATCGCCTGGTACTGCGTGGCCTGCCTCGTATCCAAGCCGTCGAATCCCTCGGACAAGCCCTTTACGCTGAAGCCCAAATGGAAGGGCGTTCGGGAAACGATCTCTTAGATGTCCTTCGCTACCAAAACCTGAAACGTCTCGCCCAACGTCCTGCCGAAGATATCGCACTGGGCTAGTCGAGGCTCTTGCCAAGCCCGCTTACGCCACAGTCAAACAGGTATCGAGCTGAGCGAGTGAATCTTGGGCTTGTTCGATGCGTTGCTGTGCTGCTTGGATTTGCTCTTCAAATTGTTGGCGAGCGCGATCGCCTAGCTCTTTCTGCTGGGTTTCAATCTGCTGAGCTTGTTGCATAAGCTGTTCGGACTGTTGAATCAGATCTTGCCGCTGGTGGCCGAGCTGTTCGATCTCAGCCAAAATCTGCTGGGCATCCATCGATGTCTCTCCAAAGGTGGCGATAAGAGTAGCTGCTTTGAGGGCTTCGGGGTTGAGACCAGGGCCGTCATAAACTGTGCGACCGTTTGAGATTCGGTAGCGCTCGAAGTCAACAGCTGCCAGGGCTTCCTGCCGCTTTGCTTCACCGCCCGAATATTTTTCCCCCGCAACGTAATGACGCAAATGCGTGAGGTCGTCTGCGGAAATTGGCGGCTCTCCATAATCCGCTGGGAACTCCAGCCGATCGATTTCCGCCAATTCCGGCGTGAGCAACACGAGCGTGCGTTTTTGCGCTTTCATAGTCACTTCACGACAGCTTTATGCAAGTTTATACACATACTATTCCCGCCCTTCGTCTAATAATTTCAGCTCCATACCTGCTGTAGCTGAATAACAGCTAGCCCAAAGGCAGAATATAGCCGCCGCAAATTGCCTAGAACCTCTCGTCAGTTCGAGGCGATAATAGAAAGGCTTAATATCGAGCTCAACTTCGTCCCGTTCGCCATTCATGTCAGCAACCGCAACCGCCTCCCAGTCACTAGCCTCGGCAACCGCAAATACTGTCAAACGTCCTGTATTTCCTTTCACGGCCATTGTCGGTCAAGAGGAAATGAAGCTTGCCCTAATCCTCAATGTCATCGACCCGCGCATCGGCGGCGTCATGATCATGGGCGATCGCGGCACGGGTAAGTCCACCACCATTCGCGCGCTCGCTGACTTGCTCCCCGAAATCGAGGTCGTAGCAGACGATCCCTTCAATAGCCATCCCAGTCAGCGCGAACTGATGAGCGACGACATCTGGGGGCGGATCGAGTGCGGCGACGAGTTGTCTGTCGCATACAAGCAAGTACCGATGGTAGATCTTCCCCTCGGCGCGACTGAAGATCGCGTTTGCGGCACGATCGATATCGAAAAAGCGCTTACGGAAGGAGTGAAAGCCTTCGAACCCGGTCTTTTGGCTCGGGCAAATCGCGGCATTTTGTACGTAGATGAAGTCAATCTGCTTGACGATCACCTCGTAGACGTGTTGCTCGATTCAGCCGCATCTGGCTGGAATACCGTGGAACGCGAAGGGATTTCAATTCGTCATCCAGCGCGCTTCGTTCTGGTCGGTTCGGGCAATCCGGAAGAGGGCGAACTACGTCCACAACTGCTCGATCGCTTCGGCATGCACGCTGAAATTCACACGGCTCGCGATCCCGACCTGCGCGTCAAAATTGTCGAAGAACGATCCCAGTTTGATGCGACGCCCGAAGCCTATCTGAAAGAGCACCACCAGGCCCAGATCGAGTGCCAGCAGCGCTTGCAAGATGCGCGCGATCGCCTCTCCTCCGCGATCATTGACTCCGAATTGCGCCGCAACATTTCTGCCGTTTGCGCGGAGCTAGACGTGGACGGACTGCGGGGGGACATTGTTACCAACCGCGCCGCAAAAGCTCTCGCCGCCTGGGAAGGTCGAACGGAAGTCACTGTAGACGATATTAAGCGCGTCATCGTACTCTGCTTGCGTCACCGTCTCCGCAAAGATCCGCTGGAGTCGATTGACTCTGGGTACAAAGTGGAAAAGATCTTCAGCGAAATCTTTAAAATCCCCTTGGAAGAAGTCGCCGAGTAATCACCCTCGTGACACCTGCTACACGCGATAGCCGCAAGCCACACCTATACTGAGGTAAACCTAACGCATGCAGGTCACTGGCCCAATCGGATCCGAACGGGCACTTGTCATAGTGAAATAACAGTGCGGTCGGGCGCTGCTGGTCGCAAGGGTTGGCAATTGCGACTGAACACTTCCAGCATCTAAGGTGTCGCATGCCTTCCCGCTCGTCACGCATTTTTTTCGAGAATTATGGCCGCAGCAAGTAGTCAATTTATTATCGATCTCACCGTAGTGCTGGGAGCGGCGGCCCTGGGTGGGTACGTTGCTAATCGCGTCAAGCAACCCGTGTTATTGGGCTATTTATTAACAGGTGGCATCGTCGGCCCTTTCGGACTGAAACTATTAAGCGATGTCGAGCAAATTAAAGGTTTAGCCGAGATTGGCGTGGCATTTTTACTGTTTGCCCTCGGCGTTGAATTTTCATTGGCTGAACTCAAGCGCGTGCGAGATATTGCCTTTCGAGGAAGTTTTTTGCAAATTGGTCTGACAATCGCCTTTGTTAGTGTGTTTGTCGTCACCCTAGGTTGGGTCGAACTGCCACAGCAAGGAATTTTTCTTGGTGCCATTCTATCTCTATCTTCTACCGCAGTCGTCCTCAAAACGCTCAGCGAACGGGGGGAAATCAACACCCTACACGGTCAAATCATGCTGACGATTTTAATCGTGCAAGATTTGGCATTAGGATTGATGCTGGCTTTACTGCCCGTCTTGAACGAACCAGCTAATCTCGTCAGCGCTCTGACTCTAGCTCTGGGCAAAGTAGCCATATTTTTGGTTGGCGCTTTCATTATCGGTCGCTGGGTCGTGCCGCGACTGATTGCGGGTGTTGCCTCGACAAATAATAGCGAACTTTTTCTCCTTACAGTAACAGCTTTATGTTTGAGTATTGCCTTAGTCACGGCTGCCCTCGGTCTTTCTATCGAGATGGGAGCATTTGTAGCTGGATTGATGATTGCAGAAATTGACTATGCCGATCAAGCATTAGACAAGATATTACCTCTCAGAGATACCTTTGCTAGCTTGTTCTTTGCCTCAGTAGGGATGTTAATCAATCCCGATATTCTCATCGAGAATTTCAGTACGATTATTGGCCTAGTCGCCATCGTAATGGTGGGCAAAGCATCGATTATTTTCCCAATCATTTTACGGTTTGGCTATTCATTTAAGACTGCCGTTATCGCCAGTCTCGGTCTCAATCAGATCGGTGAGTTCTCCTTCGTCTTGGCGCTCAATGGCTTAAACCTAGGTCTGTTGAGTGAAGAGAAATATTTACTCATTCTGGGGACAACTGCTATTACTCTCGTCCTCACGCCGACGGGAATGAAGCTAGCACCCGAACTCGCCGAACATCTCAGCCATATGCCACTATTAGCTGGCCTCATTCGGCAGTGGCAGGGTCATAAGGCATTTTCCGTCCCCGAGTCCATCCACAATCACATTGTTGTTGCAGGATACGGCCGCGTGGGCAGTATCGTCGTCAAACTGCTGCGTAATGAAGGCTATCCCGTCCTTGTTGTTGACAACAATGAAGCAGCCATTCAAAGACTGCGATCGCTCGATATTCCGTACATTTTTGGTGATGCTGACGCCGAGCTCGTGATCGAAAAAATGCACTTGGATACAGCTAAAGCGCTTTCCATTACCCTCACCGATCCAGCCAGCACCAGACTGTTACTCAAGCGTGCCCTCGAATATACTCCGAACCTCGACATCGTGGCTCGATCTCACACTGAAAGCGAAATTGACGTACTGACACAACTGGGAGCAACTGAAGTTGTGCAACCAGAGTTTGAAGGCGGGTTGGAGATAGGCGCTCATCTGTTGGCCACCTTGGGGGATCCTGCTTGGAAAATCCAAGCCATCATTCAAGCCATGCGTACTGACCGCTACATGAGCGTTCGCCCGGAAAGCAATCCAGAGCTGTTAAAGCAAGCCATGAGCAAAGCGACCTCTGACATGCAAAAAGCCTGGATCGAGCTAGATATTAATTCCCCGCTCAACGGTTTGGAACTAGCCGCAGCTAAAATTCGCAGTTTGACTGGGGTTGCTGTTATGGCTATCAGCCAAAACAACACCACCACGTACTATCCGCAGCACCATCAACTAGACGCTGGAGATCGCCTACTGGTTGTGGGACGCGCACCTGAGGTCCAAGCCTTTCGCGATCTCGCCACCGGGCGCGTCATCTTCGCTGAGGACGAATACCGCAGTTGGTTGACGTTGGCCGAGAGTTCTCCCCTCGTCGGCCTCAGTCCTGGTCAAGTAAGCTACCAATTCGATCTAGCCGTAAGAGCTGTGCGCCGCCACGGTACGCTGCACGCTGCAGCAGAAACCATTGCTCGCTTACAGGCAGGAGATTGCGTTCTCCTCGAAGGGAAGCCCGATATCCTGCCTTCATTAGCTTCAGAGATTTGAGGTTTGCGGGATGGCCTCGGCTTTGAGAGATGTTACGTAAATACGGCTGAAAAAGTCTTTCTAAAAGAAAAAAAGCGTTAAATGGTGTCACAATAAAGACTGTTACATTTTGGATACAGTCATAGCTCGGCTGCGAAAGCTTGTAGCTGTTTTTGGAGCGTGACAGTGGCAGACCAGGTAAAACGATAGCGTGAAGGCAGGTTGATGAACGGGGTGGTGCTCGAGACTCAGGATATTTGCTGTCCGAACTGCGGCAGTAGAGCGCAAAGGTATCAGTTGGGACGCTCGCCAGATGCTTGCATGCGATGTCCTGGCGACCGAGAAACTCAGATTGAGTGCGCAGTTTGCGATTATCTCCTCGTCACATGTTCGGCTAATGGTGCGGTGATCGAAGCTTACGCTCCGGGTTTGCCTAGTGGGCTTCAGTTTGGCCCCGCATCGCAGACTGCACGGACGTTCGTTCCACTTCGGGTTTGAACGAACTTTGTTTTTTGCGCGCGAGTTGAGGCTCTTGCTTAGGGTTCCTCTTGCCTCAAAAGTATCTTTATCGTTAACGGAGAACGAAACCCATGATGCGAGCAGCTGAAATTATGACCCAGGATGTCGTGACCATACGAGGGTCGGCAACTGTGGCAGAAGCTGTAGCCAAGATGAAAGAGAATGGCCTGCGCGCTCTGGTGGTTGAACGTCGTAACGAAGACGATCCTTACGGCATGATTACTGAGACTGACATCGTCTATAAAGTAGCTGCCTACGGTAAAGATCCGAAGCAAATGCGAGTCTTCGAAATTATGACTAAGCCTTGCATTGTGGTTAACCCTGAGTTAGGCGTTGAGTATGTGGCTCGCTTGTTTTCCAATACTGGAATTCGCCGAGCCCCCGTGATCAAGGGCAAGCTCCTGGGCATTATTTCCATCAGCGACATTCTCAGAAAGAGTGACTTCGTCGAAAAACCCAAAAGTAACTTCGAACTCTATCTCGAAGAAAACCCGTCAGCGCCGGAAGCTCGCATCTACGACGATTGATCTCCTCGCCCGCCGCCGCTAAAACTGGGTCGAAAGCTAAAGCTGGGTCGAACCTTACGTCAATCACCATCCAAACGACAAATCATGGAGCGCGATCGCGCTCCATGCAAGTTAGGATTATTTCAGAATGTTAAGCATCGCCCCTGGACTGCGATGCGACTGCGAGGAGTGGTCAGTGAGTCTTCAACCCGAACTGAAAGCACTCATTTTTGACGTCGATGGCACCATTGCCGAGACCGAGCGCGACGGCCACCGCATTGCTTTTAACCGCACATTCGAAGAAGCTGAGTTGCCGTGGTCCTGGACCGTGGAGTTGTACGGTCAGTTGCTCGATATTGCCGGTGGCAAGGAACGTATTCGCCACTACATGGAGCATTTTCAGCCCGACTTTGCTCCACCCGAAGATGTTGATGCTTACATCACCCAACTGCACGCCCTGAAAACAAAGCACTATCGGTCTCTCCTGAAAACAGGGGGCATTCCACCGCGACCAGGAGTGCAACGTCTGATCGACGAAGCCAGATCGGCTGGGTTGCGACTCGCGATCGCCACGACCAGTGCTTTGCCCAACGCGATGGCTGTCCTCGAACAAGCTCTTTCACCTAATAGTTTCGACTGGTTTGAAGTAATTGCGGCTGGCGATATTGTTCCCGAGAAGAAACCTTCTCCAGCTATCTATCGCTACGTACTAGAGGCTATGCAGTTAGATGCCAACGAATGTTTAGCCATTGAAGACTCACCTCAAGGGCTGCAAGCCGCTCGGGCTGCTGGCATTACCACTATCGTTACCGTGAATGACTATACGCGCGATCGCGACTTTCGCCGTGCTGCTCTCACTCTCGATCACCTTGGCGAGCCCGACTGTCCTTGTAACGTAATTGCAGGCGAGCTAGATGCTTGTCTTCTCCACCTCGATATTGCCTCGCTGCGCTGGCTGCATCAACGCACGGCGTCTGAGTGAGAGTCGACCCTTTCGAGGTCTTGAATCTGTCAAGCTTAGGGCAACCGCTTGGAATGTTAAATCTCAGCTGGATGCGGTCGACTCGCGCAGATGTGCCAATCAGCTACTAGTGTTGCGAATCGACTTTTCTTCAACGTCGTCAGGAGGTACTTTCTCCCAGCCGTGAATATTGCCTTGAACGACAACCTCCTGCACGAGCGGTTCGCCTCCGAGTTCGGGATGGGTTGCGAGGAACTTCTGGGCCTCTTCTTCTGATTCAAAACAACACGCCTGCCCCTGCGAATTCGCTACGAGTTGACCGCCAGGGAAGAAGATACAAAACAGGCCGCTTTCGGGTTTACTGTAATCGGTTTGGGGAGCTGATGCAGCCTCGGACATGACGGAGCCTCGTGATAAACGGTGACGAGAGCGCCACCTTTTGCTCTTTCCTATCTTAAATAAAGAAGCGCCCTCGCAATCGAGAGCGCTTCAATTAACTGAGCACGACCTCAGTCAAACAGTCATTAACCGTTGATAGCAGGTGCAGCCAGAGCCACCGGAGTAGCCTCACCCGCAGCCAAGTCGAGGGGGAAGTTGTGCGCATTACGCTCGTGCATCACTTCCATGCCCAAGTTGGCACGGTTGATCACGTCGGCCCAGGTGCCGATTGCACGACCATTAGAATCAACCACGGACTGGTTGAAATTAAAGCCATTCAGGTTGAACGCCATCGTGCTCACACCCAGTGCGGTCAACCAGATGCCCACCACAGGCCAGGCAGCCAAGAAAAAGTGCAGACTGCGGCTGTTGTTGAACGATGCATATTGGAAAATCAGACGACCGAAGTAGCCGTGAGCCGCCACGATGTTGTAGGTCTCTTCTTCCTGACCGAACTTGTAACCGGCATTCTGAGACTCATCTTCAGAGGTCTCGCG
>JBCBVC010000044.1:0-26960 GCA_039817845.1 Cyanobacteria bacterium J06642_2
GACAAAGTCATTTATATTGCTCTTGACGTTTTAGTTAGGACACAGAGGCCCTGACTGCGCCTGGGCTCTAGGTAGCTAAAACGTCCTAAGCAGCTTGACGGCTGCTATAGCTCTTGACCTGCTATGTCTGTGCGAGGTCGACTTAGCCGAGAGTGGTCGAGCAACCAGTCAAAGATTCGCGCGGCTTCGCTTTAGCGAGATTGCTCGCTACGCGCGCAGCCGGGGCGCGAACTCGCTATTGTCTATTATCAGCTCCATATGACGGCGATCGCTCCACTGAATCTTGCCCCGCTTCTCCAGTTGCCCCAACAGCCGCGTCACGGTAACTCGTGTAGACCCGACAAATTCAGCTAAGTCTTGATGGGTTAACTTCACGGGCAAAATAGCTTTGCCGCTATTGACCTGACCAAAGCGTTCGACCAACCAATAGAAGAACTTCAGTAGCCGTTCTTCGGTAGAAGGATCGAACAATAGGTGATGCATGAATTCGTGCTGGTAGAGGCGATCTCGCAAAATGTCTGGCGAAAACCCCTCTTCACTTGCCACTGGACGGGCCCGCACCGTGCAGAGACACTCGACGCACAGCGGATCGATGCGCGATAAGGCTTTCCCCACAATATCGCCGGGGCCCCACAATCCTAGAGCCGTCACTTTACCGAGCTCACTCCAAGTGAGCGTGCGAACGTAACCTGATTCAATCGTCCACAACGGCGCAGACTCGACTGGAATGTGGGTACGCCGACTGAATTGTTTCGATGCATTGCGAACTGGAAGTGTAGCAGCGATCATGGGTGCTTTGCCTCGAAGAACAAGAAGTGCAGTAGTAGTGCAGGTCAGCTAGCAGCGCGCTTGGCTGCAGTTGCACGCGCCAAGGTTGCTAGCGAAGGACAGGTTGCCTCGTCCCAAAAAGACAGCAGTCGCTCTTCAACCCAATGGGGATAAAAATGATGGAAGAAATGGCCGCCTCCCGGACATTCCCACAGGCGATCGCTCATCTTCAGCCAGGCTTTCCAACGATGAAACGATCCTTGCGCGATCGCTCTGTCGTCCCGGCTATTGCAAATTGACAGCGGTACGGCACAACCCGCAGCAGAAACGTGGCATTCCTGCAGTAAGGAGTGCGGGCTGGGTGAATGACGTAAATCTCGCTCTAGCAACTTTGCCAAGTAAGCTGCACGCGAAATACTCTGTTCGCCAAACAGGTCGCGCACGACCTGCGCGAGCACGAAACGACGCTCGCATCCCTGCTGGCGGCGACGGGCATAGTAGTGAGCCTGCCAGTCATAAGCGATATTATTGCCATTCACTCCCAAGAGTGACAGCGTTTGCACCCGCTCGGGATATTGGCAGGTGTAGAGCCAACCCACTGTCCCTGCGATTCCGTGACCCACCAGGTGAACAGGAGGCTTGTCTTCAAGATAGTCGTGAAGTAGGGCCAGCACCTCTTGCAAAGAGCAAGGATCGTCTGCTGATTGCGAGTATTGCCACTGCGAGAGGCGCACGCTAGCCGACAGATATTTCATTACGCGCCGGTCTAGTGCCTTTAAACTAGGGCTGACGCTCAACCAAACTACATCACAATCTGTTGTCACGCGATCGCTCTCCCCCTACGCAGCCACCATCCAGGCACTTGCATTCCACTACACGGTTATCTCTTTCAATTGAATATAGCACTGTTGAGAATTAGTTGCATTAGTAATTGTCGTACAGAGTACATTCTACGAGCTCGCTCGAATGACTTGACCAAGGCAGGCCGAGCACAGCCGAGGGGATGCATCGCTAGGGATTTAGGGTCCGATGCGGCTTGGACGAATGGATAAAGTTAGAGCTCTCAGCTCAACTTGTTCAGTCGATCTCGTAGAATTTCTGCTTGTTTTTCTAGCTCAGCTAAATGCTTGTGGTTACCTGCCACTACGTCTGCAGGAGCTTTCTTGATAAAACCGGGATTGTCGAGACGCTTGCGAATGCCTGTTATCTCGCCTTCGATTTTGCCCAAGTCTTTTTCTAACTTGGCTCGCAGCGCCTCAATATCCACCAACCCGGCCAGCGGAACGAGCACCTGAATCGTTCCGACCACGCCAGCCGCAACTTGTTTGGGCTCCTCGGCCAGTGCTTCCGTCACTGTTAACGACTCCACTCGGCCTAAATCGCAAATGTACTCCCGCGCCCGCGCCAATACCGATCGCTCTGTTTCGTTCTGAGATTGCAGAATTGCAGTAATCGGTTTGCCAGGAGGAAGATTAGCCTCAGCTCGCAGATTGCGTAGCGTCCGGATGATGTCGAGGGCGATCGCGAAATCCGCTTCGCTAGTTGCGTCAATTAAACGTTCTTCCGCTGCGGGGTAGCGTTGGACAGAGATGGAGGTTTGACGCTCGCATTGGGTCAACGTCTGCCAAATCTCTTCGGTGATGTGGGGCATCCAGGGATGCAGCAACCGCAGCGTGCCTTCCAGAACGGTCGCTAACACCTGACGCGCCGTGATTTTGGCCGTCTCATCTTCGCTGCGCAAGCGAGGCTTCACTAGTTCGATATACCAATCGCAAAACTCATCCCAGATGAAGCTGTAAAGCGATCGCGCTGCTTCCCCCATGCCAAAGCGTTCAATTTGTTCGGTCACTTGCTGCGTCGTGGAATGAAACCGCGAGAGAATCCAGCGATCGCACCATTCCAAATGCTCGACAGCAGGTTCCCCCAGCTGAGCGGGAGTTTTACCCTCTAAATTCAGCATCACGAAGCGCGAAGCATTCCAAATTTTGTTGGCAAAGTTGCGGGATGCTTCCACCGTGCTGGATTCGCCCGTTTTGCGATCGTAGGCCAGACGCACGTCTTGCCCTGCCCCCACCACCTCTTTAATCAGAGCAAACCGCAAAGCATCCGTGCCGTAGCGATCCATCAATTCCAGCGGGTCGATGCCGTTCCCTTTCGACTTCGACATCTTCGCGCCATTCTCATCCCGCACCAGTCCGTTGATGTAGACATCGGCAAAAGGCATCGCGCAATCGCTCGTCAGTTGCGTGCCCATCATCGTCATCCGGGCCACCCAGAAAAAGATAATGTCGAAGCCCGTAGACATCAACGAATTGGGATAGTAACGCTCTAAATCGGGGGTCTTTTCTGGCCAACCCAGCGTCGAAAACGGCCATAAACCCGACGAGAACCACGTATCGAGTACGTCCGACTCGCGTTCGAGCTGCACCCCCGCACCGTACTTCTCCCGCGCTCTCTCGTAGGCTTCGTCTTCGTCGCGCGCCACCACGTAAGCCTGAGGATCGCCGTTGCCCGCCACGTACCAAGCCGGAATCTGATGCCCCCACCATAGTTGTCGAGAGACGCACCACGGACGCAGCTTTTCCAGCCAGCCTTCATACACCTTCGTCCAGCGATCGGGCGCGAACTTCGGATTCTGTTGGTGAGATTCCTCTAAACAATGAGACGCCATGCCACTGACATCGCAGAACCACTGAATCGAGAGATACGGTTCAATCGGCACGCCACCGCGATCGCTGTAGGGAACGCTGTGGGTGTAGTCTTCAATCCGCTCTAGCAGCTCGTGCTCCTCGAACCACTTCACGATCTCCTTGCGCGCGTCGAAGCGATCGAGCCCCTGCATCGGCCCGCCATTTTCATTAATCGACCCATCTTTATTCATCACATTGATGAACGGCAGGTTGTGTCGCTTCCCGATTTCAAAGTCGTTGGGGTCGTGGGCTGGTGTGATTTTGACGCATCCCGAGCCAAATTCAGGATCGACGTACTCATCCGCCACGATCGGAATCAAGCGATCTTGAATCGGTAGCTTGATAGATTTACCGATCAGAGGTTTGTAGCGATCGTCTTCAGGATGTACGGCAACGGCAGTATCTCCCAGCATTGTTTCCGGTCGCGTCGTCGCCACCACCAGATACGTGTCCGGCTCTTCTGCCAGCGGATAGCGGAAGTGCCAGAGATGCGACTGCACCTCTTTATTCTCAACCTCAATATCAGACACTGCCGATTGAGACGCCGGACACCAATTCACCAAATACTCGGCGCGATAAATTAATCCCGCATCGTAAAGCCTTACGAATGCTTCGATGACGGCTTTATTAAGTCCTTCATCCATTGTGAAGCGCTCGCGGCTCCAGTCCAGCGACAGTCCCAATCGCCGCAACTGCCCGGTAATCGTACTTTGCGACTCCTCCTTCCAAGCCCAAGCCCGTGCCAAGAACGCTTCACGTCCCAGGTCGAATCGGGTTTTGCCCTCCTGGTTGAGTTGTTTTTCCAATACCGTATGCACGCCGATGGATGCGTGATCGGTGCCGGGAACCCACAGCACGTTAAATCCGTTCATCCGCTTGTAGCGCGTCACTACGTCGGGGAGTGCAAATGCGAACGCGTGACCCATGTGCAGCCGCCCCGTCACATTGGGAGGCGGCAGTACCATGCTAAATGTCTCGCCGTCTTGTTCTGGGTCAGCAACGTAAAATCCGCGCTCTTCCCAAAACGCCTGCCAGGTCGGTTCGGTCGCAAAAGGATCGTATTGGGTAGCTAACGTCGGCACAGCAGCAGTCATAGCGCAATCGCGAGATTATAGAACGAGACAAAATCAGTATCACCCTAACAGCCCTTGCATTCCCCTCTCCAGCCATGTCTGAATCTATATCGATCCAAATCGACAGCATCGATCATCTCGTTCTTACCGTGCGGGATATTCCGATCGCCTGTGAGTTTTATCGGAAGGTGCTGGGGATGGAAGTGATTACGTTCGGAGACAATCGCAAAGCTCTCAAGTTTGGTCGTCAAAAGTTGAATCTGCATCAGGCCGGACGAGAGTTAGAACCCAAAGCAGCCTGGCCCACCCCCGGAGCAATCGACCTCTGCCTGTTGTCGGTCGAACCGATCGATCGCGTCGTTGCTCATTTGCAGGATTGTGGCGTAGGGATCGAACTCGGCCCCGTGCAGCGAACGGGAGCAAATGGATCAATTCAGTCCGTTTACATCCGCGACCCGGATTGCAATCTCGTTGAAATTGCCTATCCACTGCGATGATGCAGCTGGGATGACTTGAATATACGTGAAATCTCTGAGAAAGTAATCGATCTCCTCTGAGAAAAGCGGGATCGCGATCGCATCCGAGTTGGGAATGCTAAGGATCGTGCCAAGTGCGCCCAAATCTTTAAGCTTTTCTCATAACTGTGTCGCATCTTCTCTAGTTGATGTGACTTGACAGGAGGAAAGTCGGCGTATTATTTGCAACTTTGACTGGGTTGGAAAGGCGTAAGAAAAGTTCAATAACTCTGTTGATTTCGGTGTTAAATATCAGGCTTAACTTAGGGCAGACTAAACCTGTACGATGCTCTGACAGTCAATGTCTTAGCCTACGCGAGCCTATTTCATATTTCTTCACTCTTTTGTCCGTTGGGGGTTGCCGACCGTGAAAAAAAAGTACGCCGCATTTGAATTTAGTAATTCCTTTTGGGCTTATCTCAATCAACCCATCTTCGATCGCCATTACCATGCGATCTTTAACCCTAGAAAGTTTTGTTATCAATATCGCGTTCAGTGGCTGGAATTTTGCCTCAACCGCGAATCTATTGAACTACTCGAGCGTTGCCTCGATTGTGAAACGGCAATATGCGAAGACCATTTGCGATCTCTGCCTAGCAACTCTCCTTCATCTCACTAATGGCATCAACGCGTAGAATTTCCAAGAGCCCTCTGTTATCTCGATTGAGTTACTGGGGGCTCTTCGCCTTGCCTTTGTCGCAATTGAGCTTCTCAGAACCTCGAACCTTTGCTGACAACAACACCGATCATTTCTTGCTAGTTTGAGTGTGATTAAAAACTAGTGACGTGCAATGCGAGACTTCGGTTGCTTCGGGCGCTTGGCGCGGATGGCAGCGGCGCGAGCCTTATCTATCCAGGCTGAGAGGACTTCGACGTTATCGAGCACGTCATCGGGCAGTCGATAATAAGACATCGTGACCGGTTTGCTTTTGCCCTCATAAATAAAGGGTCCCATACCCGCACGCTCGTAATCTTCGCGGTTGAGATCGTCTACCTTGAAATACAGCATATTGTCAGAAATAAGAGCAAACATAATGCCTTCGCAATATAGGCCATAGCCACCAAACATTGCTCGAGCCATGACTGGACCACAAGGTGTCAAACGGCTGACTACCTCATGGCAAAATTGTTGTTTGCCGGGCATAATTGTGACTCCGAATGACTGGAGGTAATTTACTCTAAGCTACAATTGAGTGCATATACGAAAAAACGTGTCAAAATTAACAACTTTCCCATACAAGTAATTTTGCTCTTCCGCGCCATCAGTTCGACCAGTTCGACAAAGAGCGGCTACCCTCTGGAGTCATCTGCGCCCTCATAGAGAGCTGATAGAGTGGAGGAGACTCGGGTTTATCGTTTCCATTGAAGGGTGCCGACGGGCTGACCATGCAATCATCTGCATTCTCCTATCCAGTGTTCGGCCCGGAAATTCACTGCCCACACTGCAACCAAACTATTGCGGCGCTCACGCTGACGGATTCCTACCTGTGCCCCCGCCACGGAGCCTTTGAGGCAGAACCTAACGAGAAAGAGCTCGTTCATCTCCAATCGGGACGCAAATGGCGTTTGTGGGAAGAAAAGTGGTACCGCCAACATACGCACGCGGACGGCATCCGGTTTGAGATCCACGAGGCGCTCGACTGTTTGCACGCTCAGGGCTTACGAGCCACTGCGGTTGTCATTGCGGCTCGCTATCGCCCGCTGCTACAAGCATATTTGGAACATACCAGCACGCGACGTCCCCATAAACCCGGCCAGTGGCGACTTTACGGCTTACCTGCCACTTTTAGTCCCGACCCCATCTCTGAAAACTCCCGTTGGGCGGTCGTTAACTTCGATCTAACCGCTGAAAAAGGGCCGCCTTTGCGGTATCCCTACTTCCGCCTGTTTGAATGAGGCGATCGCGGCCTTAATTAAAATCTAGATCTCGTTAAAGTTATCGCAATCTCATTAAAGTTTGAGTCCTGGGGTGGCTCGCGGGCGATCGCAACTGCGATACAATCAAGGGCACGATTCTGACAGCCTGGGGTTCATAGTAATGTTCGGTCAATACGAAGTTTTCATTCAACTGGCACTGTTGGCTTTGATCGTGCTGGCGGGTCCGGCCGTGATTTTGGTGCTTTATTTGCGTGGCGCTGACATGTAATCTGACTGGCATTTGGGCTCCATTGGCATTTGGGCTCCAGCTGAGTCAGGAATTGGCATAGCTTTGCAAAACTCTTCGGGATCTTAGAGGCTCGGCTGCGGTCGGGCCTTTGTCGTGCAGATAGATGTTGCGTGCAAGGTAAGAAACACTGCGAAAGAGTATCTCTACGTTAAGATTGTTTTTAGATTTGTTGCAAAGTCCATCGGTTTCCACTCACTTTATCTAGCGCGCGATCGCGTTACGTCTGTATGTCTGCTCCCATTCGCAACGTTGCCATCATTGCCCACGTCGATCACGGCAAAACTACGCTGGTCGACGCTCTGCTGAAGCAATCGGGACTGTTTCGCGATGGGGAAGTCGTCCCCACTTGCGTCATGGACTCCAACGACCTGGAACGGGAGCGCGGCATTACGATTTTGTCTAAAAATACGGCGGTACGATACCGCGACACTCTGATCAACATTGTCGATACTCCTGGCCACGCTGACTTTGGCGGTGAGGTGGAACGAGTGTTGGGCATGGTCGAGGGCTGCATCTTGATCGTAGATGCGAATGAAGGCCCGATGCCGCAAACGCGTTTCGTTTTGCGCAAAGCCCTAGAAAAAGGTTTGCGCCCAATTGTATTGGTCAACAAAATCGATCGCCCTCAAGCTGAACCTTTCGGTGCAGTGGATAAAGTACTGGATTTGTTCATCGAGCTCGGGGCTGACGACGACCAGTGCGATTTCCCTTACATGTTTGCCTCGGGTTTGAGTGGCTATAGCGTTGAAGAGAAAGATTTAGACGCTGCGCTGGCAGGCGAGTTAGAAGATCCAGATATGGAACCGCTGTTTCGCGGTATTTTGAACCACGTGCCTCCCCCCGTGGGCGATCCTGACAAGCCTCTACAGTTGCAGGTAACGACACTCGAATATTCCGATTATTTGGGTCGTATTGTCGTCGGGAAAGTGCACAACGGCACTATCCGAGCGGGCGACACATTGGCATTGGTGGGTGAAGACGGCAAGACGACGAAGTCTCGCGTCAGCAAGCTGTTCGGATTTGAAGGGTTGCAGCGGACGGAGCTGGCTGAGGCTGCTGCTGGCAACATTGTTGCCGTGGCCGGATTTGCCGATGCCAATATTGGCTACACGCTTACGAGTCCTGACGACCCGCAGGCGTTGCCGCTGATTGCCATTGACGAGCCGACGTTGCAGATGACTTTTAGTGTCAATGACTCGCCGTTTGCAGGCAAAGAAGGTGATTTCGTTACCTCAAGACAGTTGCGCGATCGCTTCGAACGCGAGTTGGAAACCAATGTCGCGTTGCGAGTGGAAGATACGGATTCTCCCGATCGCTTCTTGGTCTCTGGGCGGGGCGAGCTGCACCTGGGCATTTTGATGGAAAACATGCGCCGCGAAGGATACGAGTTTCAGGTCGCTCAACCGCGCGTCATTTTCCGCGAGATTAACGGTCAGCCCCACGAACCGTTTGAATGTTTGGTGCTGGACGTGCCGGACGAAGCCAGCGGCGCCTGTATCGAGCAGTTGGGTCAACGCCGAGCTGAAATGCAGGATATGCAGGTGACCGGGTCGGGCAGAACGACTCTAGAATTCGTGATTCCAGCGCGCGGTCTAATCGGCTTCCGGGGAGATTTCGTGCGCATTACCAAGGGCGAGGGCATCATGAGCCACAGCTTCTTGGATTATCGGCCGATGGCTGGTGTTTTGGAGAAGCGTCGTAATGGCGCGCTCGTATCGTTCTCTGAGGGAGAGGCAACAGCTTATGCGCTGCGCAACGGCGAAGATCGCGGCGTATTTTTCATTATTCCCGGCACCAAAGTCTACATGGGTATGATCATCGGCGAACACAACCGCCCGCAAGACCTAGAGATCAATATCTGCAAGGCCAAGCAGCTAACCAACCACCGCGCCTCGTCTGGGGAAGAATTGGTGCACCTGCAAACCCCAGTAGATATGACCTTAGAGCGGGCGCTGGAATATATCGGCAAAGACGAGCTAGTGGAAGTAACGCCGCAGTCCATTCGTTTGCGCAAGATGAATAAGGTGAAAGCAGGTAAGCGCTAGGCGATCGGCCTGCCTGAGATGTTCGTGAGAGAGCTAGCTGTGGTTTCAACGTTGGCGACTGTCATACCAGTAATTGCAGCGCCCATCTGAGCCTCTGAGTCAATGTTACGATTCAGCCATCTCGCGCTTGCGGGGTGGCTTCTTACTTGTTCTCTGCTACCCATTCAAGATTGAAGTCCGTAGACTGAAGTGTTTCCGACTACATAGATTTTTGCGAACCGCCCTCCATACTGCTTACTAGTGCGTCTCACTCTCCGGTGGTTTTATGGCGAACGAACAGGTCTATACAAATTTCCGCTTACAACTGCCCGATCGCGAAGTGCTGGGCACGCTGGTGGTACGCGATGGTGGAATCGCCGATATTCAACCCGGAATAGTCGATACGGGCATCAATGGTGAAGGCGAATACTTACTTCCCGGCCTGATCGAGCTGCACACGGACAACTTAGAGCGCTGCATGTCGCCCCGACCTGGAGTTAATTGGCCCATTGAAGCAGCAGCGGTCTACCACGACCGTGATTTGGGCAGTTCTGGCGTAACGACCGTATGCGACGCGATCGCCATCGGTGATACTACTCCCGGCTCGATCCGCATGACCCACTTCGGCCAGATGGTGGACGTGATTCACGACGGTCAAATATCTGGGCGGTTCTCAGTCGATCATCGCGTTCATTTGCGCTGCGAATTAGGATTTGAGCGCGTAGCAGAAGTCGTGGAAGACTATGCCGATCGCCCCCTGCTCTCGCTGATTTCATTAATGGATCACACGCCTGGACAGCGCCAGTTCGTCAACATCGAAAAATTCAAAGAGTACTACATGGGCAAGCGCGGCATGTCTGCCGAACAGATGGAAGTCTTCATTCAAGAACGCAAGAGCGAACAGCAGCGCCACGCCGGAACCAATCGCAGGCGGCTGGCGAAGATGGCTCGTTCTCGCCAGCTTTCGGTTGCTAGTCACGATGACGCGACCGAAGAGCACGTCCAAGAAGCCATCGAAGATGGAGCTGCGATCGCTGAATTTCCCACGACACTCGAAGCTGCCAAAGCCTCTCACGCTGCTGGTTTAAAGGTACTGATGGGCGCACCCAACTTGGTCCTGGGCGGTTCTCACTCCGGCAATATCTCGGCTATGGACTTAGTCGAGCTCGACTTGGTCGATATCATCTCGTCCGACTATGTACCGCGCAGTTTGCTGCAATCGATCTTTATGATTGCCTGGCATACGGGCCGACCCATTTACGAAACCATGCGGTTGGTGACGAGCAATCCAGCCCAAGCAATTCATCTATACGGCGATCGCGGCAGTTTAGAAGTTGGCAAGCGCGCCGACTTGATTGCAGTGCGCGACGATGGGGTCGTTCCTCAACTAACCGCAGTAGTTTGTCGGGGTCGCCGCGTAGCTTAGCGAGAAGCTTAACGAGGATAGAACGATGAAGACCATCTCGACTGACGACATTGCAGCAATATTCGAGCGGAAGGGCAGCGATCGCTATGGCGAAACTGCTGTCAGTCAGCTCGAACATGCCTTGCAATGTGCCGCCCTGGCCGAATTTGTTGACGCGAGCCCTGCATCGATCGCGGCGAGCTTGCTGCACGATGTCGGTCATTTATTGCACGGTTTGGGTCAAGACGCAGCCGAGCGCGGTATCGACGATCGCCACGAGTATCGCGCCCTCCCCTACTTGAAGTCTCAATTTAGCCCTGCCGTCACCGAACCCATTCGCCTTCACGTCGATGCCAAACGCTACCTTTGCGCCATCGACGAAAATTACTGGAGCACGCTGTCCCCGGCCTCCAAACTCAGTTTGGAGCTGCAAGGAGGTATCTTTTCAGTTGAGGAAGCGCGAGAGTTTGGCGATCGCCCCTACGCCCAGGACGCTATGCAATTGCGTATTTGGGATGATAAAGCAAAGGTCGAGGGCCTCGTGACTCCCGACCTAAAGCATTTCTTAGACGTTGCTGTGCGCGCTTCCGTATCAGCGCAAGCGAGTCTCTAAATATTGACCGACCATCTGCTCTTCGCCTGCTTTAGTAATGATGGTTTGGCGAGTACGGTAGTTGTCGCCCACCAGCTTGATTTCTTCCTCGAACACCGAACCGCCATACTCAGTGCGCAGATGTAAAGTTTGTGGTGTGGAAAAGTGATACGACGCAGTGACGGGCTTGCCGGTGGCAAAACCGCGATCGCGATACAACACGTCACCTTTGACGCCAAACATTGTGGTTCCAGTTGCCTGCTTGCGGTTGGAATTCACGTAATCGCTCTCCCACGTCACCTGCATACCACAGGCGAACGCACCTCCATCAGCCAGTAGATGCAGCTGGGCCAGATGTTCGAGCGCCTCATCGCCGACAGATAGGAACCGATTGCTCAATAGGGACACCACTTCCTGGACGCTACCTTGCTTCAGAGAATAATAACGTCGCTGGGAGCGCCAATCGCCTTCGCTGCAACGAAAGAAGGTTAGTATCTCCGACTCGGTATCAATGAGCTTTGAGTGCGCCAGCGAGAGAACCATCTCATCTACTCCGTGCTTTTGAGCTTCAAAAGGCACTCGATGTCAAGAAAAATCTTGGCTTCGTTGCTTTTCTTAATAAAGCATGTTCGAGCTGGCTCTGGCAATGGTTCCGGCTAAATCATTAAGCTTTCGAGGGCGGAGCCTACTACTCGATGGTCGGGATCTTCCTTGAAGCGGATGAGAGCTGCCCGAGCGGCAGGCTCGCCAGAAAACGCTTTCAAGGCGCGGGCAACCCCAGCCCGAATCGGCCATTCTTCGGCTTCGGCCAGGCTGAGGAGTGCCTTTAGCGCGTCAGTCCGCAAGTGCGACTCTGCCAAAAAACCAAAGCAGGAAATAGCCGTTGCCCGCACGGTATCGTCTTCGTCTTCTACAGCACAAGTGGAAATCTCGAAGAGCGCGTCATAGGCTTTCATGTCGGTGACGGCAGCTTGAATGCTGCGACGTAGCAGCCAATGATCGTCTTCGCGGAAGGCACGGATGAGATGGGGAAGCGAGTCTTCACCGTACAGAGCCAGGGAATTGGCCGCTTCGGCCCGAACGTTAGGGTCGGGATCGGCTTGCAGTAGCTGGAGGAGGGCTTGGTAGGCAGCAGGCGTACGTTTGCGTCCCAGTCCCATTGCGACGAACGATCGGACTAAAAACTCCGCGTCATCCAGGCATTCGAGGAGGAGCGGTACGACCACATCCGGCTCGTAGGCTCGCAGTGCGGTGATGCCGCGCAGGCGAACCTGTGAGTCCGAACTCTGCAAGGAGGTTTCGATCTGACGAATGTCCATGGAACCCTACAATTTGCATTTCTTAATAAAGCTAACAATTTACATTTCCCTTTGGGAAGATCGGTTTACTCTGAACTATTGATACGGTTCACTCAACTAGCTCGAGGATTTCCCTGATGACTGAGAACGCTCCTACTCTAGAAGAAATTGAATTGACCATCGCAGAGTTAGAAACGTACCGCGAGCGATTTGTAAATGACACTCTAGCTTTAGCAAAGCGTGCCCGAATTTCGAAAAAAGAAGCGCAGGAACAGCTGACTAATCATCCGGAAGTTGCCAAAATTGATGCAGCATTAGTCAATTTACGGGCTCGAAAGGAAGGCTTCTCTTCTTAACATAAGAACGAGAACGTATTAAATATGAGAATGAGAACGTAAATATGACATAGCTTGAGATACTGCTCTGAAATGACTCGTTCTGGGAAGTCGCGGGCCATAAATCGGTTGTTCCTACTGCTAGACTGAGCGCTAACTCAGGGCCACATGCCATGAACGAAGCGGTTAACTACCTGCGAATTAGCGCGATCGATCGTTGCAATTTTCGGTGTCAATACTGCATGCCCGCCGAAAGTGATATCGAATGGTTGCCACCACCGGACGTTCTGACTGACGCGGAAATCTTGCGGTTGATCCGCGATGTTTTTCTGCCTTTGGGGTTCGATCGCTTTCGGTTAACTGGGGGCGAACCGCTACTGCGACGCGGCATTATCGAGCTTGTAGAACGCATCTGCGCGTTGCCGGGTATGGTCGACCTGGCTATGACGACCAATGCCTATGCCTTGGCGGATCGGGCAAGTTCTCTGTACGAAGCAGGATTGCGGCGCATCAACATTAGCCTCGACTCGCTCGACCCCGAAACCTTTCGACGCATGACGGGTCGAGCCGCATGGCATCGGGTTTGGGCTGGGATTCAAGCTGCTCACGCTGTCGGGTTCGATCCCCTCAAGCTCAACGTCGTGACCATTCCCGGTATCAATGACGGTGAGATTGAAGCTCTGGCCGAGTTAACCATTCATCGGTCCTGGCACGTGCGTTTTATCGAGTTCATGCCAATTGGGAATGCCGCGCTATTCGGCGATAAAAGCTGGATTGATTCGGCTGAGCTGCGGCGACGGATTCGCGATCGCTTTGGCTTAGAAGCGGGGGCAGTGCGCGGCAACGGCCCAGCAGACGTGTTCCGCATTCCTGGCGCGCTGGGAACGTTGGGGTTTATCAGCCAGATGTCCGAGTGTTTCTGCGATCGCTGTAACCGGATGCGGCTGTCGGCCGACGGTTGGCTGCGTCCCTGTCTGCTTAATGAATCCGGTCAGGTGGATTTAAAAACCTATCTGCGCTCCGGGGCCAGCGATGCTGACTTACGTCAGCAGGTTCGTCGCGTGTTGGCAGACAAATCTGATATCACTTTCAAAGAACGCGATCGCGGTACGCAGGGCGCGTATTCGCGCACGATGTCCCAAATTGGCGGTTAGACAAATGTGCGCCGATAGACATCTTCTAGCGCAGCCAACGCCTCGCGCTTACCCTCGCGCCGCAAATTGCGCAGCTCAGCTTCCACAATCAGCTTGGCTTCACTGCGGCTAACCGATTGAAACACGGTGTCTTCACTGAGGGCCGGATTGAGAGAAACGCGGAAAAAGAGGCGCTGCGCGTATAGAGTCGTGAATAAACCTTGGGACGTGCCCACCGCACAGAGGCTGTACAGCAGACCGAAAGTGGGATGGTTGATGTAAGTCTCTTGCATGGGGGACACCTGTAAGGTGAGGTGACGGTGCGATCGCTTCAACTCGACGTCTGCCAATAACTTGGCAGCGATCCATGTCCTTCGGCCTGGCAACTGGGGCAAGAGCTCTACGACCCGTCACAATCGTTGCTGCTCATCCCAGCTGATGATTGAAAACTCGATACTGCGCTCGATCGGCTATGCGACCGCTTCGCAGGACTTTTGGTGGAAATACAAAAATGTAGCCTATCTAACACTAGGCAAATATTTACTCATTTAATCACTGAATCTGAGAATCGCATAGGGCGAAAGCGAGCGAAGTGATTTATGCTGAAAAGGATTAACAAATCTTTGTAATTGCTTATGCAGTGCGAGATCGTCCGACGAGCGCAGTTTGCCGCCAGCCATCGGTACTGGCTCCCAGAATTATCTGAAGCTGAAAATCAGGTTCGCTTCGGCCCTTCAGCCCGTTTTCCCGGCCACGGCCACAATTACGAGCTTTACGTCAGCATGGCCGGTGAAGTGGATGACTATGGCATGGTGCTGAACTTGTCTGACGTGAAGCAAGTTTTGCGATCGCGGGTGATTGCCGAGCTGAACTTTGCGTATCTCAATGATGCGTGGCCGGAATTTCAGCGCACGTTACCGACGACGGAGTGCCTCGCCTACTCTATTTGGCATCGTCTGGCCGATGCACTGCCGCTGACGAGCGTGCGCGTTAATGAAGATCCTGAGTTGTGGGCAGAATATCGAGGACAGGGCATGGAAACGACATTAACCATTCGTACGCATTTCAGCGCCGCCCACCGCTTGGCGCGCCCCGATCTCAGTCAAGCTGAAAATACAGAGATCTACGGCCTTTGCGCCCGCCCTCACGGTCACGGTCATAACTACTTTTTGGAAGTCTCGGTCGTGGGAGAGATGGACGCCCGCACGGGCATGATTGTCGATTTGGTGGCATTGCAAGACACGATCGAGCGCGAGGTCGTTAAGCCGTTCGACCACACGTTTCTCAACAAAGACCTCGAGTACTTTGCTACGGTCGTACCGACCGCAGAAAACATTGCCCTCCGCATTCGCGACTTGTTGACGCTGCCAGTGCGCGAGCTCGGGGTCAAGCTGCAGGCGATCGTGTTGGAAGAAAGCCCGAATAACAGCTGCGCTGTGTATGGAGAGTCACCGCTGGTGAGTATCCCCGAGCGCGAGTTGGTGGAATTGGCAAAACGTTAGTGCAGCTGCGTTGCTGACCTTAAAGTCCCTGGGAAACGAATTCTCGTGCGAAACGAGCTCATTCCGGTACGAATAAATTGTCGGCTCCTTCAATAACCTTGATGGCTCCGATCGTGTCGCCAACTTGGATAGCATCGACGACATCCATTCCTTCGGTTATGTAGCCAAAGACAGCGTAGCGTCCGTCTAAGACCGGCTGGTCGGACAGAGTGATGTAGAACTGGGATGAAGCGGAGTTGGGTGCTTGCGAGCGCGCCATCGCTAAAGCGGCACGTCTGTGAGGCAGAGCCGGAGGCTGGGTAATCTGGGCTTGGTCGAGAAGGGTGTTATAGCGTGGTTTATCTTCGCCATCAACGGTAATCTCGAGCGGAATTTCCCGTTTGCGCAGCGACACGGAATCCGTGTAGCCCCCCGTACCATTACCCAATGGATCGCCACCTTGGACCACGAAGGGCACGGGGTCGTTAACGACGCGATGGAACGTTAAGCCGTCATAGAATCCTTTTTGGACGAGGTCAACGAAATTGCCTGCCGTCAGCGGGGCAAGGTCGCCATTCAGCTCCAACGTCACCGTGCCTTCCCCTGTTGCTTCTGTTACTACAGTCATAGTTAGGATTGCAGTCCCCGACAGTTGCGGGCGATTGGCGTATTCAGGAGGAACCGAGGTCAACTGTTCCGCTGCTGCGCCTCCATCTGCCGTTGCCTGGGGTGTCCCCTGACAGGCTGTTAGCCCCACGACCAGCATGAGGCTGAAGCAGCACGTCAGCCACAAATGAAGCGGTTTGGCTCTACGAGGCGAATGGGCAAGACTGCGGGACTGAGAGCAGTCGGAGGCATTCATGATTTCATCCCTCAAAGTCAAAATGGTGTTAGTGCGGCCGATTCTCAGTCTGTCATTTTCTGGAACCGAACGGCAGGCGGCAACTTCGTTACGAATCATTCGCAGAAAAATCTTACGTTACCGTAATAAATGTATCTCTGAAGTGCGCGAGTGGGCTTGCCCTGAGATGTGGATTGCTAGCGGAAGCGATCGCGTGTGTTCCGAGCCTGCCTCTGGCCCTATAAGTGAGGAGCGATGATGGTTGAGCATAAATATCGCGCTGCCTGGTGGCTGGGTGGCATTGGCCTGATGGGTGCGGGGGCGCTGAGCCTAGGTGGATGGTTGGGTTTTCTACCATTTTTTGGCCCTGTGGAAGCGCTCGAACGCAATCTAAACGCGCAACTGCCCGCTATGTCGCAGGCTGAGGTGCGGCAATCGCTGCGGGAAGCGCACCTCGCACTTGAAGCTGGACGCGCAGCCGAGGCATTGGAGCGGCTACAAGGGTTAGAAGAGCAGTGGCCCGCGATCGCCGATCTGGTGTTAATGATGCGCGGCATGGCTTACGAGAAGGCCTCTAGTCCGCTATCGGCCGAGCGCACCTGGGCCCAATTGTTCGAAGCGTATCCGGAGAGCGCGTTAGCGGCGCGAGCGCTGATGGGATTGGGGAGATTGGAGGAGCTGCTGCAGCGCTACCCCGCTCATCCAGCCACCGCCCTGGCGCTACAACAGGCTATCCGCGCTAACCCGACAAACTACGGGCTCTACTACGATCTGGCCCGCCATCACCCGCAAGCGGACGAGCTCGCACCGCTCCTCAATCGATGGGTGGAAGCGCGCCGAGAGCGTTTATCTGGCGACGAGTGGCAGGCGATCGCTGATGCTTACTGGATGCAAAAGGAATATGGCAAAGCGTCTCGCGCGTATGCGTTCACCCCTGCTACATCGCAAAATTTGTATCGCCGCGCCCGCAGTCATCAAATTTCCAACGAACTCGACCGAGCTACGCCGATCTTTAAGCAGCTGTTCGCTCAGTATCCGCAGTCTGAAGATGCGACGCGCGGGCGGCTGCGTTGGGCGCTAACCAGCGATCGCAGTACAGCTCTGGCTTTACTGCGACAGGTCGCCAATCTCGAAACGGATGATGCGCCGGGAGCTCTGCTGCGCATGTCCGAGATCTACGATCGCTTTAACGCAGCTTCGGCACGAGCGACGCGTCAAGAGTTAATTCGT
Source organism: Cyanobacteria bacterium J06642_2 (assembly GCA_039817845.1). Taxonomy (GTDB): domain Bacteria; phylum Cyanobacteriota; class Cyanobacteriia; order Thermostichales; family PCC-7336; genus JBCBTL01. The sequence continues at coordinate 17,553 of JBCBVC010000044.1, forward strand.
CGCTTCCCGACTACGCGCTCGGCAGGGAAGGCGGCCTGGAATGGTGCGTTTCAATTGGCCAAAGCCGGGCAGCTCAATAGTGCCATCAGTCAGGCGGAAGCGGTGGCGGACCGACAGCTCGGTACTGAAGAGGGCGCGCAGTTACGTTATTGGGCCGGTAAATGGCGCGAACAATTGGGCGATCGCGCGGGTGCAGTGGAAAACTACCGCCGGACGTTGCGCGAAGCAAGTCATGCCTACTATGCTTGGCGCGCAGCCGAACAATTGGGCTATCCCGTCGGCAACTTTACCGTGGGACGGACTGTCGTGAATTTGACCTACGAACCCGCACTTGAGGCCTTACCGAACATTTCCGAGACGGTCCAAACGCTCCATCTAGCTGACCTACCCGATCTGGCTTGGCAACAGTATCAGTGGGAAACCTTGAGTTCGATAGAGCCGAGCCTAGCCGAGCAGTTTGCTGTCGGCGTACTGCGCAATCGAGCTGACGAGCGACTCGAAGGCATCAATCAGGTCACCCGCTTGCTCTTCGAAGCAGACGCGACCCAACTCGAACCCTTCAAACAACGGCCGGATTTCTGGCAGACCGTGTATCCGATGCATCATTTTGAGAGCTTGGCCAGTAATGGGAAACAGTTCGGGATCAACCCGCTATTGCTAGCAGGTCTAATTCGTCAAGAATCTCGGTTTGAGCCAGAAATTGTTTCTGCTGCAGGCGCATTGGGGCTGACGCAAGTGATGCCAGCTACGGGGCAGTGGATTTCCGGACAGATCGGTCAAAGCAGTTACGACTTAACCGAGCCCGCCGATAATTTGCGCTTTGGCAGCTTCTATCTCGACTACACTCATCGCCGTAATGCCGATAATTCTATGCTGGCAGTTGCAGGTTACAACGGCGGGCCTGGCAATGTCGATAAGTGGGTCGCGCGCTACGGGCTGAGCGATCCTGACTTGTTTGTCGAATCTATTCCGTTTCCCGAAACGCGCAAGTACGTCAAAACCGTGTTTGGTAACTATTGGAACTACTTCCAGCTTTATTCCACCGAAGGTGAAGCCACGGCTATCGACCTTAGAACCTAGTTATCTTCTTGACGTCATCTGGTTGGGAATGGGTGGGGATCGGGCGGAAGTGACAGAATTGCTGGCAAAATGCGTCTTCGACTACTTCCGAAATGGTCGCGCCAATATTACAGTGTCTGCAGTACGTTGTAAGCTCCGCACGCAACGCTAAAGTTTGTTAGGCAAATGTCCGTACGCGGGTATCTTCTATGCGATGGCTGTGACAGCTGGTTGAAGCTTAAGTCTCAGTCGCGCCGCTCTGCACCCGAACGAGCTGTTTGCCCATTGCCTTGTCCCTTTCATTCCTGTTATGAGGATGTTGAGGCGAGGTTGAAGCGCAGTCGTTCGCATGTACATTCGACGAACGAGAGAGCTAAATCGAAATGGCCGAGCAATACGTTTTTTCAGTGGCATTTGACCGTTACGAGTCCGATATTTCTGTTGGTGAAAATGGGGCGTGTGCTGTCTGGGCCGGCACCTTGAAAGAGATCGCCGAGGCATTGCAGATGGGGAGTCTGGCACCTCTGGAGAGCGATCGCTGGGAAGAGTATGGCGACGGCTGCATTTTTTGGGGGACGCGTGCGGAATGTGCGGCCGTACGCGATGTGCTGCAGCAGTTTGAGGTCGAGATCGATGACGAACGCAATATTGAAGCAGGGTATTACAGTACTGAAACCACGCTCTATTACGTTTCAGAAGCAGGTGATGTCACGTCTATTGACGGGGTTGCCTCTCCTGCTGCATTCCGAGCTGATGCCAATGATGTCTCTGTATCGAGCGTGCAGTCGATTCCTCTGGATGCTTATCCCATCGCGACCGCTGACCTCGATGCGGTCGCGCGTTTGAAGACAGTGGGAACGCTGGCGTTTTATCTAGCCGAACGCGTCGATCCCGAACTACCTCCTTCCGATCTAGCTGAAGCTGAGACAGTAGCAGCGCTAGCAGCGATCTTGACCGAATCAACACCTGCCGAAGCTTGGGATGTCGAGGGGAACAGCACGACTGACATGGAGGCAGAAGCTACGATCTCCACGCCCCCTGATGAAACCTATTTTGACGCGATCCCTAACGAAACCATTCGTACGAATACTGTGCATGCTCTTGAGATTCGGATTGCTGCCTTAGAAGCCGATCTGGCATCCCGGCCCGCACCCGAACGCTTGACCGAGCTAGAAGTTCAGTTGGCAGCAGCTAGGGATCGAGCCGAGTTAATCGAGAGCGAAAAAGTAGATCTAGCTCAGCAGTTGGATGCAAAACAACGCGATTTGGAGGAGAGCGAGGCCCGCGCCAGTGATGCGGCTTATCAAACTGAAGCTGAAGCGATCTCAACCCGACAGCTTCTCCAGGCAGAAATTGCCAATCGCGATCGCGCGGTTGTTCAGCTCGAAGCGCAGAGAGACGAACTGCAGCAGCAGCTCGCAGCGAAGGCGCGAGCGATTGTGTCTTTGGAGGCTCAGCTTGCAGGTGAAAAAGAGCGGGCTGATGCCGCAGTTGCACCGGACGCGCTGGTGGCTTTGCAGCAGCAGATAGACGCGCGAGATCGCGATGTTACCGCACTCGAAACGCAACTGCATGAAGCTCGCAGTCAAGCTCAAGCTGCAATCCCTCCCGAGCAGCTGCAAGCCCAGCAAAGCCAACTTGATGAGGCAATGCAGGCTCGCGCGCAGTTAGAATCTCAACTGGGCGATCGCGATCTCGCCATGGCGCAGTTAGAAGCAGAATTGGCCGCGCGACTCGCACCGGAGGCGCAGCAATCCCTACAAGATCAGCTCGATCGTGAAAGGCAGGCTCGCGCGCAGTTAGAGTCGCAGTTGGGCGATCGCGATCTCACCATGGCACAGTTGGAAGCAGAATTGGCTGCCCACATTGCACCAGAGGCGCAGCAATTGCTGCAAGACCAGCTTGATGCCCAAACTGAAGCGATCTCAACCCTTGAAGACCAGTTAGCGAAGGCTCGGGCTGCGGTCGAACATCACGTCGATCCCAAGCGCTATCGTGCCTTAGAGCAGCAGCTGGCGCAGGCAAAATCGGAGGCGACTACTCGCATCGATCCGATCGAGCATCGCACGTTGCAACGCAAATCAGCCGCACTGGTAGGCCAGATCAAGCAGCTGCAAGCGCAATTGGAAAAGGCTCAAGAACCTCGAAGCCTGTGGGCTTCACTAACCAAACGCATGCGGCAATCGAAGTCTTCTCGCTGAGCCCGTTCGCTAATGCGCTCTAAACCAATCGGTATGGAGCCATGTGGTCGATTGCGGGCGGGTACGCGAGGATGAAGCCATGGGTAAACCTTCGTCCTCAACTCGCACCATCGCGCAGATCAACTCGCGTATCAGTTCTGGCACTGCACGCGTGCTGACCCTCGGCGAACTCAAACAGCTTGCCATCCAGGAAGACGTCGACGATATCTACAATCGCGTTGATGTCATTGCCACTGGCACCTTTGAACCCATGGAGGCTTCCGGGGCCGTGCTCAATATCGGCCATCCCGATCCACCCATCAAAATGCGACAGGCTTGGTTGGATGGCGTGCCTGCCTATGCTGGATTCGGCGCTGTCGATCTTTATTTAGGCGCATCGCAGGCGTCCGAACGTTCAGACTCAAAACGCGGGGGCGGTCACGTCATTGCGGATTTAATTGCCGGGCATACGGTCGAGCTCGTCGCCATCGGCCAGCAAACGGACTGCTATCCGCGCGAACGTCTCGACATTGCCATCTCCAAGGACTCGATCAATCAGTTCTATCTGTTCAATCCCCGCAATCTCTATCAAAACTTCATCGTGGGCGTGAATGGTGGCGATCGCGTCTTGCATACCTACCTGGGACCGCTGCAGCCGCACCTGGGCAATGCCGTCTATGTCAGCAGTGGAGAACTCAGTCCTTTACTCAACGATCCCCGCTTGGACGCGATCGGCATTGGCACTCGGATTTGGCTCGGAGGGGGGATAGGCTACATCAGTTGGGAAGGTACGCAGCATTTTCCCAAGCAAAAACGCTTGCCCAATGATACGCCGGTCGGTCCGGCCGCGACATTGGCCTTAATCGGCGATGCCAAAATCATGCAGGCTCGGTGGGTGCGCGGCTGCTATTTCGAGGGATACGGTCCTTCGCTCATGGTGGGTATCGGCATCCCGCTTCCAGTTCTGAATGCGGATATTGTTCGTCACGCGGCTGTGCGCGATACCGAGTTAGTCGCTCCCGTGATCGACTTCGCCATTCCTCGACGGGTGCGACCGACGTTTGGCTCGGTCAGCTACGCTCAACTCAAATCCGGCCGGATTACCCTGAATGGCCGCACGGTAAGGACGGCTCCACTTTCCAGTCAGTTCCTCGCCAACGAAATCGCGATCGCCCTCAAGCAGCAGATCGAATCAGGCGAGTTTCTACTTGCCGAACCCGTCTCACCGCTACCGCGCGATCGCGATGTAGTCGTCCAGAATGAACCGCAAGGACGATTTTTATAGGTTTTGAAGGCCACTCACCCACAGCTCTTGACGCTTTAGTTCGGGCATAAAAGTGCTGAGTGCGAATGAGTTCTGGATCGCTAAAACGTCTTAAACAGCTTGAAGGCTGCTGTAGACAAAGATTAAAGTGCGGGTGTCCAGTTTTCGATAAAGCCGTTATCGACCAGATAATTCAGCACTTTCATCGCTGATTCTTCTACCGTTTCATCTTGTGTATGCAGCACTAAGTTCGGATTGAGCGGCTCTTCGTAGGGATCGGATACGCCGGTGAATTGTGGGATTTCTCCTGAAAATGCCTTGGCGTACAGGCCTTTTACATCGCGACGAGCGCATTCCTCAACCGAAGCATCGACGAAAATTTCGATGAAGTTAGGAATTCGCGCTTTCAGCTGGTCGCGAATGGCACGGTAAGGAGAAATAGCAGCCGTCATGGCGATGACGCCGTTGCGAGCCAGTAGCTCGCAGACAAAACCGATGCGTAAAATATTGATGTTTCGGTCTTCGCGACTGAACCCCAATCCTTTGCTCAAGTTGGTGCGCACCACGTCGCCATCTAGCGTCTCTAACTTGCACTGGGTCTTCTTTAACGCTTTAGCGACTACGTCAGAAACAGTTGATTTGCCAGAGCCGGAGAGTCCGGTAAACCAAATGACGCAACCTTGATGAGTTAGGGTCGAGGGGGAGGTTTCAGTAGTCACGATCGCTTCCAAAAGCTAGACGACAGATAAAATTAGCGAGATTCTAGGGATGGAAACCTCGCTGGCAAAATCCGTCGCGGCAAGCGCGACAGCATTCAGAAGCCATAATAGAGTGCGGGCGATCCTTGTTTCAAATGTATCTGCATCTCATCTCGCATCGCGAAACTGCTGTCTCGCAAGACCTGCAGTGGCGCTCGGCTCGTTTGTCAGGACTTTTCTGCTACTCGTGACTTCACTTTCTTCTCCCCTCGTCTCAACCCTCCCGCTTCTCGGTCAGTCCGAGCTCGAACTGAAAGCGTGGGCTCAGGAGCGCGAACAGCCCAGCTATCGCGGCAAGCAACTGCACGATTGGATCTACCGCAAAGGAGCGCGATCGCTCTCTGACATCACCGTCCTGCCTAAATCTTGGCGAGAGGCTTGGGCCGACTATCCTTTGGGCCGTTCGCAGATTTTGCATCGCGCGATTGCGACAGACGGCACGATCAAATTTCTCCTGCTGCTGGATGACGGCCAAACGATTGAAACCGTCGGCATTCCCACGCGCGATCGCCTGACAGTATGCGTGTCGTCGCAGGTGGGCTGCGCGATGGCCTGTGATTTCTGCGCGACGGGTAAATCCGGCCTCAAGCGCAATTTACGTCTGCACGAAATCCTCGATCAGGTGTTGACCGTCCAGCACGAGTTTCAGCGGCGGGTGACTCACATCGTCTTCATGGGCATGGGGGAACCGCTGCACAATCTGCCGGTTGTAATTAAAGCGGTCGAACGACTGAATGGCGATATCGGCATCGGCCAGCGCCACATCACCATTTCTACGGTGGGCGTTCCCAAACAAATTCGCCGCTTAGCCACCCATCACCTGCAAACTACTCTCGCCATCAGCCTACATGCCCCCAATCAAGACCTGAGAGCGCAGCTCATTCCATCGGCCCGCCAGTATCCGCTCGAACGCTTGATGGCGGACTGTCGAGCCTACGTCGCTAGTACGGGGCGCAGGCTGAGTTTCGAGTACGTGCTGCTAGGCGGGGTTAACGATCGACGACGGCACGCGCGTCAATTGGCCGATCTCATGCGGGGATTCCAGTGTCACGTCAATCTCATGCTTTACAATCCCATTGACGAAGCTGACTATCGCCGTCCCGATCCCAAAGGCGTTACTGGTTTCATGGATACTTTGATCGATCGCTCTGTCGCCGTAAGCTTGCGGCAATCGCGCGGTTTGGATCGCGATGCGGCCTGCGGCCAACTGCGCCGCCGCGCCAATCACGTAGCTAATGCTGGGTAAAAAGACTTGCGGTTTTGTTTGCGCCACCTTCGCCTGCTACGGTTCCCTGCTGCCACGACCTTAGTTTTGGCGTTCGTTCACTGGTTGTGGCTGGCTGCTCCGGCTGAAGCTGTTATCGTTCGCACGCAAGAACCGCCCGATACAACCCTCATTCGCGCCCGCCACGCTCTCAGAGATGTGGACGAGCGTGCTTGGCAGGCGATCGCCTTTAAGCGGGTGCGGACTGAAGGAGAAGATCGCGTTTTACTCCGTCTCGTTGGATTTCCTGATGTTGTAGCCTTCGATCGCGATCGCCCACTGCTGGTGGACCTCGACCCAGTGCAATCAGTACCTCTACCGCAAGATATGGGTCGTCTTGCCGCTGACGCTCCAACATTGCCCAATGTCGGCCAGTTTGACATCACCGATTTGGCGACCTACTTGCCCCGCGATCGGGCTTTGCGGATTACGCTACCCCTTGTCTCTGGTACTGATGTACTGCTCAAAATCCCGCCCTACATGCAGCGAGAATGGCTGAGCATCGTGGACTTTCACCTGTCGTCTGGTGGTGGGCAGGCACTATGGCTTGAGAGCGCAGCTGCTCAAAATTGACCGAACTTCGATCTTGATGCTTCGAGGGAACCTGAATACTGAGGTTGAGGGTTATAACTCTTGACGTTTGAGTTTGGACGTGGAAACTGACCGCGACCGGGTTCTGGATAGCACTAAAAAGTCCCAAGTAGCTTTAAGCCTGCGACAGGGCATTCTCTAGATGATTGAGTACACCTTGTAAAGTTGCTCCTGTCCGATTCAAGGCTAGAGCAACAGGCAGAATTTCACAGACTCGGGAAATTCTCTAAGAAGAATGAAGTTTGCTATCATACACTGCATAGCTCAGAGCTCCACGAGTACGCTTCAATCTTGGTGATATCTGACACTTGCAGGTAACAAAAGAAATGTTGCATTCTTTGCATTGGTAGAATTACAAGCTATGAGTACTTACTTGGCTTTAGAGTTAGTAGAAGCCTGTCTAGCAGACGACATCGTGCGAGCGCGGCAAATCCTACGAGATTTAGTGGTTGACGACCTAAACGCCACGCTCGTGATGTCCGAGTATGGCCCCAAGTTCTTATTTACCGAGCAACTCATTGAAGCCACAATTGGTTCGGCATCCGATATGGATGACAGCATCTGCCAGTTGGCTTACGAGCGGGAGAAACTGATTCAGAAAGAGCAGCAACCAGGACGAGGTCGACTCCGCGTCGTTTGACATCGAGTCTGTCCAAAATCTATTCGGCGCCTGGGAGAGTGCGCAGCCTGCAATACTTGCCTGTTATCGCTTGATTTGATGAGTGCGCGCATTTTTATGCCAATACTTTTTATGCCAATACTAGAGACCGGACTTTGGCAATGACTGGCTGCGTGGAAACGACGTGATGGTGGAGGCCGAGTTGCTTGGGGGCGATGCCGAGAGCAAGACCGACGAGCTGGGGCAAATGCAGAACGGGTAACCCGAGCTGATGACCGACAACGCGTTCTACCTCTGGCTGACGCGAATCAAGATTGAGATGACAGAGCGGGCACGGCGTGACCATACAATCGGCTCCAGCTGCGATCGCCTCTTCAACGTGCTTGCCCGCCAGCCGAAACGATTGTTCGGGTGCATAGCTGGCGAGCGGCCAGCCACAACACTGCGTTCGGCCTCGATACCAAATTGGAGTTGCGCCCAATGCCTCGAACAGGTTCTCCATCGATTTGGGATTGTGGGGGTCGTCTACGGGATTGTTGGTCTGAGCGCGGAGGAGATAGCAACCGTAAAAAGCTGCGCACTTCAGACCAGAGAGCGTTTGGCGAACTCGAGCGCGAATGGCGTCCAGGCCGTAGTCCTTTACAAGAACCCACAATAGGTGACGAACGTCGCCCGTACCTCGGTAGGCGTGTTTGCAGCCGCCCTGCTTGCAGGTGGCGTTGACGTGATGAAAATACTCGGTATCGCTGGTTTTCGCGGCTTTCAGTTTTTCATTGACGCGGCCTAAGACTCCCTGGCACGTACTGCAATGGGTCATCAAAGGCAGTTGCAAGGATTCAGCAAGAGCCAAATTGCGCGCGTTGACGGTATCTTCCAGCAGTTGCGAGGTTTCTTTGAACGTGCCGGAACCGCAGCAACTCGCCTGCTTGAGTTCGACGAGCTCGATGCCCAGGGATCTCGTGACTACGTCGGTGGCATCGTAGAGTTCGCGACAGGCACCTTGAGCGACACAGCCGGGGTAATAAGCATATCTAAGAGTCACGATTGTTGCTCCACTGCGGCGATCGTCTGGCGGATTTCTGCGGCACCTTCCGAGGCTTCAAAGGTGAGAGGAAATTTGCCATGTGTCAGCATGATTAAACCCAAGGGGGCCAAACTCAGCAATCCTCGCAAGTCCCGAAAGTAGTTTCCGACAACGCGCACGCCGAATTTGCGTTCGTCAATCCAGCCTCCTTCTTTCACCAGATCGACCAGCGTTAGGCGATGACGTACGGCGCGACTGGCTTGGCGGGGGGCGGGGGCAGATTGCACGATCTCCTGTTTGATCTGGGTAATTTGTTCCAGCGGTGCCACTTCCATCGGGCAAACATCATCGCAGTTCTGGCAACGAGTACAGCCCCAAACGCCATCGAGATTGTCGAGCTTGTGCACGCGATCGTCAGTGTGACTGTCTCGCGAATCGATCCGCATGCGGTTGGCTTTAGCGAGAGCGTGAGGACCGACAAAACCAGAGTTGACCTCGCGAGCGTTGCAATCGGAGTAACATGCACCGCACATAATGCAGTTGCCCATCGGAGTCAGTCGCTCGCGTTCGTCGGCAGACTGCAAAAACTCTCGTTGGGGAATCTGACTTGAGGTGGAGTCGACGTATGGAGCGACGCGCTTGAGGTTAT
>JBCBVC010000045.1:0-26872 GCA_039817845.1 Cyanobacteria bacterium J06642_2
GACGCCAGTGCCTGCGAACCTCCTTGATTGTCCACCCCTTGGAGTTGTCCGGTAGCTGTGGTGCCATCGGTAAAGGTCACCGTGAAGGTGGAACCAATCAGCTCGGCACCTGAAACACCACCGATATCCCAATCAGGGTCGCTGCCGGAATCGAGAATACCTTTGTCGGCCCCGGCAATTGAATTTGGATCCATATCAACCGAGAAGCCGATACTCTCACCAGTTTCGAATCCGCCATTGACGCTTTCATCGAAGGTAAGCTGCAAGCCTTCAAAGCCAGCGGTGCCGCCCGTGCCGATGTAGGACGCATTGCTGGGAGCATCAACTCCAGTACCGCCTGGGGTATTAATGACCAGCTCTTTGCCAAGCGTGTCACCTGCCACGCCGAAGGGATCGAAGACGGTGTCTGGATAAAGCGCACCCGTCACGTCAATGACGACCTGAGCGATTTTCTTGTCGCCCGTATTTTCAATTTGGAAAGAATTATTCCCGAAATTCGATGCCTGAACATTGTTACTGTCTTTCGCGATCGACAGGACCGCTTCACCACTTGGTTCAGGTGGTGGTGGCTCGTCCTCAACCCGGCGAATCTCAATTCCATTGACTAATGGATTTTGGATGGCATCGTGCAGAAAATCGATATTGAGAGCGCCATCAGTGACTGTGACCGTGTTGCTGATGACCCCACCCACCCGATGGCCGAATTGGCCGGAGAGGTCGACATCGTTGAGGTTATCGGGGATGCTGCCCTCGATCGCCACGTCAAACACACGCTCGCCCGGATCGTTGGTACTACCAAAGCCATCCCCCAGAAATAAGCGAACTTCGTAAAGCCCTTCGGCAGGAACGGGGAAAGTCCATGCCATCTCCGAGCCTGTGGGCCGATCCCAGCGTTCGGTATTGAAAATAGCACCTGGCGTGGTTGCTGGCACGGTGGCTCCTGCTTCTACGGCCGGGAACAATGCGACGTTGTTGCTGCCAGGGTCAGCCAGGAAAGAACTGTTGTTGTTCTTTGTATCGGCAGCCCAGGGGATATCTCCGTCGATGGCTGCAATTTGGGGACCGCCAGCATTCACGCGGTAGAGGATACTCGATTGAGGGGGCTCGCCCTCGGCCACAATCTCGATATCGTCGAAGATGGCCTGAAACGCATCCGCAGCAGACTGGCCTGCATTCGTGGAGAGCAAGCCCACTGCTAGGCCGGTAGTCTGTCCGTTGACGGTATAGTTGCCTCGAATCGCATCGAGCACAGCTGTGCCACTCAGGTCGATGGGAGCCCCGTTCACTATCGTCACGGCTCCATCACCTGTTTCGTAACTGATGGTCGGAATTGCGGTTGCAGTTGAAGGGTTGACCTCCAATTCGAAGAAGATTTTCTGGTCTTGAGGCACGTTGAAGAGGTCATTTGCCTGAAGGAATGAGCTCGCCTGTACGACATCGCCATCCTCGAGGAGGACCTGGAGTTCTCCAGTCGGATGCTGGATAGCAACGAGCTTGAGGTAATTGCTCTGGTCGCCGGTACCGATGTAGCCGCCAATTTGTTGAAAGGGCCCCGTAAAGTCAGCGGCTGGGTTGAAGACCGTCCATTTGACTGTAAACGTATCGACAGTGGGCGCAATGGCTACGCCAGTGTGGAATAAATACGCACCATTGTTTCTATTTCTGAATGGATCCCCATTCGCGACGACCTCGACGATGGTCGTCCCCCCCCCAGCAGCAGTAATGAATTTGACGTTGTCGAGTTTGACGAACTGCCCGGGTAAAGTTGAGTCTTCTTGGAAGAACTGTTCGAAGTCAGTAACTCCGTCAATCATCACTCCAGTCAGACCGCCACCATAGCCATCAGACCCTGGGAGATTGCCATCTTGGTTGGCATCGAAATCCCACAAAAGGGTCTGTCCGGGGAGGACGGCAACGGAACTGCCATTGGTCTCATCGCGAATGAATGGGTCGTCGACGTTGAAGATACCGTCTCCGTCGAGATCGAGTACTGGTGGCGGGGGGGGGCCAGGTGCAAAGACCTCGATGTTATCGGGACCGAACTCGGCGACCCAGATGGTTCCATTGGGGCCAGTCGTCACGTCCAGCGGTTGCGACTGGCCCGTGACCAGAGTGAAGACGCCGTCGCTATCGATAACTTCATCGTCTCCCGTACCGAGAATTCCATCATTCCCGGGGTCGACCAGCGCTTCCAGGTCCGTACCTGCATCGTTGAGATTGAGTAGCGTGACGTTGCTATTAAATTGGGTGACTATCAGTGCCCCTTTTAGCGCACCATCAAAGACATTGCTGGTGTATTCCACCAAGCCGTTACTCGACGTTCCGAGGTTGACCAGAGAGTTGCTTTGCGGACTATCACGTTCGATGCGAATACCACTTTGACTTAGTCGGGCGGCATTGTCGGTGAACTTGCTTGGGTCGATGATGAAACCATTCGCAATGTTGACACTATCGGGTACTAGAGCGGATAGGTCAGGCACGCTGTTGGGTGAGACGGACTCATCAGGGTTGCCGTTGGCATCGTAAACAGTCCAAGCAAGATCTTGATTGGAACGGGCCGGAGCCGGATGACCGTAGTATCCGCCATCCTCGAGCAAAAACAGCGGCTCGGGATCCCCTACGCCCCCATTATTAGGTTGGTTTGTGGCTTCCCCATTCACAACAATAGGGTTGCCCCCGAGAGTATTGTTAGAACCGTTATCGACGGTGTAGAGCTTGCCATCCCTCATCACGAGGTCATAGGCATTGCGAAGCCCATCTGCAAAGATGCGCATCGGGGCATCGGCAGGCAAAATGGCCATGTTTAGACCCGCATTGCCTCCCCAGGGGCCAACCACATCTAGCCCATCACTGTCTTCTCGGACGCCATCATTGGCAACTGAAGGATCGTCAAGGGTTGGCAGGTCGTATATATATTGCCGAGACGTATCATTCTGGCCGCCTGCCGGATCGGTTAGGATGCCTCGACTCTCAAGGTCCTGAAGATCGATCTCGAGTACCGTACCGGAAAGAGCATACTCACCCGTATAAGAGAAGAATCGAGAAGGCGCACCGTTATTCGTATTACCGCCAACTACCAAGTAGAGAGTATTGCCATCTTGGCTTAGCACCAGGCCATTGACGGAGTGATTTTCTTCCGATCGCGGTAAGCCCCGGATGAGGTCCACCGCTTCCCATTCATTCCCAGTAAACGTGGCGCGGGTAACGACACCTGAATTCGTATCCAGATTAAACCCTCCTCTTTTCGTGATACGAGGGTCACTAGATGAGATGTAAAGAACGGGATTCTCGACCGTGCCGGTAACTACAATGCCAGTGACTTGGCGATCGCTTTGACTACTAGGCGAGCCATCATCATTATGATTCTGGATTGACTTTACAATTTCTTCGCCATTTGGCAAAGTCAACTCCTCGTAGTCGGTAGCGACATATTCTCCGTTTTGGAGGGCTACGGTGAAAGCATTAATTGAGCCATTCTGTTCGGCAATGTAAAGCCGACCATCAGGACCAAACTGAAGAGAAGTTGGATTATCGAGAACGCTTAGGTTACCAACTCCATCAAAAGAACCGACCCGTGAAAAGCCAATGGTAGTCATACGTATAAATCCGAAAAATACAACAAAGTGAGTTTTAAAAAGCTCCAAAGTCAAAAAAATCATACATATCTGCTGAATCAAAGAAGATATGCAATGTTCTTACGCACCTCAATCATCTACGATGCGTTCTTCTAGGACTGTCCCCCCAGAACTAAAAGCGGCGTATCAACCTCTATAGAAAACTAAATATAGATGAGAGCGCCATGATTAAGATTTTGCAACACATTCGGTGTGAACGAGTTTGTCATTGGGACATCTGGTGTTACTTGAATGAGGAGTATCGAGAACAATACTCGGAGCATCCAGTTTAGGGAAATAGGCTGATAAGAACGATAGTGGTGGACATCCTCGTCAACTCATGGAGCTAGTGGCTATGTCTCCCGAGAAACAAGAGCGTTTGCAGGCCTGCCTGGACGAAGCGGCTGCCATTCCCTACGCCGATAGCGACTCAGAGATTCTGACCAGTTTGGAAGCCATCGAAGCCCAATGCGCCGCCAGATACTCGCTCACATCGGCCCTCACCTGGCAGTTTTTGTATCTACCCAAGCACAGGCACGAGCCTTGGAACCCCCTGAAAGCTGCGCAGTTGTATCGGACAGTTCCGTCTCACCCAAGCTCAAGCCGAACGACTCCACCTAGTACAGCTAGACATAAATAATTCAACTGCTCAAGCGACCAGAGGTTTATCCTTGTAAGTCCACTGGGATGGCTTAGCCATAGTGCGGTTAAAGTGAGCAATAAACTCGGGCATGGGATGGCAGGCCCCTCTATCTCTCTCATTCAAGGGTAGAGCCACTTTTGCCAATCTTTACTAGCGCGATTAGTTTATTGCCTTTTCTTTAGGAGCGTAGCCCAGCGATAATTCCCCTGGGTAAAAGCAGCGTTTGCCTCGCTCGGTTAACACGCATAAGGCCCCGGCCGACGTCAGACCTGCTACTGTGCCAGTCTCGTCGTCGAGCCGAACGGTAGCTTGGTGATGGCGCATGAGGGCTTCGTACTCTGCCCGCAGCCTTGCAAAGCCCGTCGCTTGCCACCGCTCGTAACCGCGCTCAATCCCATGTAATGCGATCGCTGTTACGTCGGTCATATCTTGGGGCACACCCGCCAATACTGCCAATGACGTACCGATCTCCGGGGTCGGGTTATTGACATTGAGGCCCAAGCCTGACACCACCGAGCTGACGCGATTGCCCGTCGATCGCGTTTGCAAGAGGAGACCGCCGAGCTTGCGATCTCCAGCCACTAAATCATTCGGCCATTTCAGCTGCACGTCGAGATCGAGGCGCTCGCGCAGTGCTCTGGCCACGCCCCATGCCAGGGCCAAGGTTAACTCCAGTGCCTGTGGTGGAGTGATATTGGGATAGAGCAAGATCGAACAGTATAATCCACCAGCGACCGAGTTCCACGCGCGGCCGCGCTGACCGCGGCCGGCTGACTGTTGAGCGGCAATCAGCGTCGTACCTTCGGGTAAGCCAACTCCCGTAGCTAAGCCTGTTTTTTCCCAGTGCGATAAGGCGCGATTGGTGGAATCGACGGCTGCTAATTGCAACACGTAACGACCGCAATATTGAGTATCGAGACGTCGAAACAGATGCAGAGGGTGCAGCACGTCAGCGAGTGAGATAGGTTCGACACTATAAAAGAATGACACGATCTTAGGCGCTATGTCTCGATTGCGACCGCATGCAGAGTGGATGAATTTGGCGATCGCGGTCGCAATCGAGGCCGGGGAAGCGGGTGAAGTTCCTGTAGGAGCGGCAGTTGTGAACGAGCGGGACGAGCTGCTGGCTTTGACAGCTAATCGGCGCGAACGCGATTGCGACCCGACGGCACATGCAGAAATTCTGGCGTTGCGCCAGGCCGGACGAGCGTTAAAGGATTGGAAGCTAGAGCGCTGTCGGCTGTACGTGACGCTAGAGCCCTGTCCAATGTGTGCGGGCGCGATCGCCCAATCTCGGCTACAGCAAGTCATCTATGGCGCAGACGATCCTAAGGCTGGTGCGTTACGTAGCGTTCTCAATGTCCCCAGTAGCGCAGCCTCGTTTCATCGACCGGAAGTGCTAGGGGGGGTATGCGAACCAACCTGCCGCCACCTACTTCAGACGTGGTTCGCCCGAATGCGGGAAGCGTGAACGACGTGCTTGCAGACAGTACTCAGTCCTCGTCCACTTCCATCTCTAGCAAGTGAGCGTAGGGAACGACTAAGTTGGGAGCCTGAAACGCTACCGCCTTGAGTGCGTGCCAATCTTCCAGACAATCGAATACAGATTCGTAGCAGTCGCTCTCTAACCGTTCGGCCAGAGCGGCCACGTCTGCTGCTGTCATGGATGACACGTCTATTCCTGGGATTGAGGGAGAGTTAACCATACTCGCCTCCGCGAAATCCTCTAGCCAATCCTAGTGTAACGGCATCTCGGCCCACTCCTGAAGGTGGGAGAGAACGTGCAAATCCACCTTAAATGTTGATGCTCTATCCGTTGGACTGAATGCGAGCGAGCTGACATGCCGCCTGCGATGGAGAGTGCTAGTGATGACTGCAACTGATGCCTAGGCTGCTACTTAGGCTGGTGGTGTCCTAGAGCCTTTCGAGTGCGAGCCCGATGATTTGAGCGCCGACAACATCGAGATTCAGGTGGAATACTGCGGCATCTGTCACAGCGATATGAGCATGCTGAACCATGAATGAGGCATGTCTACCTATGCCAAAATGCTCGATTTTGCTGCCATGCCCAACATCAAGCCCGTGGAGGACATGTTTCCCTTCGAGCCAGTGAACGAGGCGATCGCCCATCTTTGCAGCGGCAAAGCTCGATATCGCATTGTTTTGCACCACTAGCTCCCGCTTGTATCACTGGAGTGAGCTCGACGGGCTCGGTATCTGACTCGCTGTCTGCATTAGTGCCGAGTCATACTGCGAAGAACGGTTGTCTCGGTCGGAAATGTGAGAGGATCGGTACGCAAAACCCTCAGCTCGCACCAGCGGCATCAATGGGGGTGGCCTGGTTGATGTTTTGCCTGCACTTGCCATGACACTTTTCAAGCAGCTACCGTTCAAGCGATTCTGTCTCGGACTGATGGCGATCGCGCTGATATATCTGGGGGGATGCTCCAAAGCTGCTGGATTGCGTCCGTATAACGATATCAACGGTCGCTACACCTTTAGCTACCCCAACGGCATGGTGCCGACTGATGCTCCCATTAAAAACGGCTTGCAGGTCTTGCTGCGGGATCTGGTCTATGGTGATGAAAACGTCAGTTTGATGGTGTCTCCCTACGATGGAGTCAACCGCATTGAAGACTTGGGCTCCATTGAGGACGTGAGTCAGCGAGTGGCTACCAAGATTTTGGCACCGCCGCAAAGTAACCGTTCGGCAACGCTGGTCAACGGCGGCCTCCTAGAAGAGGGCAACCACACTTATTACGTGATGGAGTTCGATACCCGAGTTGGGCAAATGCCCCGACACGATGTCGTTACCGTCACGATCGATCGCCACCGTCTCTACACGCTGACGGCATCGACTTCTGACGTTCGTTGGGCCGAAGTCAAAGACACCTTTTACGAAGTGGCGAAGTCGTTGCGAGTCAGTTAGGGCAAGCTAGGGTCGCAGTCCCCTCCAACTCTGTCTGCATGTCTGCCTATTCCCTCAGAATTGCCGATCTTCCTGCGAGCGATCGCCCTAGAGAACGGTTACTGGCTAGCGGCTCTCGCTATCTATCGAATGCCGAGCTGTTGGCATTATTGCTGGGGACGGGACAGGGGGCAGGCAAATTGTCAGCGGTCGGTTTGGGACATTTGATCTTACAAACCCTCAGTCAGCACGACACCGATCCCCTGAATGGGTTGCGTCAAGCAGAGGTGGCTGAGCTAACGCGGATTGAAGGCGTAGGGCCGGCTAAAGCTGCGACTATTCTGGCTGCCATCGAACTCGGACGACGCACCTTTATGGCCCGACCAGGCGATCGCGTCACGATTGATTCTCCCGCTATGGCGGCATCAGTGTTGGGTGATGAACTCATGTGGGCTGCGCAAGAGCATTTTGGCGCAGTCTTGCTCGATATCAAGCATCGTCTCATTGGCCGCCAAATTGTGACAAAAGGAACGGCAACGGAGACGCTGTCACACCCGCGCGAGACATTTCAGGCCGCGATTCGTCAGGGAGCGTGTCGTATTATCGTCGCGCACAATCATCCGTCCGGCAGCCTCGATCCCAGCCATGCCGACCTAGAATTGACCCGTCAACTCTTGCAAGCCGGACAAATTCTCGATATTCCCGTCCTCGACCACCTGATTTTGGGCGGCGGTCGCTTTTGCAGTTTGCGACAAGTGACCGAGCTTTGGGAAGAGTGGCCGCAGGGAGACTAGAGCTGGACAATCGGAGTGAAAATCTCGTGCGGTCCGTTTGTGTAGCAGCCGTCAAGCTGCTTAGGACGTTTTAGCTACCCAGAACCCAGGCGCAGTCAGAGCCTCTGTGTCCTAACTAAAACGTCAAGAGCAATATGAGTAAATCTGTTTGTATGAGTAAATCTGATTGTCGATCCGCCGGTTACAGGCACCAAGTCTATCTCAGTAAGTTTTGGTGGCGGGATCGGAAGCTTCTTTGCGAACGCGACGAATAGGTAGATTCGCAATCAACGCGGTCGTTCCGTGCTCGCTCGCGAGGTTAAATTCTAAACTCTCTGCATCTAACTCGACATATCGTGAGACTACTTCTAGGATCTCTTTCCGCATCGATTCCAATGCGGCTGGCGAAAGGGTCGAGCGGTCGTGAGCCAAAACTAACTGCAGCCGCTGCTTCGCCTGGGATCGGCTACTAGGTTGTGCGTGCCGCGAAAAAATCTGTTCCAGGAACTCTAGAAACATGAGAGATAAACCGAGCTAGAACACGGGTTGGGTGAAGAAGCGTTTGAGTCGCGTCATGAATGTATCGTTAAGGGTGTTGACGTCCAGCATCGGTACATCTTCCCCCATCAGTCGCCGAGTGATGTTGGTGAATGCCACTGCCCCAAAACTGGGATCGTCCATCATCACCATCGGTTCGCCTTTGTTCGTTGAAACAATCACTTCCGGATCTTCAGGCACGATGCCGATGAGAGGAATAGCCAAAATCTCGGTTACGTCTTCAACGGACATCATGTTGTTGGCTTCCACCATATCCGGTCGCAGGCGATTGAGGATGAATTGAATCGATTCAATTTCCGCAGCCTCTAACAATCCCACGACCCGATCGGCGTCGCGCACGGCAGAAATATCGGGAGTAGTGACGATGATGGCGGCATTCGCTCCTGCGATCGCGTTTTTAAACCCTTGCTCGATCCCCGCCGGACAGTCGACGAGAACGAAGTCGTAGTCAGCCGCGAGCTGCTTGATGAGGCCTAGCATCTGCTCGGGAGATACTGCTGTCTTATCGCGGGACTGCGCTGCTGGCAACAACACCAGTTTGGGGTTGCGTTTGTCTTTCACCAGAGCCTGTTCGAGACGGCAGTCACCGGCGATTGCGTCGACTGCTGTATAAACGACTCGGTTTTCCAAACCCAGAAGCAAATCCAAATTTCGCAAGCCGAAGTCTGCATCGACGACAGCGACAGAATTCCCGGCTCGTGCTAGCGCCGTACCGAGGTTGGCGGTGGTGGTGGTTTTGCCTACCCCGCCTTTACCCGAGGTGATGACAATGACGCGGCTCATATCTATCTCCGCAAATATTCCGAAACGCTGGCGATGCAAATGGTATCGTCTTGCAGGTATGCAACTTCTGGGGTTGGAAAGGTCACTTTGCCCTCTGGTGCCCGCGCGACCCGGTTGGCTATGCGGAGCTGCGTTGGGTCGAAATGCAATGCCGCAATGGCTGCACCCTGCCATCCCCGCGCGCCTGCATGAGCAATCCCTCGCAACCGCCCCCAAATCAAGATATTCCCCCCGGCAACAATTTCGCCACCTGGATTGATATCGCCCTTGACGATGACGGTGCCAGCGTGACGAATAGCTGTCCCAGAGCGCACGGTAGTCTCTAAGTAAAGGGGCGTTGCAAAGTCGGCGGCTTTCGTGCTGGCTGCAGCCAGAGGCGGAGTTTGCTCGACCGAATATCCTAAGGTGGCGGCGGCGATCGCCGTTTGCCGACACGTGGTTTGAACCCGCTGTAGAGGGAGTTGATAATTTGCCAGCAGGGCAGCCATCGCTTCCAGGCGCTGACTGTCCAAAACCCAAGCTCCAGCCCAGAGCGTGACGACTTGAGTTTCAAGCAACAGCAGTGGATTCGACTGCATCCGCGAGGTGACTTGCGGCCACAGCTCTGACCACGAGATCGCTGGTTCGGGCAGGTGCAGGTGCAGACCGTCGCGATCGCCGCGAAAGTACACTTGAAGCGGAGCTGGTGCGAGCAACGCGGACATTGACCTTACCCAATCTTCCCAAGCTTTTGCCCGGGTACTAGCAGACCAGGCCCATATACTAAGCACGATTACTTAGGATGTCAATCTACATTTAGCGCCCAGCGCGTTCGATGTCCCGGTACTGGAGTGCGAATGCCCAGATTTAGCGTTACGAACCAGATTTAGCGTTACGAACCAGATTTAGCGTTACAAGTGATGATCCTACCTTGATTGGATCGAGCGCGGGCAAGAGATCGATGCGTGGAACCAAATGGATGTGACGATTGTGAAACTCAGTGTTCTGCTCAAAATTGCGTCGTTCTGCCTCGGTGCCGTGGTAGCTGTCGGTGGAATTGGCTATGGCGTTGCCATAGTGCAGCGACCATCACGGGACAATATGCGCCTGCCTTTATTTGCGGGGATCGACTACGAGCGCACGCTGCACGCTAAACCTCGTATGTTTGTGAAACATGTCGTCACAGTCGATCTCGCGATCGCCGGAGTTAACGTCTTTGTCACGCCCGGAACGGAGCCACAGCCATTTCACAATCGCGAATTTATGGCCCAAACTACATCTGCAGCTCTGGAGCGCTACCAGTTGCAGCTAGCTGTAAACGGTAGTTTTTTCTATCCGTTTCGCGCTCTTCATCCCTGGGATTTCTACCCGCATTCAGGAGATCCGGTGGGTGCTTTGGGTCAAGTCATCAGCAATGACGTCTCTTATTCTCCAGCCCAAACCGGCTGGGCCGTTCTGTGCATGGCAAAACCCCTATCAGCCACAATTGCATCCGAGCGCTGTCCGTCTGGTACGCAGCACGCGATCGCCGGTCGCGAACTTTTGCTGCAATCAGGTCAAACACTTCGTTCTGACGATGACGATAGCGATCGCCTCTATCCCCGTACGGCAGTAGCACTCTCAGCTGATGGGATGAAACTCTGGCTGATTGTGATTGACGGTCGCCAACCGTTCTACAGTCGCGGTGTCACGCTGACAGAGTTGAGTGAAATCGTTCTTGAATTAGGGGCAAATACTGCCCTGAACTTAGACGGAGGTGGCTCGGCGACCTTGGCGATCGCTTCCGCAGGCAAAACGCAAGTGTTGAATTCGCCCATCCATACCAGCGTCCCAACCCGGCAGCGGCCGATTGCCAATCACTTGGGCTTTTACGCCCGTCCTTTGGCCCCTTGAGCTGACCGATGCTAGGATTCGCATTCAACATCATCTTGCGTATTGGCTGGTGCGCACATTTGTCACTAGCGCGCTCGCTACTACTCTCAGCAGCGACTACTCCACGCCGATAATACGTCGCCACCACACTCAACTATATGGTTGCGAACTCTACTCTCGGTCGCACTTATCTTAAGCTGCAATTGCTCGACCTCTATGGCCGCTCTAGCTGCTGTAGATGGCATTTTCAGGACTCATGCTGGCGTAGGTACCTTGTCTCGGCAAATACGTAACGCAAATCTTCCTCTTGCCTGGTACCGTGTCAGTATCTTCTTCATACAGATTGGCTTGACTCGATACCCACTCGCATGAAACCTAAAGTCGTGTTTTTGCCAGGAGACACCCGCATGGGTGGTGTGATGGCAAATATGCAAAGCTTGGTGAGCTCGAGATTAAGCGATCGCTATGACCTTTCCATCTCGAACCGCAACGATGCTCTTTACCTGAAGTCTCAGCCGAACCCGGTTGACGCGATCGTGTTCAACCTCGGCTGTTCCTGGAGTGAATTGCCCAACCTGTGGCTGCTCGGTCGCGGCCGCACCAAAATCATCATCCGCGAATCCAATTATTGCGAAGGGTTTGAGCGCTTGCAGATTCCCTCGGTCGAGCGGTTTCGCTTGATGTTGAAACTGTCTTATCAGTGTGCCGATCGCGTCATTGCCGTTTCCCACGCTCAAGCCAACTGGATGCGGACCCATCGGCTCGTTGCCGACGCTAAGTTAATGGAAATTGCCTCCTGCCCCAATGTGGAACGCATGTTTTCCGTGCCTGCTAAGGTGCGCGGTCATCCACTCGTGTTGGGGGCCTACGGTCGATTCGCCCCGCAAAAAGGTTTCGAGAGTCTCGTCCGGGCCATGGGTCAACTTCCGGCCGAGCGCTTTCAATTGCTGCTCGGTGGTTCAGGGGAATTAGAATCCGACCTCAAACACCTTGCTGCCCAGGCCAATAACATTCACTTTCTCGGTCGCATCACCGACGTGCCAGAATTTTTGGCTAAATGCGATGCCGTCATCATTCCTTCCTGCTGGGAGCCTTCCGGCAACGTTCTCGTCGAATCTAAGGCTGCGGGCAAGCCCACCATCGTCTCAGATGTGGATGGTTTACCCGAACAAATCGATCGCTGCGGCCTGGTCGTGCCTCCCAACGATCCCACCCAGTTGGCTGAGGCTATTGCTTCTTTGCCAACCCGCGATTTAGAAAGCTGGGGTCGCAGGGCCAGAGCGTCTGTAACGAAAGCTTGGGAGACTCACGTCTGTCGCTGGGAATCGTTGCTGGTCGAGCTTACGTCATCGTGAGGGGTGACGGCGAGTCGCTAGCGGTAGCCACTGTATCGGCGTAGATGTCGAGATAGCGATCGCAGATGGCGTCGGTGGAAAATTGGCGGGCTAACTGCAAACAGTGGGCGCTCATCTCGGGGATTGTTTCGGGGCGCTCCAGACAGCGTCGCATCGTATCGGCCAATTGAGCGGCAGATGCATCATAGGCGTAGCCGCTCTTGCCGTCCTCAATCAGTTCGCTGGCGCCGCCGACATGAGAGACCACAGCTGGTACGCCATAGGCATAGGCCTCGACAATCACTCGACCAAAGGGTTCATTCCACACCGAGGGCACGATTGCGATATCAATGGAGCGATAGAATTCGTCAGGATTGACGTAGCCCAAAAACTGAACTGGCAGACCCTCACTCAACTGCTGCAATCGCTGCATGTAGTCGGCATCACACTTACCTCCAATTGCCAGTTGCCAACCGTTTTCGGGCAGCATTCTTGCCGCTTCTAATAAGATTTCGATACCCTTATGTCGGCTGAGTTTGCCGATAAATCCAAAGCGTAAGGGCAAGGCAGTATTGACTTTGGCCTCGATCTCAGTTGGCAGTGCAATAGGGTTGCCGATTGCGACCTGCTGTCGAGCGGATGGGAAGTATCGATATTTGAGGTGTAAATCCAAGATGAATTGACTGATCCCGATGGCCGTATCGACGTGGCGAGACTCAGCTTGTTTGATCTGGCTAAAGAGAACGCACGAGCGGCACTGCTGCGCGCAATTTTCGCCGATCTCGCGACGAAACATGCTGGTTTTTAGACAGAGTAAGTTGTAGTCCCGCAAGGTGTGCGCTAAAGGAATATGGCGGGCTTTGACGCGATTCCAGACAACGACCGACCAGCCAGGCAGGTTATGAGTATTGACTAGATCGGGTTGCTCGCGCTCGAGGACGCGATCCACTGCAGCTGCCATCGCCCAATTGTAGCGATCGAGAACGTGCCAAGCTGGCGAAATCCACGTGTTGCGTTTGCGACTGCTGTCAAAGGGCCAGTAGATATTTCTGAGTGGAACGTGATAGGTTTTGACGCCATTGTGGATAGCTTCTTGCGGCTGATGCTTTTTTGTCAAAGCCAGGACGACAGTTTGGTAGCCGCGCGCGGCCATGCGCTCGGCTAGGACCTGAACGCTGCGCTCCGCTCCTCCCAAAAAGTCAGGATAGTAAAGCGTATTGATGTGGAGGATGGTTTTCATGTCGAGTCCCACGGCAGAAGGGACAGTCCAAGCTGCGCGCGGTATGTTCGTCCTCCCGAATTAAACACACACGGGGTCACGTGATGCAAATATTTGAGAGTCAGCCAAGGCTTTAAAGGCACGATCTCGGTAGAGCTGATAGCGTTGCTGTTTGTTGCGAACTTTAGGGCCGTCGAGCGCTGGAATGATGCCAAAATTGGCTGGCATGGGCTGAAAGTGTTTGGGATCGGCAGTGCTAATGAAGTGGAAAAGAGCTCCCATCATCGTGACTGGGGGCAAGGTGATTAGCGATTGTCCTAAGGCATATCGAGCAGCATTAGTACCCGCTAGCCAGCCTCCAGCAACGGCGCAAGCATAACCTTCTGTTCCGACGAGTTGACCTGCTGCAAATAGATCGGGACGTTGACGAAATTGTAGAGTGGCATCTAGTAAGAAGGGGGAGTTGATAAACGTATTGCGGTGCATGACGCCCATGCGGATAAACTCTGCCTGAGCGAGGCCAGGTATGAGCTGAAAGACACGCTTTTGCTCGCCCCATTTCAAATTGGTTTGGAAGCCCACCATGTTCCACAGGCGACCGGCTTTATCTTCTTGCCGCAGTTGTACGACGGCATGAGGACGCTGTCCGGAGCGAGGATCGCGAAGCCCCACAGGTTTGAGCGGACCAAAACAGAGGGTATCGCGACCGCGGCTGGCCATTTCTTCAAGCGGCAAGCAGCCCTCAAAGAACTTTCTTTCCTCCCGTTCAAATTCCTTGAGTGGAGCGCGTTCTGCATCAACCAGGGCTTGCCAGAAACGCTCGTATTCGGCTGCCGTCATCGGGCAGTTCAGATATGCGGCTTCGCCGCGATCGTAGCGAGACGCTAAGAAAACGATGTCGCGATCGAGAGATTCGCCGTCGACAATGGGACTAGCAGCATCGAAAAAACTGAGGTAGTCCATGCCCGTGAACCGATGCAGATCCTCAGCCAAGTTAGGACTGGTGAGCGGCCCCGTGCACAGCACCACGATCGCTTCTGGGATGGAAGTTACTTCTTCGCGACAGACGGTAATGCGCGGGTGACGCTCCAACTGGGCGGTGAGTTCGCGACTGAAAACCGCGCGATCGACAGCTAGAGCGCCACCCGCAGGCACGGCATGGTCAAACGCAGCATCCATCACCGCCGAACCGAGCTGGCGTAGTTCCGCTTTAAGCAATCCAGCCGCGCGGTCGTCAGCGATCGCCCCAAATGAATTGCTGCATACTAGTTCGGCAAAGTGAGGCGTGTGATGAGCAGGAGACAGTTGAACCGGACGCATTTCGTGCAGCACCACGTCCAAGCCGGCTCGGGCAATCTGCCATGCAGCCTCTGTACCAGCCAGACCGGCACCGACGACGTGAATGGGGCAATCGGTCATAAGGGATTAAGTCCAGCTAGATAGGGCGAGCAGGAGCCCAGTCACGAGCGAGAACGCTCGCGAACTGACCTTTTCAACAATCTGTCTGCAGATTCTATCTTAAGACTCCAGATCCTCGAACTTGGCTCTAGTCGCGCGCTGTTGCCAAAGGCATTACTGCGATCGCAGCCGTTCGAGTTCGGCTTGCAAATCTGAGACTTCTTGCCGCAGACGAGCCGCTGGGCTGAGGTCTAGGGCTTCGTCGTCTGCTACGGGACTATTCGAGGTCGCGTTTGTATCAGCACCGTCATCAATATCAATCTTGCGCGGTCCACTGGCATCTGAGTTTGCAGCCTCGGCCGCTTCTGCTTGCTTGCTCTCGTTTTGCTTGAGAATGTCGCTGACAAAGGTTTTCGCTTCGTCAGCCGTCATTTCTCCCCGCTCGACCATCTCATCGGCTAACTTCTGCGCCTGTTTTCGCAGTTCGCTCAGTTGCGTCCCAGCTTTGTCTGCAGCCAGAGAGGCTGCGCCGATACCGAGGTAAAACGCCTTTTGTACGATGTCGCCAATACCTGCCATAGGATTCCTAACCTCAGGAGCACTAGAATCTCAGGAGCACTAAAACCTCAGGAGCGCCAACTGAGAGATTGCGCTCTCAACCACCCATGCTATACCTGCTGGAGCTGCTGAAAGCGAAACTTTACAGGTTCGATGTGGTTTGCTGATGCAAATGGAGAGTAACTCAAAGAGACTGATAGTTGGTAGGCCGAGGTGCTGTTGATGTTGATTCAGTCAAGACTTACGATCGCCCCTGCGGCCCCAGACCAATCGTGGCAGCATAGACCGCCCGATCGCCCAGTTCTCGCTCAATTCTCAACAGGCGATTATATTTAGCAACGCGCTCGCTGCGACAAAGCGAGCCAGTCTTGATTTGCCCTGCCCGCGTTGCAACGGCTAAGTCAGCAATCGTGGTGTCTTCCGTTTCGCCAGAGCGGTGACTAATCACGCTGCGAAATCCACTGCGGGTAGCTAGGTCGATCGCATTCAAAGTCTCAGTCAGCGTACCAATTTGATTGAGCTTAATCAGAATCGAGTTGCTCGCACCCATGTCGATGCCTTTTTGCAAACGCTCGGGATTAGTTACGAATAAGTCATCGCCGACGAGCTGAATGCGATCGCCGATTTTCTGATTGAGCTGTACCCAATGAGCCCAGTCTTCTTCGTGCAGTCCGTCTTCAATCGAGACGATGGGATAGCGATCGACCAGTCCGGCAAGTGCGTCAATCATTTCGGCTGGGGAATGAGCTTTGCCGTCGAAGACATATTGACCGTTCTCGTAAAATTCGCTGGCGGCCACGTCCATCCCTAACGCAATCTGAGTCCCTGGCTCATAACCTGCGGCAGCGATCGCCTCCAGGATCAGGTCCAGCGCTTCCTGATTCGAGCCGAGATTAGGAGCGAATCCTCCTTCATCGCCCACGCCCGTGAGTAACTCTCGCTTTTTCAGCACCTTGCTCAACGCGGCAAAGACCTCCGCCCCCCAGCGCAGCGCCTCGGCAAATGACGTTGCCCCCACAGGCAGGATCATGAATTCTTGAAAATCCACGTTGTTATCCGCGTGCTCGCCGCCGTTGATCACGTTCATCATCGGCACGGGCAGGACATTTGCCATCGGGCCGCCTAGATAGCGATAGAGCGGCAGTTGCAAATCGGCAGCAGCAGCTTTCGCGGTTGCCAGCGACACGGCCAGAATCGCATTCGCACCCAGACTGGACTTATTCGTCGAGCCGTCCAGGTCGATCATCAAGTCATCGATCGCCCCTTGGTTAAATGCATCCATGCCGATGAGTTCGGGTGCAATCTTGTCTTCCACGTTGTGTACAGCAGTGAGGACACCCTTACCGCCGTAGCGATCGCCATCGCCATCCCGGAGTTCGTGGGCCTCGAACGTTCCTGTCGACGCTCCGCTCGGCACTAATGCCGTACCGACAGCACCGCTGGACAGCAATACCTCGGCTTCCACCGTTGGTCGACCGCGCGAGTCCAAGACTTCACCAGCAACGATCGCCTCGATCGGGGCTTCTAACGTGTCTAGCATCGTTTTGCCTCAAAGGTTTAACGGGATTCGGGTGGATAGAAAAACCCAGACGCTGGCTGGGAATGCCCAGTCGCGTCCGGGTCCGATTTATGTTTGGCAACTTATTCTTTGGAAGCCATCCACAACATGAGGTCGATCATGCGATTGGAATACCCCCACTCGTTGTCGTACCAAGACACCACTTTGAAGAAGGTCTCATTCAGCTCGATCCCAGCTCCCGCGTCAAAAATACTGGAGTGCGGATCGCCCGTAAAATCTGTAGAGGCAACGGGGTCGTCAGTATAGCCCAGCACGCCCTTCAATTCTTTTTCAGACGCATCTCGCATCGCCGCACAGATATCGGTGTAGCTGGTGGCTTTGTCCGTCTTGAACGTCAAATCCACTACCGATACGTCAGGGGTCGGAACGCGAAACGCCATCCCGGTCAACTTGCCCTTCAGTTCCGGCAACACGAGCGTAACTGCCTTAGCAGCTCCCGTAGAGGCTGGGATGATGTTTTGGGCGGCGCTGCGACCGCCGCGCAAGTCTTTGCGACTGGGGCCGTCTACCGTGGGTTGGGTGGCGGTCATGGCGTGAACTGTGGTCATCAGACCTTCTGCAAGACCGAAGCGATCGTTGATGACTTTGGCAACTGGGGCAAGACAGTTGGTCGTGCAGCTCGCATTCGATACAATCGCATCTGTAGCGGGATTGTAGGTGTGATGGTTCACTCCCACCAGCAGGGTCCGAACTTTATCAGGCGTTTTGGTGGGAGCCGAAATCACGACTCGCTTAGCTCCGGCTTTAAGGTGCTTGGAGGCACCCTCATAGTCCGAGAACAGGCCCGTCGATTCCACGACATATTCCACGCCGAATTTGGGCCAAGGCAGTTCTTCGGGGTTGCGAACGGAAATGCAGGGAATGAACTTACCATCGACGACGATGCCGTCCTCTTTATCCTCTACCGTGCCGGGGAAACGACCGTGGGTGGAGTCGTATTTGAGCAGGTAGGCAATGGTTTTAGGCGGAACGAGGTCGTTGATGCAGGCAAACTCAATATCGGGGTTGACGATCCCGGCGCGAAACACCAGACGGCCAATGCGACCGAACCCATTGATGCCAACTTTCAAAGCGGCCATAATCGCTGTCCCACAAACATCTGAAACCGTCGCGATCGCGCCGAAACGCAACCTCAACGCAGTCGCCCCTCACATTAAGCCATCTCTCTAGAAAAGGAAACTACGAAACATGCTTTCTTTGGGATTGCAGAGCCTCTCATTTAAGTTCTTTTGCATCCAGTTGGTTCAGACATATGAAAAAGACGCGATCGCTGGATTAGCTGTACTCACTCACTGATTGAAGTAATCCCGCACAATCCACGGCAGCCGTCAAGCTACTGAGGACGTTGTAGCTATCTAGAATCCAGTCGCAGGCAATCCTTCTATGTCCACACTAAAACGTCAAGAGCTATGGGAATCCACGGCGTCATAAACGGTTTCGTCCTCTACTCGCCAAGCAGGATCGACAATGCAGATGAAAACGAGTGGCTCAGAACCACAGCTGCGAACGTACTGCACAGCATTGGGTGGAATATACACGGCATCTCCAGGAGCGATCTCCTTTACGTCGTCGTTCACGTGCATCTCTCCTTTGCCGCTGAGGATGTAGTAGACCTCTGAGGTTTTGAGGGAATGAGGCGTGGAGGTCTGGCCGACGGGCAGAATAGCGTGGGCGAGGCTGTAACGTAACGCCAGCTCTTGCTTATCCGGGTGCAATAGTTCTCGCAGGATCGTGCCGTCTCCGGCGATAAATTCATCGCAGTTTTCAAGTTGGCGCACGAACATGGGGTCAGGGCGTGAATGTCAGGACGATTCGATCTTATCGGTCGTTTTTGAGCCAGGCATCCAGAAGAGGAAACAGTTTTTGATTGGCGACAGGGAAAGCAAAATTGGGAATATCGGTGGGGGAAATCCACCGTACGTCGGCACATTGGAGTGCTTGGGCTTCGCCGTTGAGGTGGCGACACATAAAGGCTCGCATCGTAATGGAAAAGTGAGTATAGGCGTGCTCGATCGTGCCGAGAGGTTCTATTAACTCCACGTCGATACCAATTTCTTCTTTGACTTCCCGCACTGCACATTCAGCCGGGGTTTCATGCGGCTCGATCTTACCTCCCGGAAATTCCCATAAGCCTCCCAGCATAGAGGTTTCCAAGCGTTGGTCGATGAGCAAGTCTCCGCCATTGCGGAGGTCACCACGAAAGACAACTGCGACCGCAATGTGTTTGTGAGGACGGGGTTTGGCGGGGGATTTCATCGGCAGTTCGGTTTGGCGATGGTCGCGATAGGCAAGGCACTCAGACTGCCAGGGACAGCGATCGCATTGCGGCGGTCGCGGCCGACAGAGGGTTGCGCCTAAGTCTAACAGAGCTTGGTTGTAATCTCGGGCACGAGCGGGGTCGAGCAGAGCTTCAGACAATTCCCACAGTCGAGCCGTGGCTTGGCTGGGAGGTACGGGCAGGGCAATGAGGCGGGCTAAGACGCGCTTGACGTTGCCATCCAGAATCGGGACGGCGCGATCGAATGCTGCGCTGAGAATGCCGCCTGCTGTGGTGCGGCCAACGCCGGGTAGAGCCAGGACTTCGTCATAATCAGTGGGAAACTTACCGGCGTGGCGATCGCAAATGTCCTGGGCTGCTCGATGCAGAAAACGAGCCCGGCGGTAATACCCTAGTCCTTCCCACAACTTGAGGACTTGAGATTGGGGTGCGTTGGCTAGGTCGGCGATGGTGGGCAGTGCGGCCAGCCAGCGCTGATAGTAGGGCAGGACGGTTTTGACCTGGGTTTGTTGCAGCATGATCTCCGATACCCAAATGGCGTAGGGATCGCGAGTGTCGCGCCAGGGCAGCGATCGCCCGTGTTGCGCGTACCAACTCAGCAGGCGCTGACGCATTGCGGGATAGGGTAGGTCGGGGGCGGGCATGGCTGAGCGATACTGGGACGAGAAGGCGTGGCAACTCCAGGGCTGGAGCGGGTATGGCGGTAGAGATTCTTGTCGTGGAGGATGACGACGAAATTGCACAGATGGTGACGTTGTTTTTGGAGCGAGATGGATTTGTTTGCGATCGCGTTGCTAACGGCCTTGATGCCGTGCAGCGGTTTCGTCAGCATCCCGTGCCGCTCATCATTTTGGACTTAATGTTGCCGGGGTTGGACGGGTTGGAAGTGTGCGCCCGGATTCGGCAGAGCGAAGGGGGCAAGGAACCTTATATCTTGATGCTGACGGCTAAGGGGGAAGAACTGGATCGCATTATCGGACTGTCGACGGGGGCGGATGACTATATCGTGAAGCCCTTCAGTCCGCGCGAGCTGGTGGCCCGCGTGCGAGCCTTGTTGCGGCGCAGCTTGCGGGGGCCAGTTGACGATAATAGTCAAGCGATCGCGACTAAACATTTCCGGGTGGATCGCGATCGCCGCGTGGCAGAGCGGGATGGGGTGGAGCTGGATTTGACCAATTTGGAATTCTCGTTGTTGAGTGCGTTTGTGGGATCGCCACAGCGAGTCTGGACGCGGTCCCAGCTGATTGAAAAGCTTTGGGGCGATGATTTTTTTGGAGACGAACGGGTGGTGGACACCCACGTAGCGCGGTTGCGCAAGAAGATTGAACCCGATACGAGTCAGCCGACGTTTATCAAGACGGCAATTGGCGTGGGTTATAAGTTTGACGACGAGCGGGAGTGAGTTTATCTGGTGAAGAATTAGGGTCGGGATTCTGGCGCGGCTAAGTTAAAACTCGTTTCAAAAGAACTTGGAGGGTTTAGGCAGAGGCACTGATGACATTGCATGCGAGGAACAACTTTGGGGTTAGATTGCGTTGGCAATCTGGATGCAGCACTATGGTCGGAGTATGAGTGATGGCTGCAATGAGGCTCGGGTCTCGTGAGCGATGCGTTTGCATATGATGTTTTTCTAAGTCATAGCTCGAAGGATAAAGAGGTCGTACGCGAGATTGCCGCTCGTCTGAACCAGGATGGATTGAAGGTTTGGCTAGATGAATGGGTCATTCGGCCAGGGGCAAGCATCCCGGTCAAGGTCGATGAAGGGTTAAAGCAGTCGCGAGTGCTGGTGCTTTGCATTTCGGCAAATTCGCTTGGCTCGGATTGGGCGACTTTGGAGAGCCAGACGATTAGATTTGACGACCCACTGAATCGGAATCTTCGCTTTATTCCGCTGAGGCTGGATGAGGCTCCCATTGAGGGTTCTCTGAAGCAATTTCGCTACATCACTTGGAATCGAGAGGACTGCGATCGCGCCTACGCCGAGTTACTTGAAGCTTGTCGTTATTCTGCACTACGAGAAGACGTTGCTCGGGAATTGAACGAGGAAAAGTCAGATCGCCAGTGGGCTCGGTTGCAGAGTTGTCCGAGATGTTTCGGGCGGGATGAGCTGGTGGCGGACTTGACGAATGCGTTGCTGGAGGACGTGCCGCCGCCTTCGAGCGTGTTGGGCGGTCCGGGGATTGGGAAGAGCAACTTGTGTTGGAAGGCGCTGCACGATACGCGGGTTTCCAATCGTTACGGGATGCGTCGGGCGTTTGTCCGCTGCGATGCCGCGACGGATCGAGCGACGCTGGTGGCGGCGATGGCTCAGGCCGTGGGGGTTGAAGCGGGGCCGAATTTGGAGACGCGGGTGTTGGATGAGATTGAGCGTGCGCCTGCGGTTGTCGTACTCGACAATTTTGAGACGCCTTGGGGAAACAGCGATCGCGACGTGGAGGACTTGCTCGCTTTGTTGGGGGCGATTTCTGGCTTAGCCCTCGTGGTGACGATTCGGGGAATGCGGCGGCCTTACAACTTGGATTGGCGAGGATCCATCACAGTCGAGGCGTTGCCGAAGTCTCCGGCTCGGCAGATATTTTTGGCGGTGGCGGGACAGCAATTCGATGCGGACGAACGACTCGATGCATTGCTGAAAACCTTGGAAGGTTGGCCTTTGGCGATCGAGCTGTTGGCTAATCAGGCAGTAACGGAATCTAACCTGGCGGGGTTGGAGCGGCGCTGGCAGCGCAAGCGTGCAGATTTGTTGAAGCGCGGCCGGAGTGAAGATCGGCTGAGCAACTTGGCGGTGTCAGTGGAACTGTCACTGGAAGGGCCGCGCATGACTGCGGAGGGGAAACGCTTGCTGGCATTGTTGGGGCAGTTCCCAGAAGGGATTGCTCGCGCCGATTTGCCGGAGTTTTTGGCGGGTGAGGGGGACGAGGCGGCAGCGGTATTGCGAGGAGTGGGGTTGGCGTTTGAAAGTGAAGATCGCTTGCGGGTATTGGCTCCACTGCGGGACTACGCGCAGCAGCACTGCCAGCCAGCCGAGGAAGATTTGCATGCTGCTGTGTCTCGGTATGCAGGATTGGCAGAGCAGTTGGGACTGAGAATTGGTGCAGAGGGAGGGGCAGAGGCCATCCAGACGCTGACGGAGGAATTGGGCAATATCGAGAGGGCCATTCGCATCGCTTTGGAACGAACCGATCCGCGATCGGGCATCCGTGCTGCTTTGGGCTGGGGAGAGTTTGCGCGATTTTCAGGTTTGAGCGGAGGCATAGTGGTTGCCCAGGCAGAAAGTGCAGCTAGGACAGCAGGGCTGGACAGAGAAAAGGCCCTCTGCATCGAAAAACTCGGGGACATTGCCCTTGATCGGTCCAACCACGAGCAGGCCCGCGAGCACTACGAAGCCGCCCTGCCTTTGTACGAGCGGGTAGGGGCCTTGCTCGGCCAAGCCAACTGCATCAGGAGTCTGGGGGACATCGCCCTGCGGCGGTCCAACCACGAGCAGGCCCGCGAGCGCTACGAAGCCGCCCTGCCTTTGTACGAGCAGGTAGGGGCCTTGCTCGGCCAAGCCAACTGCATATGGAGTCTGGGATACATCGCCTGGGGGCGGTCGGACCACGAGCAGGCCCGCGAGCGCTACAAAGCCGCCCTACCTTTGTACGAGCGGGTAGGGGTCTTGCTCGGCCAAGCTAACTGCATCAAGAGCCTGGGGGAACTCGAATTAGCCCTCGATCACCCATCGCAAGCCCGCCAGCATTTCCTCCAAGCTTTGAAATTGTACGCCCGCATTTCCGAACCTATGTCCATCGGTTCCACTCACTACCACCTAGCCCGCATTGCCGAAACCGATCGCGATCGCCAACACCACGTCCAATCCGCCCGCGAAGCCTGGACTCGCCTCAATCTCCCTCATCTCATCGCGAAACTCGACGAAGAATTCGGCCCGCCATCGCCCTAGAACTTCTAAATGTCACCGCAGGCCGTAACGCGCTGAAGCCGATGGGTTGAATTCGACGTTTTGTAAACCAGACTACCTATTTGTAAGCCAGACTACGGATTTCCCCCCAGCAATTGCCAAAAATCGAGGCTACTTCCCGCTGCTCGCCAGCGAGCACCCGCTGCCATGAAGCCTCACGTCATCGTCTGCCATCTGGGCCGCACTGGCTACAAAATCTATTGCCTGCTCCGCCAGCAAGGCGTAGCCGTCACGGGCATTCACTCCCAGCCCGTCCCCAGCGAAAATGACACCGTTATCGTCGGCGACCCCCAAGCCACCGAAACCCTCCTCGCCGCTGGTCTAGAAACAGCCCAAACCCTAGTGCTAGCCAGCGCCGACGACGCCCTCAATCTCGCAGTTCTGGTCCGCGCCCGCCTGTTAAACCCTCGCATCCGCATCATCAATCGCCTGTTCAATACCAGCCTGGGCGATCGCCTCGACCAAACCCTGCCCGACCATCACACCATGAGCGTGGCCGATCTTTCTGCCCCAGTATTTGCCTTTGCAGCCCTCGGCAACCAAGCGATCGGCCAACTGCACCTGTTTCAGCAAACCTGGCCCATCCACGAAGAATACATTCACGATCGCCACCCCTGGAAAGGACTTCCCCTCAGCCAACTGTGGGCCGATCGCGATCGGATGTCGATTTACTACCTACCCCACAGTCACCATCTAGATTTAGTCTCAGCCGTGCTTTGCAATCAGTCTCTGCAAGTAGGCGATCGCCTGATCGTCGCCAAACGGCCAATGGCAAACGCATCCAAGCAATCCTGGTCCCGTAGATTCCTAACTATCGCGGGCAGCCTGCGGCGCTTTCAGGCCCAGAGCCAAGCCTCTCTGGGCGCACTCTTCGCCTTAGCGATCGCAATTATCGGAGCCACATTGCTCTACGTCGCCGTCAGCAGCAATACCGCGATCGTGGATGCGTTGTATTTCTCCGTTGGCATGATTACGGGCGCAGGAGGACAAGAACAAGTTGCCGAACAAGCGTCCCCCTGGATCAAAGTATTTACGGCCCTGATGATGTTGGTGGGTGCCGGAATCGTCGGTATCTGTTACGCCCTGTTGAACGACTTAGTGCTGGGCACCCGCTTCCGACAGATTTGGGACGTAGCCCGCATCCCGCATCAAGATCACTACGTCATCTGTGGTTTGGGAGGCATTGGCATCCGAGTGGCCCAACACCTACACGACCGAGGCTATGAAGTCGTCATCCTCGAACGCGACCATCGCTGCCGATTTCTCTCCACGGCACGAGCCCTCAAAATCCCCACCATTATCGGCGATGCCAGCGTCCCGTCTGTGCTAAAGGCCGCCAACTCCAGCCGAGCCGCAGCCCTAGTGGCCGCCACGAGCACCGACATGGCCAATCTGGAAATTGCGTTAACCGCTAAGGGAATCGCGCCACAGTTGCCCGTCGTCGTGCGCAACCACGATCCTCAATTTGCCAGCATGAGCCAAACAGTATTTAAATTCGCGTCCGTCCTCAGCCCCACCGAACTCGCTGCCCCGTCCTTCGCGGCGGCAGCCGTAGGAGGCAATATCATCGGCAGCGGCCTGATGGCAAATCATCTTTGGGTCGCACTGAGTATCCGCCTGACTGAGAACCATCCCTTCTGCGATCACCAAATTCGAGAAACCTCTCGCCAAGCCGATTTCGTCCCTTTATATTTAGAAACTTCGCACCGCACCATTCACGGTTGGGAGCTCCTAGACATCTCGCCACGCGGCGGAGACGTTCTTTATCTCACGATGCCTGCATCCAAGCTCGATTACCTTTGGCGCACCCGTCCGAACCCTGCGGCATCTCGTTCGAGATAGCAACCTTAACGGACTGGAATGTCCCTTCTCCAAAAGCTTAATCTTGCTTCCAAACACGCTCTACGCAGGTTCGAGCCAGCCGCAAAGGCGATCTAGATTAACACCTATCATGTGGCCGAGTTGATATCGAGTCGTATCCTCAAACTCCAAGCTGCGTTCTGGGCGGCGCAGAGCAATTTCGAGGCAGTCTTTCGGAGTCGTCCATGCTTCGGGCAAAGGCTGCGAAACATTGATTTGTCTTATCCCATTCATGACTTTAGCTCCCTGCCAACCCATCGTTACGTTTGCGATCGCCGCACTCGGTTCGCCTGAATTCTGAAGCTATCTGGGAGCGCTAGAATCGCATCGGTGTCACCCACAAGCTTGAGAGTAGTAAACGATCTTGAGGAACTGGTGAGGGCGATCGCATTTGCTTTATATTCCTCACGCAGTCCTCAATCCCACTCCCTAAAGTAGAGTTCGATGATGGTGGCTCGCGTAATGACTGGCGTTAACCGCGATCGAATGAACTGGTGAATTGTGGAGAGTACGCTGCATGCGAGCGATGGTTTTGTCACAACTCGGAACGGTCGAGCCTGGAGCGACACCTCTGACGCTGGCAACCCTACCTGACCCCGTACCCCATCCTGACGAGGTGTTGGTGCGCGTCCGAGCTTGCGGGGTGTGTCATACCGAACTGGATGAAATTGAAGGCCGTTTGCCACCACCCAGTTTGCCCGTTATTTTGGGTCATCAAATTGTCGGGACAGTTGTCGAGACAGGCAGTCAGACCCATCGGTTTCGTCCGGGCGATCGCGTGGGTGTCGCGTGGATTTTTTCAGCCTGCGGTCGCTGTCGATTCTGCCAGTCCGGTCGGGAGAATCTCTGTGCTGAATTTCGGGCGACGGGGCGAGACGCCAATGGCGGCTATGCCGAGTTTGCGACCGTACCCGAGGCCTTTTCGTATCCAATCCCGGCTGGTTTTTCGGACGTGCAGGCTGCACCGCTGCTGTGTGCGGGTGCGATCGGCTATCGATCGCTGCGATTATCCGGTCTAGCGAACGGCGGCACGCTGGGATTAACAGGGTTCGGGGCGTCGAGTCATCTGGTTTTGAAAATGGCGAAATATCGCTATCCAAACGCGCGCGTATTCGTGTTCGCGCGCAATCCCCGCCAACAAGCCTTTGCCCGAGAGCTCGGGGCAGACTGGGCGGGCGATACCACCGCGACGCCGCCAGAACCGTTGAGCTGCATCGTCGACACGACGCCCGTATGGAAACCTATTGTGGAAGCGCTGCAACGCTTAGAACCGGGCGGACGGCTGGTTATCAATGCCATTCGCAAAGAAGTGGGCGATCGCGAGTATCTATTGCATCTGGATTACCCGACACACTTGTGGCAAGAGAAGGAAATCAAAAGTGTTGCCAACATTACCCGTCAAGACGTAAGTGAGTTTCTGAATCTAGCAGCTGAAATGAAGATCCAGCCAGAAATCCAAACCTTTGCACTTGAAGAGGCCAATCGAGCGTTGATTGAATTGAAAACAGGCAAGATTCGAGGGGCAAAGGCATTGAAAATGGCAACTTGACGTATTGAC
>JBCBVC010000046.1:0-26815 GCA_039817845.1 Cyanobacteria bacterium J06642_2
CATGTCAATGTGTCTTTGACGGCTCTCAATCTGCTCAAGGCTGAGCTTAGACAGGGACGAGGGTTGAGCCAACCGCTCAGCTTTTCGGTCGCTTCGTATAAACGGCGGGCGCTCAACGAGTATTTGCTGCACCGATTTAGTGACGAGTTAGGGATATCGCTGAAGTGGATAAAATCTCGCCCGGCCTACCCTAAGCTGCTTGATTGCGGCACTATCGCTGCTTAAAACTGTCCGGAGTATTGACCCAAATTCAGCCATCCATCTATAACCAGTCTAGAAGGCCTCTTCTGCTACATGGACGACTTGTCTAACCCTTCGAATCAATAATCATAGTGATAAAGTAAAGAGGATATCGAAGCATATTTCGTTCATTCTTTAAGCTTACTAAGCAGCCGTTTGCAATACTTCTGGTGAGATTAGAAAATCTTTTTAAGAGATGGTTGTACATTGCGATCGCCTATTTGTCGCACGTCGACCGCACCAAAAATTGCTTCAGCATGAGCGTAGAACTTGAATTCGAGCAGATTGTGAAACGGATCGACTAGAAAGAATGTGTGGTGCTCGGTAATTAAGCCAGGGAAACGCAGTTTGGGAGCTTGATAGAAAGAGATGTTTTGCGCTGTGACGCGATCTCGCAGTGCTTCCCAATCAGCAAGATTGGTAAAAATTAATCCAAAATGTCGGGGATAAATACCGCGTTGGGGTATAAGAGGTTCGCGGGTAACGTGGGCGACGAGTTGATGGCCGTACAGGTTAAAAATGGCAGCCGCAGCGTGCTCGCGCCCGACTTTGCAGCCTAAGCCGTCCATATAAAACTGTTTGGATGTAGCAATATCGCCTACGGGAAATGCGAGGTGAAAGAGCACTGGAGCCATCGCGATCTCCCTCCTTTGCTCGCCAGACTACTTGCAGTCTAGCCTGCAGATTGAGGAGTTATCTCGCACCATGACGGACGAGCAAACGCTCTACTTCGGGATAGGGATGACTGAGTTTGAGCGGTGTCAAATTAGGGGGCCACCACGTGCGGGCTTTTACTTCAGCACCATACGCTACCAGCAGCTCCACCATGTCTCGATCGCCGCGCATGGCGGCAAAATGAAGCGGCGTAAATCCGGGAAACCGATCCCGTCGATTCACCTTTGCTCCGCGAGTTAGCAGCAATTCTGCCAACAATACGTTACCGTGGCTGACCGCGACGTGTAGGGGTGTTAGGGGAGCACGCGCGTTGACTTGGATGCCGCGATCGAGGGCCAACTGCGCTAGCTCCAAATCGTTATTGCGAGCTGCGACGTGAAGTAACGTTCCGACTGGAGGTAGGCGCACGTTGATATTTTGGCTGCTATCCAGATACTGACGAACGAGTGAGTGGTGACCGAGCAGGGCTGCTTCCGCCCATCCAATTGTGGCTCCACCCACAATTAGACGTGCTGCCATAGCCTGGTAGCCTTCGAGAGCAGCGTAGTATAGTGGCGTCATGCCCTGACGGTTGCGGGCATTCACGCTGGCTCCGCGTGAGAGCAGCAGTGCCACCATACTGGGGCGATCGCTGCGTGCCGCTAGCGCTAGCGGAGTATCGCCATGGCGATCGCGAATGTCCACCTCTGCTCCGCGGGCGAGCAGGAGTGCAGCAATATTTACATGTCCCACTCGAGCGGCAACGTGCATCAACGAAGCATCTTTACGATATTTGGCGTTTGCATTACCGCCTTGCAGCAGATAGGACATGACTGCATCGACGTGACCGTGCCAAACGGCACGATAAATGTCGTCTGCAGCGGTGGCTCCGTAATGTTGGAGTAAAGCAACGATGGCGGAATGGCGACATCCCGCTTGCAGTGGAGTAATTCCTGGAATTGCATTGCGGGCACTGATATCGGCACCGCGCTCCACCAGTAGGCGCGTCATCGTCGCATCACCACAGCGGGCCGCCAAATGGAGGGGCGTATTGCAATGGGGAAAAGTTGTCGTTGCTCCGATGCGGGCACCGCCGTCGAGTAACAGTGCTGCGGCCTCGGACTGACCGGCTTGCACGGCAATGTGCAGGGGCATTTCTCCCCATCGGTTGCGAACATTGGCGTCGGCCCCGTTGTCCAACAAAATTTTAATAATGTCGCAAGTACCTACATGCGCGGCTACGTGTAGAGGAGTAAGGAGATCGCTGTCATACGCATTTGCTGATTCTCCACGAGCCAATAATGTTTGGACGCAGCAGCAATCGTGTCGTTGAATGGCCGCGTGTAGTTCAGATCTCGATGCATTATTTGCGCGACGGACCCGCCAAGCATTTCGCGCGAAATCGATTGCGGCCCGCCCGACCCAACCGATCCATCGCAAAGCAAATGCGAATTGCTCGATCGCTGACTTGATTGCGGCTCTGGTCATGATCTCGCTATCTATATCTCGCTATCAATACCCGGACGTAGTGTGCCCGTTTTAACGTTGCCAACTCGCATGTTCGGCACAGTTCGGGACAAGTTACTGCGCGTATTGATATCGCCGATCGAGTGTATTTGTATTGGAGGTAGCTACAGCAGCCGTCAAGCTGCTTAAGACGTTTTAGCTATCCAGACCCCAGTCTTGGTCAGTGTGTCTGCGTTCAAGCTAGAACGTTAAGAACTATATGAAACAGACGCGCTTTCTGACATGACAGTAGATTCGGCTCGAGCAAAGGCGGTTTCTGCTCTTTCCAGCCAACAGCTTGCGATCTCGAGATCGCGAGCGCGAGCAGCTGCAACCAGGCGATCGCTGGCGACAGCTACCTCCATTACGCCCAGACTGCTGCTGCTGCCTTTGAGCTGGTGGCTGACGCGTTCTACGGTGGCTAAATCAGTTAGCGAGATCGCGCGGCGAGCTTC
Organism: Cyanobacteria bacterium J06642_2; assembly: GCA_039817845.1. Lineage (GTDB taxonomy): Bacteria > Cyanobacteriota > Cyanobacteriia > Thermostichales > PCC-7336 > JBCBTL01. The sequence goes on from JBCBVC010000046.1 coordinate 2,856, forward strand.
TTTAAGAAGGCAGCGGGCGTCATGGCAAAAAAGCGCGATCAACTCGTTCTCTAGTTCCTCATCACCGTTCGTTACCTGGGTTAAATAATGGCGGTCTAGGGTCTGCACGGTCTCGAATTCGGTATCTTCGAGTTGTCGAGCTGTTACTTCTTGGTCCCGATTATGCTCAATGGCTCTCTGCGTGCAGATCTCGGTTCCCCAGCGCGCTAACGCGGCCTGCAGTTCTTCTAGACGGACGGGTTTGCTGATGTAGTCATCCATACCTGCAGCCAAACAACGCTCGCGATCGCCCTGCATGGCGTTGGCCGTCATGGCAACAATGCGCGGCTGCAGAGCCATGTCCCGCTCGCAAACGATCTGCCGCGTAGCTTCTAATCCGTCCATTTGAGGCATCTGTACGTCCATCAAAATGAGGTCATAAGATCGCCGCTGTAAAGCCGCTAACGCTTCGAGCCCATTTGCCACCACGTCAGCGCCATAGCCGAGCCGGTCTAACAGTCGCAATGCGACTTTCTGATTGATGGCGTTATCTTCTGCTAAGAGGATAGTGAGCGGTAGACGTTGACCCAAGCAGCGATCGGTGCCTCGTTCTTGCCGTTGGCCTGGCCCTGACTGGCGATCGCCAATGGCTCGAGCGATGGTGTCAGACAAAGCGCGCTGTTTGACAGGCTTGGTCAAAAATGCGGCAAAGTCAACATCGCGGGTGCGTAGTTCTCCGGTGGTGGCCCCCATCGATGTGAGGACGATGAGGGGTAAATCTCGATATTGCGGCAGCTGCCGTAGTGCTTTTGCTAACATCAGGCCGTCCATTGTCGGCATTTGCATATCCAAAATTGCGGCATGCAAAGGGGGTCCTTGCTGTAACCAGGCCAATGCTTCTGCGCCGGACGCAACGGTATGAGGCACGGCCTGCCACGAGCGCGCTTGTAACGTCAAAATCTGGCGATTCGTCGCGTTATCGTCCACGATCAGCAGTTGTTTTCCTGCCAGCGACAGAGGCAAATTGACCGGGGCAAGCTCGGCAGGTGTGGCAACGGCTTCCATTTGAACTGTGAATGAAAACGTAGATCCCTGCCCCTCTTGACTGTCGAACCACATCTGTCCGTCCATCAATTCCACCAAGCGCTTGCTAATGGCCAAGCCCAAGCCGGTACCGCCGAACTCTCGTGTAGTGGACACGTCAACTTGACTAAAGGGTTGGAACAGGCGATCGCTGCGCTCTGGAGGAATGCCAATCCCCGTATCGCGCACGGATATCAGCAGTTCGGATGGTTTTGTGAGGGCTACGGTCGACGTTGATTCGACGCTTGGCGCAGTAGAACGTCGCGTGACGGATACCACCACCTCGCCATGACGTGTAAATTTAACTGCATTGCTAAGGAGATTGACGAGGATCTGGCGTAAGCGAGTCACGTCACCCACGACTGTCTGGGGAACGTCTTCAGCCACCGAATACATGAGTTCCAACTGTTTGGTGGTAGCTTGAGGAGCGAGAAGATCGACGGCACTCTCGACACAACCGCGCAGGTCGAAGGGCTGTTCTTCGAGATCGAGCTGCCGGGACTCAATTTTAGAAAAGTCGAGAATATCGTTGAGGATAGCGAGCAATGTATCGCTGCTGTGACGGATCGTGTGGACAAATTCATACTGCTGCGGATTGAGCGCGGGATCGTCTTGCAGTAGGCCCGCCATCCCAATGACTGCATTCATCGGCGTGCGAATTTCGTGGCTCATCATGGCCAGAAACTCGCTTTTGGCCCGATTCGCGGCTTCGGCTTGATGTTTTGCCTGCACGAGAGCTTCGTTCTGTTGTCGCAACGCTCGGTGCGCGAGTTCGAGATGGGTGACGTCGCGATAGCTAATCACTGCTCCCATCAGAGTGCTGCCAATATTCTGTGGGTGGGAATGGCGTTCGACTATGGTGCCGTTGACGAGTTCTAACGTGGCGACATGAGTAGCATCGAGCTGGCGGTATGATGTCTCGACAACTCGTGCAAACGCTTCAGGATTGCGGGTTCGCTTTCGCAAAAAGGCAATCAACTCGCGATCGCAGGCTCCCTCCTGCAAGAGCGTCTCTGGAATTTGAAACATATCGATATAGCGCTGATTCCAAAGAACGATACGCTCTTCGCGATCGATGACAACGATGCCATCGGCTGCAGCTTCCAACGTCGATCGCAGCAGAGATAGGGCTCGTTCGAGCTCGTGTTTGGCCTCGTGACGCTCAGTAACGTCGCGGACGAGCGCTACGATGAGCGATTGCGCTTCGGCGTCGATAAATTTTCCCAAACGGACTTCCACCGGAAATGTGGAGCCATCCTTGCGGCGATTCGTACCGCTCACGGTAACAGGCACGCCGGGCACCATGTCGTCCCAAACAGCACCAGGAATGTAATTAATCTCGATATCGCGGATGGATAACTGCAAGAGTTCCTCGCGGTCGTATCCCAAACTCTGACAGGCCTGCTGATTGGCATCGAGAATGCGGCCGTTCAAATCGTGAAGCAAAAAGGCATCGACGGCGCGCTCGACCAAGCAACGAAAGCGCGTTTCACTGACCTGCAAGGCCCGCATCGTGCGACGGCGCTCGGTAATATCCTGCACAACACCTTCGTAATAGAGCATCGTGCCCGCGGGGTCGCGCACGGCGCGAGTACTTTCTGAAATCCAGATCGTGCTGCCATCGCGGCGATATACCTCAGACTCGAAATCCCGGACGGCACCGCGTTCGTGCAAGATGCGATTGAGTTCCTCGCGTTGCTGCGATCTCACATAGAGTTGTTGACCGGGATCGCGGAGGTGAGCCATCAGCGCGGTTGGAGATGCGTAGCCATACAGGCGAGCGAGGGTAGGATTGGCTCGCAAGAAGCGACCGTCAGGTGCCGTCTGAAACATGCCATCCAATGCGTTATCGAACATACTGCGGTAGTATGCAGCCTCGTCATCGACCTCAGCTGTCTTGCCTGAGGAGACGTCACCACGGGTAGAAGGTGGAGGCTGGCCAGTCATAAAGCACGCATCAAAACAGCCATGGGGAGCGAGTCCGGTATCTGCGCGAGCAACTCATGCTCCGTAGTCTTCCCAGATGACTGGAAAGATTCGTCATCGCTGGACTCAACTCAAACGGTGTGACGCTGATGCGTAAATTAATGAGTAAATTTTTGTATAACTCTTCGCCTGGAAGGTGATCGCATGTGGGAGAAGGCCCACAGATGGAGATATGTTGCGTGTCTATCAGACTCATGATGAATTGTATGTTGGGCCAATGTGGCAGTCGTTTTGCCGTTGCGCTCTTAGTTGGGAGTATGACGATTGCAGGTTGTAGTGCCAATGCACCAGAAGGTTCTACCGGATCGCAAGTTCCGAGTTTAGAGGGGCGAACTTTAGTCAGTGGCGTGGATGCAACTTATCCTCCCTTTGAGTATGTCGATGCGAGCGGTAAGACCATCGGCTTTGGCGTGGACTTAGCCGATGCCATTTGCGAGCGCATCCAATGTACGGTGGAGTTTCAAACTGCTGAATGGGACGGTATTTTTGACGCGTTGGCTGCCAATGAGTTCGATATCGTTTTATCCTCTGCGACAATTACGTCCGAGCGATCGCAGGTCGTTGACTTTACGCGACCGTACCTGAGAGCGGGACAAGTGATTACCGTGCGCAGCGATAGTACCATTACGAATATTGACGATGCCAAATCCGAGATAGTGGGTGCCTTAGAAGGATCTACTAGCGATCTACCTGGGTTTGACACCAAGACTTATGAGACGCTGGCTGCAGCGATGCAGGGATTGATTAATGGCGAAGTGGCAGCCACGCTTGGTGAAGCCATACCCTCATTGACTTTAGTCAGCCGAGACTATCCAGGCGAGTTGAAAGTCCTCAATCAACCATTTACGACCGAGTACTATGGCATCGCCGTGCCAAAGTCTGCTGTAGACGTCAGGGAAGCATTCGACATCGCCATCACTCAACTGGATGAAGACGGCACCTTAGAAGCCCTGGCAACTAAGTGGAAGATCCCCGGTCGGGCCATTGATGACTTACCCGATGAGCCGACATTTCCGCGCTAGTTCCGATTGGAGACCTGTCAGCTTGAGGCTCCATTTCTATTGAGATGAGTGTCATATCCTCATGCGGCGGCCAGGGGCGCGTTCCTGCTAGCAACCTCAGACAGCTATAGATATCGTGCCCCGAGCCGCTCACCGACAATATCTGTGGGGGGTGGGAGAGTCAGGCCCCCAATCGCGGGAGTTTGAGGGTGGGCGACCCTACCCTCAAGGCAGAAGGTTTTTAGCAACATACCCTCTCCAACCCGAACTCTCTCAACGCAAGCTGGTATTACTCAGATCTACAGGTTCGCCACCGTGTCATGCTGTAACCCAACAGCTCCACTTCTTTGCAACCCATGAATCCAGCAGATCGCCGCCCTCGTATCGTCGTCATTGGGGCAGGTTGGGCCGGCCTCGGTGCGACGTATCATCTCGCGAAACAGGGATACGACGTGACATTGCTAGAAGCTGCCCCCTACCCCGGTGGATTAGTGGCTGGCTGGCAGACTCCTGGCGGACGCTCTGTAGAAGGCGGAATTCACGGATTCTGGTATCCCTACCGTAATATTTTTGGCCTGGTGGACGAGTTGGGCTTACAACCCTTCACGCCATTCACGAGATCGTCCCAATTTTCACCTGCAGGCCTAGAAGTAGAATCGCCACTGTTTCAAGAGATGCCGCACTTGCCTAGTCCGTTAGGTACGTTCATCTACACAAAATTCCAGCGGTTACCCCTCAGCGATCGCCTCTCAGCCCTCCCCCTCCTCTACGCCGTCATTGATTTCGACAATTCTGACGAAGCCTGGAGGCGCTACGACTCCATCACAGCCCGCGAACTGTTCAAGTCCTACGGTGTCTCAGCCAGGCTGTATCGCGATGCCTTCAACCCCATGCTGCTGGTAGGTTTGTTCGCTCCGGGGGAACAGTGCTCGGCAGCAGCGGCTTTGGGCATGTTGTACTACTTCATCCTGGCCCACCAACCCGATTTCGATGTGGTTTGGTGTCGCGGTACGGTAGGCAAGTATATCTTTCAACCGTGGGTGCAGAGCATCGAACAGCTCGGCGGTAAGGTGCTTACCCAAAAGCGCGTGACTGATATCGCGGTAGACGAAGCCGGACGTGCCACAGGAGTAGTCTGCGGGGACGAAACTATCCCTGCCGATGGCGTCATCTTCGGCGTGGGCGTAAGCGGAGTGCAGGGAATTGTCGGAAGTAGTACGACCCTGCGCGATCGCCATGAATTCCAAAACGTGATGAACTTGGGCGCGATCGACGTCCTAGCCGCGCGCCTTTGGTTCGATCGCAAAGTTGATATCCGCCACCCTTCAAATGCTTGTTTCGGTTTCGATCCCACCACGGGCTGGACATTCTTCGATTTGAACGCACTGCACGACGAATATCGCGACGAACCGGGCAGCGTCATCGAAGTGGATTTCTATCACGCGAATCAACTGCTACCGATGAGCGACGATCGCCTCTCGGCCAAGATCCACCGCGACTTATCCACCTGCGTCCCCGCCTTCCAAACCGCCAAGCTCGTCGATCGCAGCTTGATTCGGGTCAAGCGCGGGGTGACTCACTTTGCACCAGGATGCTATGCATCACTCTTGCCTGCCACCACCAGCATTAGCAACGTGTGGATGAGCGGAGATTGGATTGTCAATCGTCACGGATCGTGGTCCCAAGAAAAAGCCTATGTAACGGGATTGGAAGCCGCGAATTTGGCGATCGCCCACTTCGGCCGAGGAGAATCAGCAACCGTTGCTCCTATCGAACCTGACGAACCCCACATTCAGCTCGCCCGCACCATCAACCGCTCGATGCGAGGCATCGCTGAAACAGTGCTACCCAATCTCTGGCTCTAAGCGCAGAGCAAGCAACCTTTAGCGCCCAGCGCCCACGGGCTCGTAACGCGTGAGGAAGTCTTTGTAGGCTAGCGCAATGCCGTCGCGCAGTTCGGTGCTGGCTTTCCAGCCAAGAGCATGCAAGCGCGATACGTCCATCAACTTACGAGGTGTGCCGTCGGGCTTGTCGGTGTTGAAAACCAACTCGCCGTCAAAACCGACGACTTCAGCAACCAGACGAGCGACTTCGCCAATGCTGATGTCTTCGCCGACGCCGATGTTAACCAACTCGCCGATTTGCTCGGCCTGGCACTGCTCCATCAAATAGACGCAGGCATCTGCGAGATCGTCGCTGTAGAGAAATTCGCGGCGAGGTTTGCCCGTGCCCCACACTTCCACCGTGGCTGCGTTACCCACTTTAGCTTCGTGCATCTTGCGAATAAGCGCGGGCAACACGTGGGAATTTTGCAGGTCGTAATTGTCACCCGGACCGTAGAGGTTGGTGGGCATGACACTGATGAAGTTGGTGCCGTACTGACGGTTGAAGGCATGACACAGCTCGATGCCAGCGATCTTAGCGATCGCGTAGGGCTGATTGGTCGGTTCCAGCGGCCCGGTGAGCAAGCAATCTTCCGGCATGGGCTGCGGCGCAAATTTGGGATAGATACAGCTCGAGCCCAAAAACAGCAGCTTCTTCACCCCCGTTTCGTAAGCGGCCCGGATGACGTTCAGCTCGATCGCCAAATTCTCGTAGATGAAATCTGCCGGATAGGTATTGTTGGCATAAATGCCGCCTACCTTAGCAGCGGCCAGCATGACGCAATCGGGCCGTTCGTTTGCGAAGAACCGATCCACAGCGACGCGATCGGTCAAGTCCAACTCGCTGCGGGTGCGAGTAACGAGGGACTCGTATCCTCCGGTTTGCAATCGCCGCACTAACGCCGATCCGACGAGGCCGCGATGTCCGGCGACAAAGACTTTATCAGAAGGCTGCATCACTACACTAAACATGACACTACTCGTGACGCTGGGGAATGGGGTAACCGTTCTCTTTGAGGTACAGATCGCGCTCAGCTGCTCTGAAGTCTTCTCGCACCATCTCAGCCACCAAATCGGTGAAGGTGGTTTTAGGAGTCCAGCCCAAATTCTTGTGGGCTTTGGTCGGATCTCCCAAAAGTGTTTCGACTTCTGTGGGGCGATAGTAACGCGGATCGACCTTCACGATGCAATTTCCGTGTTGGTCGTAACCTTTTTCGTCAATGCCTTCACCTTTCCAGGTCACTTTGATCTCCAACTCTGCACAGGCAGCATTGACGAAGTCTCGGACGCTGAATTGCCTGCCAGTAGCGATGACATAGTCGTCAGCGACCTCTTGCTGTAGCATCAGCCATTGCATTTCCACATAGTCGCGAGCGTGGCCCCAATCCCTCTTGGCATCCATATTTCCAAGATACAAACAGTTTTGCAGGCCTACTTTGATGCGAGCGATCGCGCGAGTAATTTTGCGCGTCACGAACGTTTCACCTCGTAATGGCGACTCGTGGTTGAACAAGATGCCGTTGCAGCCATAGATGCCGTAAGCTTCGCGATAGTTGACTGTAATCCAGTAGGCATAGAGCTTGGCAACAGCGTAAGGCGATCGCGGATAAAATGGCGTGGTTTCTGTCTGGGGGACTTCTTGTACCAGGCCATAGAGTTCGGATGTAGATGCCTGATAAAACCGGGTTTTGCGTTCCAGATTGAGGATGCGAATGGCTTCTAACAAACGTAATGTGCCGAGCGCGTCGGCATTAGCGGTATATTCAGGCGTTTCAAACGACACGGCCACGTGGCTTTGAGCCGCTAAATTATAAATTTCGTCCGGCTGCACCTGTTGAACGATGCGGATCAAGTTAGTTGAATCGGTGAGATCGCCGTAGTGGAGGAAAAAACGACGGTTGGGGGTATGAGGATCTTGATAAAGGTGATCGATACGCTCGGTGTTAAAGAGCGACGTGCGGCGTTTGATGCCGTGGACTTCATATCCCTTGTTCAGCAAGAAATCTGCTATATAAGCGCCATCTTGCCCTGTTATCCCTGAGATGAGAGCTACTTTACTCATGCAATGCCTTCCGTCTCAAATCGTTTCCCTGGCTGCACATTGTAGTGATATCAGTCGCTACTGCCGTTCGACAAGACACCAAACGGCTTTATTAGCTTGTGTATCAAATTGATATAAACCATACGTTTTCTACTTAGCTACTTATAGTAGTTGATAACTCTAATGAACTCAAATAGCGCATTTTAATTACCCGTAGGTAAGGGATTCTGAGTGCAAAAGTAACCACTGCCAAGCAGTGCGCACGATGGTCTCTAGATCTGCGTAGGCTGGCTGCCAACCGAGTTCGGTCTTTGCTCGACTGGCATCGCCAATAAGGCGTGGAGGATCGCCAGGACGGCGCTGGCCCATTTTGACGGGAATGGAGCGATCGCAAACAGTTCGGGCCACGTCAATGACTTGCTTGACCGAAAATCCCTGACCATTGCCGAGATTATAAGCCGTGCTGGAGTTGCCCTCTAAAAGCTTCTGTAGCGCGAGGACGTGGGCAGAGGCGAGATCGGTAACGTGAATGTAATCGCGGATGCAGGTGCCATCTGGGGTATTGTAGTCGTCCCCAAAAATGGTGATGTGCGATCGCTTGCCCAAGGCCGCATCGAGCACCAATGGGATGAGGTGGGTCTCGGGGGAGTGAGCCTCGCCTGTCTCGCCATCGGGGTCGGCCCCAGCGGCATTGAAATAACGCAAGCAAATCGAGGTAGAGCCGTGGGCTTTATCAAAATCCCGCAACATCGACTCCACCATGAGTTTAGTCGTGCCATATGGGTTGATGGGCTTTTGGGGGTGGGTCTCGGGGATGGGAATGATATTTGGGACACCGTAGGTGGCGCAAGTGCTGGAAAAGACCAGATGAGGTATGCTGCAATCGCGCATAGCCTCTAACAACGTCAGCGTACCGGCCACGTTATTGCGATAATATTTACCCGGATTCTCAACCGATTCACCTACGTAGGCAAAAGCAGCAAAATGCATGACGGCTATGGGTGCGTAGGTATCTAAAACGCGATCCAGCTGGTCGCGGTCAGCAATATCTCCTTCTTCTAAAGGTCCCCACTTAACGGCCCAAGGGTGACCGTAGGCAAAGTTGTCGTAGGTAATGGGAGTGAAACCTGCCTGTGCCAGGGCTTTACATGCGTGGCTACCAATGTAGCCCGCGCCGCCGGTTACTAATACATTCATAGAAAGTACGCGAGTGCCAGATATAAGAAGCTTACTGCAAGCAGACTCAGCAGCTGCCCGCACGCGATCGCGGAACGCACCAAACTGGACTGACGTGTTGGAGAGCACATTACAATTGTATGCGCTCCATATTAGGATATCGGTGTAACAGCATACATGGCAATGTCCTCAGAGATACTGGCAAGTGAAGTTAAAGGTGGGAAGGAGTCTGAAGTCAGGCTCGATGTTGAAGAGCGCGTTGCCGCGTTGTTGCAAACCCTACGACGCTCGCGAGTTGACCTGCCCACACCTGACTTACTCGAGCGCACGCCTATCTCCATGCCTGCGGAGAGTGAATTTGATGCCACAGCTGAAGCCTTGGGGCGCTCGTTTCCGGCTGGCGTCATGTTGGCGTTCGACCTCGACGATACATTGTTGAATGTCTCCTACACCTGTGGAGAGGATTGGGTTCCTCTACCGGATTGCGCGATGCCTCCAGCGGATTCAATTCAGTACCATCGCATGCGGCGATCGCCGTGGCGAGTTCTGAAATATGGTTGGCGGCTGCCGCAACGCTTTCAGTATTCGCCGCAACGTTACCCTTTTCTACGCAATCCACAAGTGTTCGTGCAGATTAGACCGGGATTAGTGGCGGCGCTACGCGGTTTAAAGGCAGCGGGTGTGCGTCTGGCATTGGTCACTGCCTCGGCCCGAGCGCGGGTGGAATTTTTGCTAGTGCGCTTGCCACAACTGCGAGAGCTATTTGTCGAGGGCGATCGCCTGCTGGTGGCAGCAGCGGAAGATTTGCTACGCGTATCGTCAGATCTGTATCTCCAGCCCGAGTGCTACTCGGCTCGTTCCGAACTCGATACCCTGAGTCTGGCTGTCCACGCTTGCCGACCGCTATCGCTGGCAATGAAAACCCCTTGGGCTCTGAGGCAAATTCTCGATGTGGGTGATTACGATCTGTTGATCGATGATTCCGCCACGACGGCAGCTCACATGCGCGCGAATGGGTTGGGTCGCAAGGTGCTCGAAATCGACGCGCGTCAACCGCAGACTGATTATGTGATAGACATCTTGCAGGCAGCTCGCCGTCAACTCGAATGCGGCCTGGAATTACATTCAGCTCGAGCCACAGCAAGCGCGCCAGTTGCTCGCGAATCTGCTGGAAACCGACAAACTGGCTATGACCCCGCCACCTATCCCCACCTTCGGTTGGAAGATCCCTTGTACTATCCCCTCATTCACCTGAGCGATCGCGTGGAGGCCCGCTATGTCTGAGAGTTCTGTTATGCCCGAGAAGCCCGACGCACCTGAGGGGCTCACCCCGTCCGAATCTCGTCCTCGGCGCATCGCCATTATCGCGATCAATCGCGACCAACCCGAGATGACCGATAGTGTCGTCGAGCAAGTCCGCGAGATGGGACCTGAACTCGACACCGAGCTGTTTGTGGTTGAATGCGGCAGCCGTCGTCAAGGCCGTAGCAAATATGCCACGCACTGGTTTCGCGATCCGTCTTATCGAGGCCGTTATTACGGGTTTAATCGCGGGCTCGATATCGCTCAAAAGCACGCCAAAAAACACGGCGCGTTTGATTATTTCTGGTTTGTTGTCAACGACATTATTTTTCCCGAAGGCGAAGATGTCCTAAGCGAATTGCTTGAGGTGATGGAAGAGAATCCGCGCATGGCCGCAATCGGACCTGGCGAGCCAGATGCTGACGATTATGAAGGTTGCCATCCCAAGCCGGTTCGTAAGTGGCACAAGGCTTCTACGGTACACGGCCTAGCTTGGTTGATGAGTGCCAAAGCGATTGATGAAGTGGGGTATTGTAGTCGCAAGTTTCGATATTCGCAAGGTGCGAGTACTGAGCTGGCTTACAAACTTTACAAAGCAGGCTGGTTCCTCGCCTATTCCGATGTGGCTACGCTCAAACATCGGGGCACGAGTACCTATGGCAAGGTGGTCAAAATTTCCCGTCACGAATATTTACGACGCTCTCGTGATTTTGCCTCTAGCTATTTTGTCAAGACATATGGCGAAAACTGGGACGAACTTTTCTCTAGCGTCTTAACTGACGACGTCGAGATCGACATGTTTCCGATTCAGCGCAAAATCTGGGAGAAGAAATTTAAGAAAGAGCGCGGCTTTCTCTGGTTCTGGAAGACTGGGAGCTGGGTGAAACAGCGCTTGCTGTGGCTAGCAGGGCGCAAACGCGAAGCTAAGTAATCTTACTCGGTCGAACGCCGCAAATTCTGGGAAGTCCTGACGGTGCAAGTTATCCGAACCATCAGGCATGCCATCGCTTATCTGAGTTTCTCTTGTCGATGCTACTGTAAATGACATGCATCTAGAGCCTAGCCTAAACGAGCGGCGATACGACGGATGCGTGAATGCCTGCAAGTGAGTAGGTAGGAGGGTGAGCAGTGTGCTCAAGTAAAAATACGTAGACGATTGCGAGCTGCTCGTGATATCGCTAGCTGCGGCTTGGGGTAAGTTACTGATGGACAAAATGTGGCTCAATGTGCTGAAAACAGGTTGGGTCCTGTCCTGCAGTTGTCGAGCCATGAGGCGACGCTCCGCGCTTTTGCAATTCTTCGGAATTGCGCTAGCGATCGCACAAATGACACGCATAGTTTGGGTCGAATCGGCACGAACTTATTGCTTCCGCAGCCGCTCCATTACCTGGAGCGATTGAGATGAGAGGATGAGCGTGCGTGCATTCTGGCTACTTGCGAAGTAAGTCATTTCGTACCCGTACGGCGGGTGACGCGCGATCGCGGTTACAACCATCTAATCAGTAAAACACTGCTATGTCCGAGATCGATTTTTCCAGCCGTTCTGCTGATACCTGGCTCGATTCCTATCAACGCAATGCGAGTGGTATACAGACCGATGGTGCTGCAGCTGAGAGTTTAGAAACTGTCACGCTTGATTTGGTGGAGCAGGCCAGCGCATTATCGCGAGTCACGCTGGAATTGGTGAATGACGCAGTCATTGTGGTTGACGTGGCGGGTTGCGTGCAACTGCTCAACACGGCGGCCGAGCAGTTGGCTGGCTGGCCGAGTGCGGATGCTTGCGGCAAACCACTCAGTTCGGTCTATCGCATTGTTGACGAAATCACGTTTGAGGATACGCCCAACCCAGCTGAACAAGCTCTGATGGAAGGGACTCGGGTGGAAAGCTCGACGCCAGTGTTATTGCTGGCTCGCGATCGCCACCGCTTCGCGATTGAGCACGCGGCTGCACCTCTATACGACCATAACGGTACGGCCATTGGTGCCGTGTTGGTGTTTCGCGACGTGAGCGAGTCCCGCAATTTGGCTCGCGAGCTATCGTGGCAGGCTAATCACGACGTTTTGACGGGATTATTCAATCGTCGAGCGTTCGAGCAATATCTGGAAGAAGCTGTCGTGGGAGCAGGAGCCCGCGATCGCCAACATATTTTGTGCTACCTCGACCTCGATCAATTCAAAATCATTAATGATGCCTGCAGTCACGTTGCCGGTGACGAGCTGCTGCGGCAAGTCAGTTCTACTTTGCAAGAGCGCGTTCGCCGCACAGATATTTTGGCTCGGATTGGCGGCGATGAATTCGGACTATTGCTCTATCAGTGCAATCTAGAGCGAGCCATGGAGGTCGTGCATTCTCTGTGTCAGGCCGTACAGGACTTTCGCTTTGTTTGGCAAGGCAAAACTTTTAATACAAGCATCAGCATTGGTGTTGTTTTACTAAATGGCAAAAATGAAAGCGTTTCGAGTGCTTTAAGTGCTGCTGACGCTGCGTGTCACGTAGCTAAGAGCAAAGGGCGAAATCGCATTCACGTTTATCAGCCTGACGATCTCGACTTGGCGGCTCAGCGGGGCGAAATGCAGTGGGTGGTGCGCATCCCGCGCGCGCTCGAAGAAAATCGCTTCCAACTGTACTGTCAGCCCATTGTTTCCGTGACACCGTCGGCTCGTTCGGGTGGTCCTATCTATCACAAGCATTACGAGATCTTGATTCGTTTGGAAGACGAAAACGGTAAGCTCGTTCCTCCCATTAAGTTCATCCCAGCGGCCGAAAGCTATGGCTTAATGCAAACGATCGACCGTTGGGTGATCTCGACTTTATTCGCACATCTCAGTCAACATGATTGGGAAACAGAGGAGTCCATATTACTCGTCAATACAGGGAATTTTATTTGTACAATCAACTTATCAGGCAATAGCTTGAATGACGATGGATTTATTGATTTTGTTGAGGAACAATTTCGACTCCACCGAGTTCCGCCCCAAATTATCTGCTTTGAAATTACCGAGACGTTGGCGATCGCAAACCTGACTAAAGCTGCTCAACTGATCGAGCAAATTAAGTCTTTGGGCTGTAGCTTTGCGCTGGATGATTTTGGTAGCGGTATGTCTTCATTTGGCTACCTCAAGCATTTGCCCGTCGACTACTTGAAGATTGACGGTATTTTCATTAAGGACATTTTGCATAGTCGCGTCGCCCGCGAGATTGTCGAAGCGATTAATCGCATCGGCCATGTCATGGGCTTGCAGACGATTGCGGAGTTTGTCGAGAATGATGAAATTCTCGAGGAATTGCGGTCTCTCGGCATTGATTATGCTCAGGGATACGGGATTTCCAAGCCTTACCCGCTACCGCTTAGTCCACAAATCATGCTAGGGGACGGCACCAGCGTATTCGAGAAGTTGGCTTATCCGTTATCTGCGGTTCAGCAAGGGATATGGTCTCAGGCGCAAGTCTTTCCTGATGCTGGGGTTGAGCCTGTAGTCTTCAGCGTTTTACTGAGCACGTCGGCTGATGCATCCGCCTTCAACCAATCGATCTTTAACCGTGCTTGGCAAACTGTCTTAGCTCGACACGCGATCTTCCGAACAACTTTTGTCGTGCGTGATGGCAAGCCCGTTCAAGAGATTGGCGAGCGCGCTTCCGTACCGTTTGAGATTGTCGATGCTCGCGGGTATTCGGCGGCCGACCTGCAAGCGACGGCCATCGAGTTTGCGAATCGACCCTTCGAGCTGGCTCGCGGTACTCTTTGTCGGTTAGGTCTGTTTGAATCCGACACCAAACGCTTACTCCTGTGGGCAGGGCATCCAATTGCGTTCGATCGCGAATCGGCACAGGTGATTTGGGAAGAACTTCAAGCGGTTTACCAGACTATCTCGGAGAGTGGCCGCGACACGACTGTGCTCGCTTCCAGCCTGCCCTATGCTGATTTCGTGACTTGGCAAACACGTCTGCTGGAAGAGGGGCGCGGCCAGCAGCTAGCAGCCTTTTGGCAAGACTACTTGGGCGGCGATTTACCCGCCATTGATTTGCCGACCGATCGACCGAGATCGCCTCACCAGTCTCGTATCGGCGCTTTGCGAACGTGGCATATCGCGGCAGAGACGATGGCACGAGTACAGCAATTAGCCGCTGAATCAGGTACGTCCACACGAGCCGTTTTGCTCGCTGCGTTTGCGGCTCAGCTTTATCGTTACACTCGGCAGACGGATATCCCGATCGGTACAGTAGTATCCGGTCGCACCCAGGCTGAATTTGCCTCACTAATAGGCAATCTCAGCAATACGACTATCGTGCGGGGAGATGCCTCCAATGCGCCAACGTTCCGGGTATTGTTAGAGCGTTTCAGCCAAACATTAAGTGATGTTTGGCAACATCGAGATTACCCTCTTGAGGTCTTGGCGGCTCAGATGCAGCCTCAACAAGAGCCTGGCAGAACCTTACTCTCGCAAGTTTGCTTTAGCTGGCTTGGCGAAGTGCAACCGCTTTCTCGGCCGGATACGCTGCTCGTGGGTACACCCTATTCCGTCAACGGATATACCTGTACGACAGCCTACGATTGGGACGTGCGTGTGGTGCAAGTAGCAGATCGGCTGTGCGTGGACTGGGTTTATAATGCCGAACTTTTTGATGCGGAAACCATCGATCGCTCCTTCACCCATTTTCATAACCTGCTCGAGCACGCTCTAGATGTCCCGGATACGGCAATCGACGAGCTCAAGCTGTTAGACGATGCCGAACGACGGTTGCTGTTGGAGGAGTGGAATGCGACTGCGGCAAACTATCCTCGTGATTGGTGCATTCACCAGTGGTTTGCTGAGCGTGCGGCTCAAATGCCCGAGGCAGTTGCAATTGAATTTGGCCCGACTCACCTGACGTATGGCGAGCTCAATCGCCGAGCCAACCAACTGGCCCGACACCTGCAACAGCTGGGCGTTGGCCCGGATGTGCTGGTGGGAATCTGCGTCGAGCGCTCGTTAGAGATGGCCATTGGCGTCATGGGCATCTTTAAGGCAGGCGGTGCCTACATGCCTCTGGACCCCGCGTATCCGAAGGAACGCTTGGCGTACATGCTGGAAGATTCTCAGATTCCCGTGCTGGTGACACAGGCACCGTTAGTTGAGAACTTACCTTTATCATCAGCGCAGGTCGTTTGCTTAGATGCAGATTGGGGCGATATTGCCCGCTACGAAGAGAGCAACCCTGCCTGTGTCACAAAACCCGAGCATTTAGCCTATTTGATTTACACGTCGGGCTCGACGGGCAAGCCTAAAGGCGTCACGATCGAGCATCGTTCTCTGACCAACTTCACGCAGGCCGCGATCGATCGGTATGGCATTGGCGATCGCGATCGCGTGCTGCAATTTGCTTCCTTCAGCTTTGATGCCGCGATTGAGGAAATCTATCCCTGTTTGGCTAGTGGCGGGACATTGGTGATTCGGACAGAAGACATGCTCATGTCCGTACCGACATTCCTAGAAAAGAGTCGCGAATACAGGCTGACAGTGCTCGATTTGCCCACAGCCTACTGGCACCAATTGACATTCGAGCTGGCTGCCAATCCAGAATTGGCTCTGCCGGATACGCTGTGCTCGGTCATCATTGGCGGCGAAGAGGCCAGCCCCGAGCGTGTTGCCATGTGGCACGAGGTGGTAGGGGATCGCGTCAAGTTGTTCAACACTTACGGCCCCACGGAAGCCACGGTGGTGGCAACGGCTTACGAAGTGCCAGCACCATCCGTTTGTGCCGACGCGATGGCTACTAGTGGGCGCGTCAGCGAGTCCGAATCGGAAATGCGCTGGCAGAGCATTCCCATCGGCCAACCGTTGGGTAACGTACGTACCTACGTCTTGGATGCTAATCACAATCCCACTCCGATTGGCGTACCTGGCGAACTCTATGTTGGTGGTGCAGGCATTGCTCGCGGCTACCTCAACCGTCCAGACATTACTGCCGAGCGTTTCATTTCCGATCCTTTTAGTGCTAACCTGCACGACCGCCTCTATAAAACTGGCGATCTAGTGCGTTATTTGCGCGACGGGAACCTCGAATTCCTGGGTCGGATGGATTCGCAGGTTAAGATTCGTGGCTTCCGCATCGAGCTAGGTGAGGTAGAAGCCGCGATCGCGGCTCACCCTGACGTTAAGGATGCTGTGGTCATTGCTCGGGCCGATCGCAACCGGAATAAAGGTTTGGTGGCCTATGTAGTATCAAACCTCGTACCCGATCGCCTGCCTTTTCAAAGCAAATGTTCTCTGGAAGTTGACGGTCGCAAACTGACGGCCAGCACCGAGGACCTGTCGGCGACTGGGGCGAGCTTGACGGGAGTGGCACCGGGACTGATGGCTAGCGATCGCCTGAAGTTACGCTTGCTGCTGCCAGGCGATCGGGAAGAGCGCAGCTTCGACTGCGAAATTGCTTGGGTTCGTCAGGATCGCGTAGGGATTCGCTTCTTGCTTGCCCCCCACGAGCGTGCCATCGTTCACCAAAGTATCGATCGCTTGCTCGAGACACAAGGATTCCTGAAAGCGTTGCAGCGCACCATCACGCGCAACCTGCGTAACTATCTGAAGCAAACGCTGCCCGATTATATGGTTCCAGCTCGCTTCGTTCTGATGAATGCTTTGCCCGTTACGCCCAACGGTAAGGTCAATCGTCGCCATTTGCCCGATCCAGATCGCGCAGCGGTCGATACCTCGGCCAGTTTCGACGCACCTCGGACGCTGACCGAAGAGATTTTGGTCCGGCTGTGGTCGGAATTGCTCGGTGTAGAAGTGGAATTGCAAGATAATTTCTTCGAACTCGGCGGTCATTCACTCCTCGTGACGCAGCTGATCTTCCGCATCCAAGAAACTTTTGCTGTCGAGCTGCCGGCGCGAGCGCTGATGGAGTCGCCAACGGTGGCCTCTCTTGCGGCTGCTATCGACACGCTGCGGCAACGGGGCAGCGACGCAATCACCACCCAATCCGGTACGAATTTCGAAGCAGAAGCCATACTCGATGCAGGTATCCAGCCGGAATATGAAGCTAGCCCCGACTCAATTTTCTTGACGGGAGCAACTGGATTTCTGGGGCTGTATTTGCTGCACGACCTCCTCGAACAAACCTCTGCAGTCGTGTACTGCTTGGTGCGAGCGACCGAGCCAGACGCAGGGATACAGCGGCTGCGAGATAAGCTGAGCGAGCGGGAGATGTGGCAAGATCACTACGAGCGTCGCATCATTGCTGTTCCAGGCGACCTGTCACAACCGCAGTTCGGACTGAATGCCCAAGAGTTTGACGAGCTGGCACAGGCCGTGGATGTCATCTATCACAACGGCGCGCTGGTTAACTTCTCCTATCCATACTCCGCCCTAAAATCGACTAATGTGGGTGGTACAGAATCGGTCTTGCGCTTGGCTGCTCGCATCAAGGTGAAGCCGATTCATCACATCTCCACCCTGTCGGTATTCGACGCGCTTGGATATTATGACGGCCGTACGATCTTCGAAGACGAGCCTCTACGCTACAGCGAAGGGTTGCTATCGGGATACGCTCAGAGCAAGTGGGTGGCCGAAAAGTTGGTCAGTAGTGCTCGAGATCGCGGTCTACCGGTAGCGATCTACCGTCCGGCAGAGGTGGTGGGCCATCGCAACAGCGGTCACTGGAATACGGATGACTATATTTGCCGCATGATTAAAGGCTGCATTCAGCTGGGACAATGGCCCAATCTAGACATCTCGTGGCATCTGACTCCTGTCGATTGGGTTAGTCGCGCCATCGTTGATTTATCGCGGCAGTCGGCATCGTTGGGGCAGTCTTATCACATCGCAACGCCGCATCACGTCCACATGCACCAAATCTTCAATTGGTTGCGCGATCGTGGTTATGCGCTCGAATGCGTTCCGTTCGCACAATGGCGGTCCAATTTAGTGGCGGCGGTCAAGCAATCGGATGATAACGCTTTAGCCTCGATGCTGTCATTCTTCACTGAAATCGTTTCGACCGAGCGCGGTTTCACGATGCAGCAAATGCACGTGGAAAGCGTGGCACCCTCATACGATTGTCAGAATGCCGAACGCGGGTTGGCCAGTTCTGATATGGTCTGTCCTCCGATTGACGAGGCTCTGTTTGCCACCTTTTTGGCGTATTTTGTCGAGAGTGGTTTTCTCACGCCAGCCAGCCAAGAGCGCGAAGTCGTTCGTGCAGGTTAACGCTGATTGAGAAGGGGCAAGACTAGGGAATGCTGGCGATATTTGGCGGTGAGGTGTTCAAAAATCAGACACACGATCGCTTTCGGGTCTCGACAACCGTGAAAACCTCAGATTTCCATTGGGTAACCTACGTATGGCATTAACACTGATTGCTTTAAGTGCGCTGGCATATCAATCAGGACGGAGAGCTTTACTCCATCCGCTCCAAGTCCAAGATAGTTGAAATGTCCTTTGCAACTTGATGCTTGCTAGATGTCCTACATCACCTGCTAAATCGGAAAGCGTGCCCTCGATTTGAGGCGTTTCCCTAGTATCCCGTTGGAGCCATCTCATGTTTCTCAAGGATCGAAAATCAGGTTCGCTCGCTCGCCAAGCGCTGGTCAAAATTTCCCTCGGCGTAGCGGTTGTCGTGGTGGCTTCAACGGGAGCGAGCTATTGGTATATCCGTTCGCTACTGGCGGAGGCGACTAAAGCAAGCCTGTCAAAATACGTGGCCGAGCGCGGTCATCGCGAACAGGCAATTCTGGGCTTAGCTGAAGACAATCTTGATTTAATTCGAGATGATTTTCTGGCAGAGTACAGCAAGCCCAGTAATACTGAAGTAGTCGAAGACTTCGAGCGTATCCTCATTGAATATCCAGACGGGACTCATCGCAATCGCTCGGAGTACATGGATGAGACTCAATACCCCATTGTGTGGATGGATGATGAAGTTAATATCTCTCCTGAAATTCAGCGTCGAGCCTTAGCATTTTATAACCTGGGCAACAAATACGGTCCCGGTTGGATGAATCGATTCCCTAATCTTTACTTAATTGCTCCTGAAAATTTCACGGTGGGTTTTTGGCCTGCCTTTAATTGGGGAAAAATTGCAACACCTGATTTTTACGAGCCCGGAGAAGAATATTTTTATATTTCTGACCCCACTCACAATCCCGAGCGCAAAACGGTATGGACTTCGCTGTACCGAGATCCTGTTGCCAATCTATGGATGGTGTCGGCAGTAACGCCTGTCTACAAAGACGATCGCCATATTGCTACAGCCGGTCAAGACGTACCGCTCAACGAATTGATCGAGCGTACGGTGAACGATGCTTTGGACGGAACTTACAACATTATTTTCAGCGACGATGGCACGCTCATTGCTCACCCTGACCTCATGAACGAGATCGTAGAAGGGGAAGGTGCCTTCGACCTGCTTTCGTTCAATGACGAGCATCTCAAAGATATTTACGAGCTGGTGACAACCGGCCGCAACGAGTCTTTTCCACAAGTTCTTGACAACTCTCAAGATAGCGAGTATCTAGCTGTTACTCAGTTGCCGGGACCGGATTGGTATTTCGTCACCGTATTCCCTAAGTCTATTCTGGAGCAGCAAGCGCGAGAGGCCGCAGTAGTCGTACTCGTGCTCGGCATGGTAGCCCTAATTATCGATATTTTGGTGCTGACTTGGGCATTACGTGAGGATATCACGAGGCCTCTAGGGAAGTTTGCCGAGGCAACGGCTCGGATTGCAGGTGGGAATCTCGATATCGAGATGGACGAGTCGCGTTCCAATGAGTTAGGCCGTCTAGCTTCTTCGTTTAACACGATGGCGCATCAGCTGCGCGATTCCTTCAGTGCGCTGGCCGATACCAATGAAGAACTGGAATTAAGGGTTGAAGAACGGACGCTCGAACTGAAAGAAGCGAAAGAGGCGGCAGATAGTGCGAACCGGGCCAAAAGCGAGTTTTTGGCCAATATGAGCCACGAAGTACGCACACCGCTCAACGGTATCTTGGGGTACGCACAAATTCTGCAAACGTCCAAGAGCATCAGCGAGAAAGAACGCAAGGGGGTGGGTGTCATTCGACAATGCGGCTCGCACTTGCTAACGCTGATTAATGACATTCTCGACCTGTCAAAGATTGAAGCGCGCAAGATGAAGCTGCAGCCCAGCGATATTCATCTGCCATCTTTTCTTCAGGGCGTGACTGAGATTTGCAGCGTGCGTGCGGAACAAAAGAAAATCGCTTTTGTTTACAAGTCCGATCAAAATCTGCCAAATGGCGTGCGTACTGATGAGAAACGCTTGCGCCAAGTTTTGATTAATCTGCTTGGCAATGCGGTGAAATTTACTGATCGTGGTGGAGTCACCTTCCGCGTTGAAGCGATCGGCCACGGTTCGACCTCACCGAGTAACGGTTTTGCAGAAGGATCGATGTCAGTCTCTCCCACGGCGACCCTTCGCTTTCACATTGAAGATACTGGCGTCGGTATTGCCCCGGATAAGTTAGAAAAAATCTTCATGCCGTTCGAGCAAGCCGGTACGCGTCAACACCAAGAAGAAGGTACGGGACTGGGACTTGCGATTAGCAAAAAAATCCTCGCACTGATGAATTCGCGCATCCAAGTGACCAGCCAGCTGAGCAAGGGCAGTATTTTCTGGTTTGACCTGGAACTCCCGGTTGTGCCGGAATGGCCGCAAGCTTTGCGAGTGGATCGGCAAGGAACCATCATCGGTTATGCAGGCAAGCGCCAAAAAATTCTAGTGGTAGACGATCGCTGGGAGAATCGTTCGGTGATTCTGGCCATGCTGCAGCCCTTAGGCTTCGAAATTGAGGAAGCTGTCAACGGCAAAGAGGCTTTGGCAAAATTGGCCACCTGGAAACCAGATTTGATCCTTTCGGACTTGGTCATGCCAGTGATGGACGGGTTTGAGCTCATTCGCAATCTCCGACTCATTCCTGAGGGTAAATCCGTTGTCTTTATCGCATGCTCGGCAAGCGTACTTGAGGACGATCAGTTTGAAAGTTTGTCGGCTGGAGCTGACGAATTTTTGCCCAAACCCGTGCAAGCAGAACTGTTACTGGAAATTTTGCGAAATCGACTCAATTTGCGTTGGATTTACGAGGATCCTGACCGTAATGCTGGTGAAGAGGCTAAGAGCGAGCGCACCTCCGAGACCAATGGTTCCGCAACCAAAGCGCTGACGACAGGTGGAGAGGTCGTTGCACCTTCCATTGAAGATTTGACAATGCTGCACAACTTGGCTAAGAAAGGCGATTTAGATGGTTTAAATGCAGCTTTGGGGCAGCTCGAAGAGCACGATGTCAAGTACGTGCCTTTTGCTCGAGAATTAGCTCAGTTGGCAGATGGCTTTCAGCTTAAACCGTTGAAGGGTAAGCTCGAGCAGTACTTAGATGCTGCTGAGTTTAGGCTTCACGCTAGTAAGAACTAATCCAGTGGTGGTTTCAGTGATGATGGATTTGCAACTCTCGAATATTCAGAGTAAGGGATTTATTCTGATTGTCGATGACAATCCAACGAATCTATCCGTACTGTCCCACGCTCTCAAAGATGCGGGATTTCGCGTCCGCGTGGCTATGGATGGTGAAAGCGCTGTCGAACAATCGATAGAAGACTTGCCCGAGTTGATTTTGCTCGATATCCAAATGCCAGGTATGGACGGTTTTGAGACTTGTACGCAGCTCAAGGCCAATCCGGCCACTCGCGAGATTCCAGTAATTTTCATCACGGCCAGTGCCAGTATTGAGAATAAAGTAAGAGGCTTGTCTTTAGGGGCAGTAGACTACATTACCAAGCCCTTTCAGCAAGAAGAAGTGTTAGCTCGCGTCCGAGTTCACCTCAAGCTGCGCTATTTACAGCAAAAGGTACAGGAACAGAAAATTGCCCTGTTGGCTGCCAACCGCGAGCTGGAGCGGATTGCGAATTTGGATGGCTTGACTCAAGTTGCCAATCGACGTCGGTTTGATGATTACTTAGAGCGCGAATGGCGACGATTAGCACGCGATCGCCAGCCGCTATCGTTAATCCTGTGCGATATCGACTATTTCAAACGCTACAACGATTACTACGGTCACCAATCCGGGGATGCTTGCTTGCAAGCTGTTGCTCAAGCCCTAGAAGGAGCAGTCAAGCGACCGGCCGATCTTGTCGCTCGCTACGGCGGTGAGGAGTTTGCTGTCGTCCTGCCTAATACGACCGCTGAAGGTGCCGTACACGTGGCCAAATTGCTGCGCATGGAAGTCAAGCATTTAGAGATCGTTCACGCGCAATCCAGTGCTAGTCCTCACGTCACTCTGAGCATGGGTGTGAGCTGTATGATTCCCACCTTCGATACCTCACCTATGGAGCTGATCGCGATCGCCGATAAAGCTCTCTACGTTGCCAAAGATGCAGGGCGGGACGCTCACTTTTACATGCCAGAGGCTGAGGCTGATGTCGAGCTAGCCCAGTCCGTCGAGTCAACTATCAGTGGATAGTGTCGCTCTTTCTGCTGCTATGCCGAATCATCTCACCTACTGGCGCTACTACAAGCTGTTCTATTAGCTATTGATGCTGACTACCACAGTTCTATGGGTAGTTTCGATTAAACCGTAACCGCTGCCGTGACTTGTAGGAAGTTTTGCAAGAGCGCTTTGCCAGCAGGAGTGAGAATGCTCTCTGGATGGAACTGTAAGCCTTGAACGTGAGTGTAGGTGCGATGTTGCAGGCCCATAATCGTACCGTCATCGGACCAGGCCGTGACTTCTAAGACTTTAGGACAGCTGGCGCGATCGACCACTAGACTATGATAGCGGGTCGCCGTCAGCGGGTTGTCGACGCCTACAAAAATGCCTGCATCTGCGTGGAAGACTGTCGAAGTTTTGCCGTGCATCAACTGGGGCGCTAACGAGATAGTCCCTCCATACGCTTGGCCAATGCATTGATGGCCCAGGCACACCCCCAAGATAGGTAACTCAGAACCGAACGTGCGGATCAGTTCGAGCGAGATACCAGCGTCTTCCGGACGACCAGGACCTGGAGAAATGACAATTCCCGTTGGTTTGAGGTGGCGGACGGCATTGATGTCAATCTCGTCATTGCGGGAGACCTGTAGGTTTGCACCTAGCTCGCCCAAATATTGCACGAGGTTGTAAGTGAAGCTGTCGTAATTATCGATGACAAGTAGCACGGCGGTTTTAGAAATGAGTAAGTGGTAGATGCCTGAATGAAAGGTGAACGGGTAGGAAATTCCCGTGCTAGCTAGCAGGTGCAGGTACCGATAGAGGGGGGGGCATGTCGGTAGCTTCTGGCACAGCAGCCGGAGTGGGCGCTATGGGGCGATAGCAAATGGCGGCGGCGCTCCACTCGCGTTCCAAGCAATACAGGCGATCGCCGGGCTTGAGATCCGCAGTGGTAGGCAACAGCATCACTCTTTGTTGGCGGCGAGCGACGAGAGGTAAGAGGCGATCGCTTGTTACGGCTTCCTGCAATTGAGCCTTTAGTTCTGCAAAGTTAGTGGGGCTGACGGCAGGCAGAGGAGGCCGCAATGTTGCA
>JBCBVC010000047.1:0-26700 GCA_039817845.1 Cyanobacteria bacterium J06642_2
TGGGGGAGAGCGTTTGGAGGCGAGAGTAGTTCATCGGTCAGACTCAGAAGGGCGAGACTCCATTCTGCTCGGGTCTGACCGGCTTTGCTATTCATGCAAGAGGTCTTGTGGTTCTTGCGTAAATCCTGATAGTGAACCTGAAGGCGAGCCAGACATCCTATCTTTAATTGGAATGACAATATAAAATGCTCAGCCTAATCAGAGCGCGCTTCCCACAATAAACAATCTGCGAATCAGTCTCAGCCACGTTCTCTCCAAGGCAATAACGTTAATTGAAAGAAAAAGTTCCTCAATCAGCCTCAGAAGTCCTTCTACCAGGGATGAAACAGAGCGGCTGTTTGATACGTGTTTCTACTTAGGTGAAGTCTGAGAGAGCGCCGAAATTCATTATGTTCACTGGAAATTAATATTGAAGCTACGGGTAATCTCATCATAGCTGTTAAATGATTCTTCGCCGTTCCTCTTTTTGGAAAATATGTCATGCCAATTCTTGCAATCGCTGTTACGGGAAAGAGCATAGCTTTACTCTTGATTGTTGCACAACTTTACCGCAATAAAAATAAGAGATATCGCTCTGGCCTCAAGCGGAAAAAGCATTCTCTCATTTTTCACAGATAACGTGAATATAGTGAGACTCCTTGCGCGATTGTAGTCTTTCTAGCTATTTAGATTTCCTCATCTTGGCGAGAGGTTTTCAATAGCTTTGAAACGTCTGACAAAAGGTCTGCAGAAGTTGGTTTAAGGTTGTTTCGGAGGTTGGCGATATTGGTCTGTGACTGTTAGCTTGTGGTGCGTGAGAACGATTGCTGAAATCAAGTTAAAGGTGGAGAAGATATGTGGTACCAGCTTCACTGTATCCTTAAGTACTCTGAATAGAGTATGAGCTATTGTCTGACAATGCAACTATTAATTCCATGTTGTTCTGAGTCTACGTATGAGGGTAGGCTGAGCGCGGGAAAATCTGTCAACATCTCAAGGGTTTCTCAATCTAGTAGAGTCGAGCCTCTTGTGAAGATGTGGTCGGAGTTGGTTTGAATTTCTGAATATAGCTCTAGAAGAGGAACGATTTCTTGCTCTTCTTGCTCGACGTCATCGTAAAACGGAGAGCATACCCTTTCTAGATCGTCGTAAATGACGCTCAAGCGTTCGTCGAGTCGCTGTGTTACGTTCTCGGCAAGTTCATTCTGACCGTCATCGAGAGCGCGTTCGAACTTTTGGATGATGGTGCGTCGTCGCCAGGTAAAACTGACGGCAAAAATTATGACGCCCAATCCAGCAAAGGCCACTTCAAAGGCAGCTAGAGCGAAGTTCGCGACTACAATTTCGATGATTTGCACGACGACCACTGCAATGGTTGCGAAAGCTCCTCCCGTACCGATGAGTGCGGCTCCCTCAATACCGGTATTTAGCGACTGAACTAGCCCTTCTCCTTCAAGGAAGTTTGCTACCCG
The DNA here is from genome assembly GCA_039817845.1 of Cyanobacteria bacterium J06642_2. GTDB lineage: Bacteria > Cyanobacteriota > Cyanobacteriia > Thermostichales > PCC-7336 > JBCBTL01. The sequence goes on from JBCBVC010000047.1 coordinate 1,452, forward strand.
TTGCTTGATATTTTCAATGACGTCCTGTCGACGTTCTAATACTTTGATTGAAAATCGCGAGTATTCAATCTGGCGCGTCGTGATGCCGTTGAGGTCTTGTCGCAAGTCTTCACCAAATTGACGGATGCCATCGAGAATGTGTGAAGTTCTCTCTTGTGCGATCTCTTCAATCTCGGATCGCAATTTTGTCTTGCATCGCTCGGAAAAGTCTTCTAGTCTTTCCTTGAGGCTAAAAGTCAAAGTTCTACGGACTACAGAAAAGAATGAGAGCTCTTGACGAAATTCTTCTTTGATCGGCTCGGTAATACGACTGTATTGCTCTGATATGCGATTGCCCGTTACTTCTACTTCATTTTGGGATTGTTTGCGGCCGCGATCGAATCGACTCCTGACACGCTGAACCGCTTTTCTATCTAAATCTAGACGTTCTTGCAGTGCTTGAATGTCACCATTCAACTCATTGATAAATATTCTGATAGTGTTTGTCGAATTTTTTAGCTTGAGTTTGTAGGTTTCCTTTGTGGTGATGAGATTTCTAATATATTCTCGAACCTGCTTGAATCCACTGGTCTCTATGTCGCCCTCAAGTTCTTTCTCTGCAGAAGTCGCAAAGACAGTCGGTTCGTCGATACCTTTATTCTCTGCGAGCTTTTTTACGGCAGCAATGTTGGCCTCAAGGGCGTCGAGCTTGAGGAGATCTGATTGTTGCAAAACAAAGACGATCTTTCTCAACCACTCAGAACTGACAAAATCGAGGAAGTCCCAAGTACTAGCTGTATATGGGTTCTTGGCAAACAACACAAAAAAAGCGATATCGCTATTGGGGATAAATTCTTCTGTGATGATTTGATGGTTTTCTATGACTGAGTTGGTTCCAGGTGTATCGACGATTGATATTTCTCTTAAGATGTCAATGGGTTTGCCTATTTCGACAAAATGCGAGCTGATTTTATGTTTGACTGGATCTTTTGAGAAATAAATAGCTTGAACGGTGTCGGTACAAGGACCAACATCAACCTCGCAGACATGTGTCTCAAGTAAGGCATTAATGAAACTGCTTTTGCCTGCTTTTACCTCTCCAACTACCACGAACATGAACGGCTTGTCGAGATTATGTCTGAGGCCATCTACGGTCTTGATTAGCTTAGGGTTATTGGTTTTCGCAGCAAGGTGGGAAATCAGATTTAAAAGATCGCCCAAGCTGGCTCTATAAGCTTGTAAGTCTTCGCTAATATCGAGGATTTTGCTATCCATCATGAAGTTGCTAATCCTCGATCACAGCTCTAAAGTCAAGTCTGCTGCTTGAATTTTAAAATAGTCGCACAGTCTTATGAGAATGTCACGACTGAGAATGTCACGACCGTACGAACTAGCCTCGACATCATTCTGCAACAGTGCGAAGGTATCGGTTCGTATAGTTCGAAAGACATAGCTTGCGATCTTAAACAGGTCGGGTAACGCTCAAAGGCCGAAAAAATGATAAATCAGCAGGGGAGTCAACACCGTCATGATCAGGGTGAGTGGCGAACCGAAACGAGTGAAGTCGAGGAAACGATAACCGCCTGGACCGTAAACCATTGTGTTAGTTTGATAGCCAATTGGAGTCATAAAGCTGTTCGAGGCAGCAAACGTGACGACAAACATGAAAGATAGTGGATTGAATCCCAGCGTTTCGGCTGTCTTAACCGCGATTGGCAGCATCAGTACGACTGAGGCATTGTTGGACAGAATTTCCGTCAGGATGGCTGTAGCTATGTAGAAAAAGATCAGCACCCAATAGCCTGACAGTGTTCCTCCTGCAGCTACTAATAAATTCGACAACCATTGCGTTGCCCCTGAGTTATCCATGGCAATACCCAGGGGGATCAATCCGGCTAGCAAGAAAATAATGTCCCACCGCACTGCCTGATACAGTTCCCCTGGCTTCAGGCATCCAGTTACCACCATGGCTACGACGCCGACGAGGGCGCTCACCAAAATCGGGAAAATGTTAAACGCTGCTAATAGCACCACACTTAGGCCGATCGCGATCGCCACTCCCGCTTTCTCTGGGCGCAGGGTTTCGAGATCTCGTTGAGCAATCACCAAGACGTCTCGACTGGTTTGTAGACCCACAACGCTTTGGCGCGGGCCCTGGACCAGCAGCACGTCACCAAATCGGAGCGGCACCCGACCGAGACGCTCGCGTACCAGCTCTTGACCGCGCCGGATCGCTAGCACTGTCGCGTTATAACGCTGCCGAAATCGCAGTTCTTTGAGGGTCGAGCCCAACATGCTGGAGCTGGACAGGATCAAAACTTCTGCGATGCCGTCTTCCTCCGGTTCCAGATCTTCAGCTAACGGATCGCTCCCAAATTCGACATCTGGCAGGATATAGATACCTTTTTCTTGCTTGATTTTGAGCAGTTCCTCGCGGCCGCTTCGAACCAACATGATATCGCCGGTTTGTAAGCGCTTGTCTGCAATGGGTTGAGCAAAGTGCTCGTCTCGGCGAATGATTTCCAGCACGTCAATATCGAATTGACGTTGGAGTGACGAAGAGCGCAGCGTTTGACCCACCAAGCTTGATTCAGGGGGAATGACGACTTCGCTGACGTAGTCCTGAAGTTGATAGCGATCGCCCATAGAATCGTCAGCCGTATCGCCAGCTCGCACTTTGCGGCTGGGCAACAGCCATGGAGCCGCCAAACCCAGATACAGCAGCCCAACGCTAAAGGTAATCAGGCCGACAGGGGTGAATTGAAATAAAGAAAATGCTCCGTACCCCAGTTGTTCCGACAGGCCGCTAGCGAGGATATTCGTTGACGTGCCGATGACCGTGATTGTGCCACCCAGAATCGTGGAATAAGAGAGTGGTATCAGCAGCTTAGATGCGGAGATTCCTTGCTTCTTACACCAGTTTTCAATCGTGGGTAGGAAGACGGCGACAACGGCGGTGTTGTTAATCAGTGCTGTAATCGGGCCGACAATAAGGCCCATGGTCACGACCTGACGAAATAATGATTTCCCGCCCCAGCGCATGAGCCAATCCGTAACGGAAATAATCACTCCCGTGCGGGCAATGCCAAAACTGAGGATGAACATGGCCATCACGGTAATGGTGGCCGAGCTACTGAAGCCGGAAATCCCTTCCTGTGGCGATACCAACCCCAAGACGATCAGCAACACCATGATGCTGAGGGCTGTAATATCTACGGGTTTCCATTCACTGACAAAACCAGCTAATGCTAGCAGTACGACCGCCAACGTGAGTGGAATTGGCATCCACTCGCCAATTTGAGTAATGAAGGCAAAACTCGCGCCTATCAGGGAAAAACCTGGCATACAGTCTAGAAGCTGCTCCGCGGTCAACCTACGGGCTGCACTACGCTATCACGAATTGTTTGGCTTGTTGGGAAATCTCGTGCACATCTACAATCTCGTGCGCATCTAACGGTCGAACAGTTGTTTGAGTACATCCCATTTGCGCGTATGCCAATAGTCGGTATGGGATTGAATTTTACCCGTAGCATTCAATTCCAGCTCGCTCCAACCATCAATCGCCATCCCAGGTTGCCACGGCAGAGGTGCGCGCCATCGTAACGTCCACCGAGTGGTAATGAGATTGTTTTGGAGCTCAATATCGTGCAAATCAAGATGCACTTCGCGAAACCAGCGATCCATCCAACCAATCATTTGACGGTAGCGATTGATACCACGAAAGCGATTGAGAGGATCGACGAAAAGCACGTCCTCAGCGTAGATATCGTAAGTTTGCTGTTTGGGAAATTGGCTGTAATCAGCTTTGAGTATTGCGATTAGTTCTGCGGGAGAGAATATTGGCTGGGTAGCACTAGCAGGAGACATGATGGATAGCCTGACAGAGAATTTAGGATGAGAGAAGACCGTCTATCCATCGTAGAGTTCGAGCGTAATGACTGTTTCTGTGGAATCCTTTTTGGCTGACGTTCCTGGCCGCGCGCTCGATAACTTGCAGCGAGCTGACGCACTGTGGTCGCAGGTGAAACAGGGCACGTTGCCCGTACCGGCAGTCGCGTTCGTTGACGAGGTTCCATTAGGCAATACCGAATGGGATGTCGCGATCGCGGGCGGGACGCTAGGCATTTTGATGGGGGCGGCGTTGGCGCAGCGTGGCTGGAAAGTCGTTGTGATTGAGCGCGGCATTCTGCGCGGTCGCGAGCAGGAATGGAATGTGTCGCGGCGCGAACTGGAAGTCTTTCTGCGGTTGGGATTGCTAACCGCAGCCGAACTGGAAGTGGCAATCGTCTCAGAGTACAATCCGGCCCGCGTCAAGTTTGTCGGTGGCAAGGATATCTGGGTGCGTGACGTGCTCAATATTGGCGTCGATCCCGCGTACTTGCTCGACGCGCTCAAAGCTAAATTTTTGGCAGCTGGCGGATATTTGGTGGAACGCGCGCCATTCGTACGGGCGATCGTGCGGCCCGATGGGGTTGAAATCGTGACTGAGGGCGAAGCGGAAAGCAAGGTATTACGCGCGCGCTTGCTGTTAGATGCCATGGGTCACTTTTCCCCCATTGCACGGCAAGCACGTGGTGGCAAGCAACCGGATGGCATTTGTTTAGTGGTAGGCACCTGTGCTCGGGGCTTTGCCGATAACGATACGGGGGACTTGCTGGTCACGCTGACTCCTGTACGCAATCACTGTCAATACTTTTGGGAGGCGTTTCCAGCCCGCGACGGGCGAACGACATACCTATTCACGTACCTCGATGCGGATCGCGATCGCCTCTCGCTTACCGACCTATTTGCCGACTATCTGCGCTTGCTACCTGAATATCAAGGTGTCGAACTGGGGGCGTTGGAGGTGCAGCGGGCGTTGTTCGGCATGTTTCCCTGCTATCGGAATAGCCCCCTCGCACCGACGTGGAATCGCATTCTGGCCATTGGAGATAGTAGCGGCAATCAATCTCCTCTTAGTTTTGGTGGCTTCGGCGCGATGCTGCGTCACTTGGAACGGTTAGACGTAGGGCTTGATGCTGCGTTACGTGCTGACTGCCTCGATTGCGCTAGTTTGGCGTTACTACAGCCTTATCAGCCCAATCTTGCAGTCACGTGGCTGTTTCAAAAGGCCATGAGTGTCGGTCAGGGGCAAGTGATTGCACCTGACAGTATTAATCGCCTTCTGGGTGCAGTCTTCACCTCTATGCAGCAATCCGGAGATCCGGTTCTACGACCCTTCTTGCAGGACATCGTTCAGTTCCCCGCGCTCACGCAAGCTCTTTTCCGTACTGCTTGGACCCATCCCGGAGAGGTTGTCCGGGTGGTACCCCGCCTCGGGTTCCCTGCTTTGATGAATTGGATGTCTCATTATGTAGCGTTAGGATCGTATGAATTTGCCCGCTCCATGACTCCTGCTCTGAGCGCTTGGGTGCAGACACTTCCACCTGCACGCCGCTATACCTGGCAGCAAAGGCTGCAGGCCTTAGCCTATGGAGCGGGAGCGGACTATGAAGGGTGAAATTGCAGTACGAAACGGATGCGTTTGGTAAACTGAGGACAAAGACGCAGGTTCGCGCTCGGCGGCCTGCTATTTTATTTGAAATAGGCGGATGTTACGGCAGTCTAGCCTCATATCCAAACGGGTTTGCTGCAATGCAACTATCATCCGATCTCCTCAAAAATTGCGTGTCTGAGCGAATGGCGCGATCGTCCTCCCAGCGGATGTGTGAGTACCGGGCCGCACCACCTGTTTGCCTAATGCTTCTGATGATTTGCATGTCTGGGTTAGTGGCGTGATCGAGGTTGAGGTTCACCAACAGTTGCGACAATTGCAGCGCCAGCAGACTTGCGGGCACTTTGCGGCACGGGCTCGATCTCCTTGGCCGCATCAGCTGACGATGGCGCGGTTGGTGGCACGCGGTTTGCGCCTGCAGCGCCACGCCCTCATCCAAGTGCCGCCCGGAGGAGACCATCGTCTCAGCTATTTGCTCCCCGCGCTCATGTGGCCTGGACCCACGCTCATTTGCGCACCTGCCGAAGTCCGGGCCGAATTGCTCCACGATTTGCTGCCGTTTCTGCAGGCTGCACTGAAGCTATCTAAGCCAGCCCGAGAATGCGATCGCCCCTTGCCCGATTTTGACGGCGTCATGTTGCTCGATCCCTTGAAATGGTTGTGCGATCGCCTGCATGCTGGCTGGCCACGGGCACTGGTGTCGATCCCATTAATCGTGGACGGAGCTGAGTGCCTTGAGGGATGGGCACAGCAGGCGCTAACTGTTTCGCTGACCGGGCAACATTGGCATCAGCTGCGTTTGGCTTTGCCACAGCATGCAGACATCATCCAGCGGGTGGAAATTCAACTGTTTCAAATGTTTTCCCGTCGACCGCTGCGCCGTTTTGCGTTGCACTCTGACGAGCAAGCTATGTTGATGAGTCTAGAAGAGCTGTTGGCTCGAGAGCTCTCGCCACTTCCTACGCCCTGGGGAGCTTGGCTGCAACAAAGGTCGCAGCCCGATCCAGTCGGTTGGGTCGATCGTAATCTCGAGACCGGGCAGTTTATGCTGCACGTTGCTCCTGCAGATGCGGCTGAGGTATTGACGGAGGTGTGGTCGTCCCAACCTGTAGTGATCGTGGGCGAAGCCTTGGGGGCCACGAAAACAGCGTCTCATTTTCGCCAGCGCTTGGGGTTGCCTGACGCAACCACGCTGCAGTTTCTGCCCGACCGCCGCGATGAAGCCATTCATATCTGCGTGCCTGCTGCAATGCCAGTACCTCACAGCCAGATGTTTCGCGATCGCGCCATTGCATATCTCAAACATCTACTATGCGAGGCTTCTGGACCCACGATCGTTTTGGTTTCAGATCGACCCCTACAAAGCCAGATTGGAACGGTTTTGGCGGCTGAATTCGGCTCGCGGGTCAGGGTAAACGAGCCATACTGCGCGCTGCGAGGGATCTGTATTTGCGGTTGGGACTATTGGCTTCAACACTTGCACCAACTCCCAGCTCCGACTCTAATTAGTGTGGTAACCTTGCCATTTCCATCGATGGAAGAACCATTGGTGGCTGGGCGAGTCGAGCATCTCAAGGGTCGGCGTCAAGACTGGTTTCGAAGCTATTTACTGCCCGTCGCTATTTCCACATTGCAGCGAGCCATTGGTCCGCTTAGGCGCACGAATGGTACTCTCGTCCTGCTCGACAGCCGCACCGTCTCTCGCAGTTATGGCGAGCAGTTTCTCGACGCTCTTAACCCAGCCCTATCTGTTACCGAAACGAGCTTGCTGAAGTTAATGGTGTCGGCGGATTGCCCTGAAGAGAGCTGGTCCGTACCCACCAGTGAATTTCCAAACACCTGAACTCAGGTTTATAATATATAAAGAACACATAAAGAACGTGTTGATAGATAGCTTTTATTGGTTTAGCCCAGCCTATCTTGGTATGCAGGTATCGTTCACCCATATCAATGCAACCTCGGTTCGCATTGGTATAGGATTGAAAATATAATCTCGTGGCACTACGGTGATACAAAAAGTTTTTCAGTTTGTTACTGGACAAGGTCGCAATGCTAATGATGCTTCTGCTAGCTCGCAGAAGCGCTCGAAGCGCCGACCTTTTCAGCCCTGTTGGGTGCTCCCCGAAAGGCTTGCGGTCGGTCGTTTGCCGCGCGAGGGTGAGGATGTCGTACTTGAAGAACAAGGTTTCAACTCCGTGCTCTCCTTATGTGCGCCTCAAGAAGGGGAGGTGCCAGCCACGATTAAAGAAAATTTTCGCTGGGAATATTTCTTCTTGCCCGACAGTCACTATAAAGAAGAAATCAAGATCTCTCAGCTCGATCTCGTGGTCAAGTTGGTTCACGACTTGATTAAAAATCACGGTCCCCTCTACGTTCACTGTTTGGCCGGTCAAGAGCGGTCGATTGTTACTTGCATGGCTTATCTGTGCACGTACCACGGTCTCGACCCGTGGGGAGCGCTCATGTACATCAAGAAAGTACGACCTCAAGCTGCGCCAACCGGCTCCCAAATGCGCGTGTTGCAAGAGTTTGTCCGACAGCTGCAGCGGCAAAAGGGTAAAGCGATAGGGGATGATGTGCCCGAGCCGCAGATGTAGCTCGGTCAGAACTTATTACGCTCCATTTTTAAAGATTACCGTTGTCAATGAATCAGTATTGCTAGCGTACGGATGTAAAAGCAATAGCGCGATCGCGCAGATACTTGGGCAGAGCTACGGGCGATACAGTTTCTTCGTCCTGGATTTCGGTGGGAATGGGAATGCCGGAGATGGCTAAGCTAGCGAGCGCTATGATGGCTAGCACTGGTCCAAAAAATGTCGTGCGCGATTCCATTGCAGAGCTACCATCTCGACGATATGGTTTATCGTTTTTATCCTATCCCGTATGACTGCTGCGGGTGAATTGGCAGCCTGGGTCGAAGTCATTGTCGATAGTCCGGGCGTTCGCGGCTGTTATACCTATCGCATTCCGCCCGAGCTTCACGAACGCCTGGCTCCCGGAGACGTTCTTGCTGTGCCGTTTGGCTCCCGGCCAGTTGGGGCGATCGCGCTATCTCGTTTAGATGCATTGCCACTCGGTCTCGATGCGGCTGACGTGCGCGATGTGGAAGATATCGTGACGACGAATGCGATCGCCCCTGAATTTTGGCAAGTGTTGCAGCACGTGGCCGAATATTACGTCACGCCTTTGGCCCAAGTGCTGCGCATCGTGCTGCCACCGGGTATGTTAGGGCGCTCTCAACGTCGCATTCAGCTCGTTCAGGAGCCGACAGCCGGTGAGGCGGCAGCTGCCACTTTATCTGCTGAGGCGACCTCGCTGCTGGTGCTGCTACAGGCGCAGCGGGGTGACGCCTCCTGGCTGTTTTTGCGGCGGCAGATCACCAATGCCGCTAAGGGGCTGCGCGAGTTGCAGCAGCAGGGACGGGCCCGCAGTTACTGGCAGGAGACAACTACTCCTAAGCCGCAGACGCGCCAAGCGGTGACGTTAATTCAGGATGACATTGACGGACTCACTTCTCGCCAAGCAGAAGTGCTGGTGGCACTGCGGCGGTTGGGCGGAGATGCGTGGATGACGGAGCTACTCTCCCAGGTAGGCGCAACTCGCCAAGTCGTGCAGGCTCTGGCCCAAAAACAGCGGGTGACGATCGCATCGCGCGAAAAACTGCGCGCCGCTAGCCAACCGCAGGTCATTCCAGATCGACCCCTTGGGTTAACGAAAGCTCAGCAAGTCGCCGTTGATGCCATCGCTGCTGCTGCTAGCCAAGCCAAGCCTCAAGTGTTTTTACTGCGGGGGGTGACTGGCTCAGGCAAGACTGAGGTGTATTTGCAGGCGATCGCGTCAGTGTTGCAGGAGCGAAAATCGGCTTTGGTGTTGGTGCCGGAAATTGGCTTGACGCCGCAGCTGACCGATCGCTTTCGGGCTCGATTTGGCAATCGGGTGTCGGTATATCACAGCGGATTGTCAGATGGGGAACGTTACGATACTTGGCGACAGTTGGCCGCAGCGGAGCCGCGCGTTGTCATCGGAACGCGCTCGGCCATATTTGCGCCCGTGCAGCAGCTCGGCCTGATCGTGCTGGATGAGGAACACGACGACAGCTACAAGCAAGATCGGCCGCAACCCTGTTATCACGCTCGCACGGTAGCTCAGTGGCGATCGCGCCTGTCCACTTGCCCGCTGGTGTTAGGGAGTGCCACGCCTGCTCTCGAAACTCACGCGGCGGCAGAATCAGGGCGGGTGCAGCGTTTGGATTTACCCGAACGCATTGGTGCTAAATCGATGCCTCCCGTACAAGTGGTGGATTTACGAGCCGAACTGGCGCAGGGCAATCGCTCCGTGTTGAGTCAGTCTTTACGCGCAGCATTGGAGGGTTTAGTCGATAGCGATCGCCAAGGCATATTATTTTTACCCCGTCGCGGCCACAGTACGTTCGTGTCGTGTCGGAGTTGTGGCGAGCCGTTGACCTGCCCGCAGTGCGACGTATCGCTGACATTTCATCAGGTGGGCAATTATTTGTCCTGCCACTATTGCGGGTTTCGGCGATCGCATCCCCGCCACTGTCCGGCCTGCGAGTCGCCTTATTTGAAAAAATTCGGGACGGGTACGCAGAGATTGGTGGAGACACTTCAGGCCGATTTGCCGCAGTTACGCGTGTTGCGGTTCGACCGCGACAGCACTCGCAATAAAGGGGCTCATCGGCAGATTCTCGATCGCTTCCGCGCAGGCGAGGCGGACGTGCTGGTGGGTACGCAAATGCTCACCAAAGGGTTGGATGTCCCGACGGTGACCCTGGTGGGAGTGGTAGCGGCGGATGGTTTGCTCAACATGGCCGATTTTCGGGCTGGCGAGCGGGCTTTTCAACTGCTCATGCAGGTGGCAGGTCGGGCCGGGCGGGGCGAACGAGCAGGGCAAGTAATCATCCAAACCTATATGCCCAACCATCCAGCGATCGCCAGCGTCTGTGCTTATGATTACGATGGCTTTGTCGCGCGGGAATGGCAGCAACGGCGCGAAACGGGGTTTCCCCCGTCTTGTCGATTAATTAGTCTGCGCGTCAGCAGCCAGCAGCAGGACAAAGCAATCGCCTTTTGCGAAAAGCTGGTCGCCCACCTTGAAAACGTCAACGCCGATATGCTCGGTCCATGTCCTGCGCAAGTGGAACGCGTTGGCGGCTGGTTTCGCTGGCACATTTTGCTCAAAGAACCGGACGGCAAGCGTTGGAGAGTTAAAGAGACCTACTCCGCTTTGACCGCATTGCCTTCACCGCCGAGCCAGGTGCGGTTCGGCATTGATGTCGATCCGCTGCGATTGCTCTAACTTGCGATTGCTCTAACTTGCGATGGCAGGCGCGCCGCGCGATCTCGCCGCCATCGAACTCGCTTCCAAGCTAGCAGCCCACTCGGACAAGAGAGCGCTCACCCACTGAGGTAATTCGTCATGAGCGCAGTGACCGATGCCGGGCAGTTTAATCAGTGAAAGATCGGGCTGCCACTGTTTGAACTTGTCGGCTAAAAAGCTAGGCACGGCCGGATCGTCCTGTCCCCAAATCACCAAAATAGGCGATCGCACGCCGGGAAGGAGGTTCTTGGGGCTATCGAATCGTCGCGTCAAGATTGCTCGTAGCGCTTCGATAAAGACTGCCTCAGCACCCTCGTCGAATGCCGGTCGGCGAAAGATTTCGACTAATTCGTCATCGACGGCGTCATCTTGTTTGTAAACATTTTTAATCCACCCCCGCAGTACGGTGGTGTTGCGCAACCAATCGAATACCAAGGGATAGGTGAGGGGAAATTGCAGCACGCCCAGAGCAGTTTCGGCGATCGCCCGCACGGCCCAATCGAAGGGATGAGGTAATTCTTCTGGGTGCGGGCCATCGGCACAGCTAATCAGACACAGCCCTTTCACCATCTCCGGATGGCGAGCTGCCAGGGTTAGCGAGACGATGCCGCCGACCGAATGTCCGGCCAGGATGACGGGCTGTTTGACGTGGGTTTGCCAAAACTCGTAGACCTGCTCTACCCATAGATCGATGGTGTAGTGGACGACGGGTTTATCGCTGCCCCCAAATCCTAATAAATCGAGTGCGTACACCGATCGCGTTTGGCTGAGGGGACCGATGTTGTGTCGCCAGTGCCCTAGCGAAGCGCCGAACCCGTGAATCAGTAGAGCTGGAGCAGCAGCCGTAACCGCAACCGTTGGCTGGTAGGTGAAGCGAATGTTCCAACCGCGCCACTGCCAGTCTTGCTGTTGACCGAAACACGAGGCATTCATACCGATCTTTCGAGGGATGTGTACAAATATTAATCTAACCCGTTTGGCTTGACGGGACTCTGTGGGTCGGCATCCCCGTCGGCCAAGTATGCAGTTGCGGCCTACACCGTTGTGGCTGTCTTAGCGAGCGCTTCCGTTTGCCACTGACAGAGCTGTGGAATAGTTTTGCTCGCGAGTTCCACCATCCGCTCGAGTTCGGAGCGGCTGAATGGATCGCCTTCAGCAGTTCCCTGAATCTCAACAAATTGGCCCGTACCTGTCATGACCACATTGCAATCGACGCTGGCGCGTACGTCTTCCTCGTAGCAAAGATCGGCGATCGCTTCGCCCTCGACGATCCCTACCGATATGGCTGCGACTGGGTGAAGCAGCGGCCACGCGGCGATCGCGCCTTCACGTTGCAAAAGCTTGCAGGCATCATGCAAGGCGACGTAGGCCCCAGTAATCGCAGCCGTACGCGTCCCTCCATCAGCTTGCAAGACGTCGGCATCGACCGTTAGCGTGCGCGGTCCTAGAGCGGCAAAATCGACAGCTGCTCGCAAACTGCGCCCGATTAACCGCTGAATTTCTGCCGTACGACCCGAGAGACGATAGAGTTCGCGACTGTGGCGATCGCGCGTGGCGCTGGGCAACATGCGGTATTCTGCGGTCAACCATCCCTGCCCGGAATCGGCCAGAAATTTGGGTACGCCTTCTGCAATCGTTACTGTACACAGGACGTGCGTGGCACCAAATTTCACCAGTACGGAGCCCGGTGCGTACGCGGTGAACTCGCGCTGAAATGAAACTGGACGAATCGCATCGGGCGATCGCCCGTCGGGACGAGACCAAGCCATCGGGGAAAAGTCCTAGAGCGAGCGCACGCCGCTTAGCTTATCAGACAGATTTCGCGTCTCCGGTCACATGTGATGGATTTATTTCGAGCTGATGTCTCGTGTAAACGCGCTCCTCTGTCAAAAGCAGCATATCTGGAGGGGGACTGATGACTTCACATTCAGTATGGTGAAGACCGGAATGATGCGCAGAGGACGACATGGCAACGTATGCAGTAACGGGTGCGAACGGTGGGATTGGTTTGGAATATTGTCGGCAACTCGTGCAGCGTGGGGACGAGGCGATCGCCATTTGCCGCTCGGCTTCGGATGAATTAAAAAGCTTGGACGTTCGGATCGAGACAGGAGTAGATGTCACCAGCGATCGCGAAGTGGCTGAGTTGGCAACGCGACTGAGCGATACGGCGATCGACGTGTTGATCAACAATGCTGGCATTCTGGAGCGAGTCACCCTCGATAACCTCGACTTTGAGAGCATTCGCCGCCAGTTCGAAATTAACGCGATCGGATCCTTGCGCGTGACTCAGGCTTTGCTCCCGAATCTCAAACCAGGCTCGAAGCTCGTGCTGATGACCAGTCGGATGGGATCAATTGAGGACAACACCTCGGGTAGTTCCTACGGTTATCGAATGTCAAAAGTGGCGCTCTCGATGGCAGGCAAATCGCTGGCGCACGACCTAAAATCGCGTGGCATTGCCGTTGCCATTCTGCACCCCGGATTGGTGAGTACGGCCATGACGGGATTTACATCGAACGGAATTACGCCAGCTACCTCTGTGAAAGGCTTGCTTCAACGCATTGATGACTTGACGTTGGCCAATACAGGGACGTTCTGGCATGCCAATGGTGAGGTGTTGCCCTGGTGAAGTCGGGCCAAGAAATAGCGTTTAGTCTACGATGGCTCGAAACCGAATGAAGCCATAAGAGTTAGCCGGATCGCCAGGATTGGTCGCATTGGGAATGACATCAGGGTTAGTGGCAACATCGACCACCACTGCTCCTCTCAAATTCTCTAAAGCAGATAACGGTACTGAGAAGTTGTTCTCGTTGCAAGCTGCTGGAGCTTCCGTGTTAGGTGAGAAAAATTGACCGCGATCGCCGTCGGCAAGATTGGTCAAATAGACCGAAGGGGTACTGGGCACGCTGGCATCGTCGAAGCCTAAGGCAATGCCGACATCCGTTCCGCTTAAGCCCCCCGCGTCGAGGGGGGCCAAACCGGCAAACGCATCGGCTGCAAACGTCATGTTGTCGGGGACTAGGTCGCAAAGGCGTACGTTGGTTACGTCCGAGCCTCCTCCAGAGAGGAAGTAGATGGTAAATTCCACCTCATCGCCCGGTGCAATGATGCCGCTGCTGGTGCTACCTCGCAAAGATGTCGATTTAGGTGTCGGCCAATTGGCATTGTCGTCCTCTGTCCGTCCGTCGTTGTTGTCAAAACCGCTAATATCTACCCCATTAACAGCAGTGATGCGCTTGACTAGCAACAACTGAGAATTGCTGATGACGTTCAAAGGAATGAAGGATGGTGATGTCGGGAGATATGTCCATAAATCCAACCCCTTAGTATCGCCAAACGAGCCCGTACATTTGGTGTTGGTATTGCCTCCGGAGGTCTGACCGAAAGCGCGATCGAAGGAGGTTGTACTGAAGCCGTTAAGTGGGTCGCTGAAGGTGGGTGAAGGTGCGTTGATACCGCACAGTGCCGTCGAACCCACCGGTAGGGTTTGGGGGGGAATGCCGACGGTCGTTCCATTGAGGGTACGATAGGTGCGATCGTCGTAAAAAGCAGTGGTGTTACCGAGTGGATTGACTGCGTTTAACAACGTGATTGTGGAACCCTGAGCGTCATTTTCGGCATCGAGGAAGGGAAAGTGATACTCACCAGCATGCACTGTCAGACGGACGGGATAATCATCACCAACAGGAAAGTCGTTACCCGCGTTATCTTGGCCATTCCATGAGACTGTAGCTGCTCCGGGGGTATTTAATGTGCCACGCAGAACTCGATTGGTCGGATCGGTTGGATCGAAATTCGTACCATCAGAGGGATCGTTATCGGAGCTGATAATAATTTGATAATTGCCAGCAATACTGGTGCTGAAAGTGAACGTACCACCTCCACCTAAAAAACTGGAATTTCCACTGCTATTCCCTACAAAAACAGGAGCAGAAATATTTGGAGGTGCAGGTATCGAGGGAATACCAATACTGCCATCCGTTCCGTCCGGATTGTAAGTCTGAATGAATGGCAAGGCGTCGGTATCGACGAGATTGAAAAAGATGGGAAATTGAGGCCGAGAAAATCGAACGCCACCCTCGGGATTATTAATTTGAAAGCCGTCGCCAATGACGTCGTGATAGAGCGGTGTTTGACCGTCACTATCAAAAAATCCGACTTGATTGCCGTAGAAAAGGGCACCATTTGGATCGAGGCCGCGTAGCTCGTTTGAGTAGCGATAACCGTCGTTAGTTATGGGATATGTGGTGTAAAAGAGAGGGCGACCATTCCCTCCTGTGAAGAAAGCGAAATAATATGCAAATAAACGCCCTTCAAAATCTGTTGTGGAGGAGGGGTCGTTGCTGCGTACTGTGACGTCCCAGCCTGCGATCGTACCCCCTTGATTGCCATTAAAATTATTGGGGTTAGACAATGCAACGTCGGCTGCTACGCTGCCATTACTTGAGGTATTGAAGCCATCAGGTCCCGTAAAAATGACATCGTAGATGCCTTCTACTGGAGCAACGTAGGTACAGGGCGTATACCCAGCCAGGTTGTTGAGTCCATCAACAGACTCTGGGCCTGCCAATTCCTCTGTTCGATTCGTAATCGTGCCATTGCCGGGTTGATCGGTATTGCAGTCAAAATCAGGTGTACCAGGAATGGACTCACTCCCGATAAATCCTGAAATTCGGTTTGGGTTGTAAATCAAGATGCTGCCGACGGCGCTGCCATCGCCTGCTACACCATTGGCAGTAGAGCCGACCAGCATGTTTTCTCCTGCTTTGGCGTACACCTTAAGTAAGGTTCGTCTTAAAACGCCGCCAAATCCGCCCCCAGTGACGAAATTGGGATTGCCGTATTGATTGGTACGCCATTCGATGTTGGCTCGATTTCCTAATGCACCGTTGGGGTAGAGAGTACGACTTCCTTCAGCGAGGGTAGGTAGCGTTCCTATATGCAATGCGGTGCCAGCCAGCCAGCCAACGCCGATCAACCATCGAGTACGTTTGAAAAGACACATCAAATTCACACCACAAACCTTTCAGAAGGTGGAACATCTAGCCGAATAACGCATTCTGAATAGTGTTTGAGATGATGCCCAGGGCAGTTAGATACGCGCTCGCAGAGCCATTCTTCTACTCAATGCGGAGAGTCTGTGCCTCAATGCATGGCATGGCACAAGTCACCCAAATCATCTCTAATCCAAACGATGGCTCAAGCTTTCTGACTCAGTACATTACGTACACGATCTTACCCATTTTTTCAATATGTCATGTCATCTTGACTTGCCTGAGTTCCGTGGATCGTCGGAGGGGAGATTGAGAGGATAGGACCTCAATCCACTGTGGCTCTAAAGCGGATGAACCCATAAGAATTGGTGGGATTGCCTGGGGAGATGGCGTTGGGAATTTCGTCTGGGCTCGCGACCACATTCACTACGATCGCCCCCTTGAGATTCTCATTTGCAGGTAAGGGGACGGAAAAATCGCTCTCGTTGCAGGCTTCCGGTGCTTGGGTGTCGGGTGGAATAAACTCACCGCGATCGCCTTCACCCACGTTAGTCAGGTACACCGTCGGTGCAGTGGGCAGAGTCGTATCATCCAGAGCTAACGCAATACCGACATCCGTTCCAGCCAAACTATTGGCATCCAATGGCGCTAGCCCTTGAAAGGCATCGGCAAGGAAGGTCATGTTATCCGGGACGAGATCGCAGAGGTTGAGGTTGGTGACGCTGGAGCCTCCTGCGGACAAGAAGTAGATCGTAAATTCCACTTCATCGCCAGGAGCGATAATGCCGCTGCTGACCGCACCACGCAGAAAGGTAGATTTGGGAGCGGGCCAATTCGGATCGTCATCTTCCGGGCGACCGTCATTGCTGTCAAACCCCGTCAGATCGGTACCGTTAACTGCAGTAATGCGCTTCACGAGCAGTATTAAGGGATTGCCGTTATTACTTACTCCAACGCTCGTAATGCGATTGGCTACGGTGTCGGTATCGCGGGTAGGGATAAATCCGGGGCAGCGATCGCTTGGTGTTTCTGCATCGTCACTGGTGGTGGGTTCCCAACACCCGCTGTTGTTCCCGTCCTGACCGTTCGGAGTCAAGCTGATAGACTGTCCGGCTTGACTGGTGTTGTCAATAACCGATTGAAAGGAATCGTCCCAAAGGTCGAGAGATGCCTCGGGGGGAGTATTGATTCCGTTATTTGTTCCGTAAGCGATGTAGTCGACGATGTCTGTATTAGTGTCGTATAGCCAAACATCGTCACCGCTGTTGTTCAGCTTTGCCCCTTGGCCCAAATAGAACTGGAAGGCGGCATCGTCAGCTTGTTTATTTGCGGTTTCATCGCCGACCCAAACCACCACGTATCCGCCGGGGGGGACAACCGTTCCCGCTGGAAAGACAAAGGGGCCGCTGTTGCCATTAATGCCACCAATGCCGTCAGTGTCATCAACAATTAAATTTCCATCCAGGAGTTGCCAACCGCTAATATCAACGGTGGCATCAGAGGCATTGAACAGCTCGATAAATTCATCGTTAGCGCTAGCGCTGCTGCCACCGCTTTGTCTGAACAAGACTTCATTGATGACGATTTGTCCGGCAGAGGGAGACACACTCGCCTCGATGGGGAGCGGGAAGTCTTCCACTTCGCCATTGAATGCATCGCCGATGGAAGCATCGTCGCGCTCGGTGGCTTCGGTGGTTGCATCGAGGTCGTCAGCCGCAATTCTGACGCGAACGAAGCTGTCCCCACTGACTACATCTGGCCCCGTGGTGTTCAGATCGCTCCAAGTGAGAGCGACGGTGCCGCTGGTGGCTCCAGGGACTTGGTCGCCAACTAACGCAATACTGCCGTCGGATACTGTCGCGCGTTCGTCTTCGTCAAACTCGCCATCGCGATCGAAATCGATCCATCCGTACACGTTGGCCGGATTCAGCGAACCATTGTTGACCGTCAGCGTCAAGCTGTAGCTGGTGGTATCCCTACTGATGCTGGGGAAATCAGTAATACCGTCCTCATCGTCAACGGCAGGGGCTGTTGCGTCGTCATCGCCATCTGCCCCCGCACCGTTATCGCCTCCTAGCAACGTGTCAACGTCACCATCGGGAGCCACAGTCCCTAAATAAAGATTGGGAATGTTGCGAATGTTGTGACTGGCATCGCCATAGCTGTCGGGAGCGTCGCCAAAATCGGTGACGATGGGAACTTCCACGGTGGCATCTTGGGACGGAATAAAGCCCAACCCTTGGGGTAGGCCGTAAAAGTCATTCGTATAAATATCTCCGCCCAGGTTGTCTGCGGCATTCAGGGTGAGAGTGAGTTCTCGGGACGGAGAGCCTCCTGGAAAAAGCGGATTGGTGATGCGAATGGCCGTGACATCAGCTTTGTCTGTAGGACATCCGGGGGTGCCAAAATCAGTTTCGGGGCACCAAGTGTCAGTATTCGTGCTCGGGTCAACGTCGATGGTAATGGGAACGGCATTTGTAAATTCAAAACTGAAACCGACGCCATCTACATCTTCGATGCTGTCGTAGGTTAGCGTGCCGTTAAAGCTGCTGGCTGGGGAACGCCCGTTCTGATTCAGTCCTGGAGCACTAGGCCCA
Organism: Cyanobacteria bacterium J06642_2; assembly: GCA_039817845.1. Classification (GTDB taxonomy): domain Bacteria; phylum Cyanobacteriota; class Cyanobacteriia; order Thermostichales; family PCC-7336; genus JBCBTL01. The sequence goes on from JBCBVC010000047.1 coordinate 19,856, forward strand.
TCGCCGTCAAACGGTAGGATATCGATGAACTGAGACTCTTGAACGTCGAAGCTCTGGCTCAGATTGGCCAGTAAAAGACTGAACGTAATCTGGGTATCGACCGGAACCTCAGGCTCAGGAGTGCTCTTGAAGATTCTGAACGAGCCAAAATTACCGATGGTAACCGCGCGCGTGTCGGTTCGGTCATCCTCTGCGGAGGCATCATCGGGCGAGAAGATGACGACTTCATTGACAGCAGTCGTGGCATCGGGAGTATCGAATTTTGACTCCGCTGTAAATGTAATGGGTGGTATGGGGATATTGGGTTGGCGCTGGCCTAAATCCCACACGATGGTAGTTGTATCGTCGCCATTAACGGTGACGGAGGTGGGCGTTAAGCTCGCGCTGCCAGCTTGATACGTAAATTCTTTTGGCAACGTGTCAGTAACTGTCACGTTAGGGTTTACGGGGGCGGGATCGACGGTTGCCGTGATCGTGGGTTGTAGAGAGAAATCAACGGAATCGCCTGCATCGATGGAATCGACACTGTCGCCGGGAGACGTGGTTTTATCAATGCGCGTAATTGCCCGAGTCAGCGTTAAGCGATCGCCAAATGCTTTTGAGCCCCCGTGAGTGGTGGGATTGTAGTTTCTGACGTCCCAGTCACCATCGTTGAGTTCGTTAATTTGAACGGCAGAAAGATTAGCCAGAAGAGCGCCGTTCTCAATCAGCTCTCCGGTATCGGGGTCGTTGTTAAGAGCCGTGAGGTTGATCCCAATTTCAAATCGCGTGGGTGGCGGTACGGGAGCAGTAGCTCGCACGCGGACTTTTGTAATCGCAGCCGCCCCGCCAGGCACGTCAACCGTGCTGGTAAACCAGCCGTCGGGAGAATCATCGTCATCACAAGTGGTCGTTCGTTGATCGGTAAAGTCGGTGTAGCCACCCGTCCCGTACTCAACCACGAAGTCAGAGAAGGTTGTCCTTTTGACAATGACATTGACCGCATTACCGGGTTGGCCGGGGAGATCCGTCACAATGTGAGTCGTGTTGTCGATTTTGTCGCAGTGGTTATAACTCGTCCAAGGAATGCCCCCAGTGTTGTTGGCGATGAGCCACTTGGCAAAAGTCTGCGTTGGCATGACCAAGCCGTTACCCGCATTTTTTGAGGTTAGTGTTGGCAACGGGTTGCTATTGGCACTCGATGTGGTGTCGTTCCAGTAGAAGTTATTGAAGCTGCCATTCCCGGCCACAATCGTGTGCGTCGTGGCGTTATTACTCGTGTCGGGTTCTTGATTGGGGCTGTTGCTAATACTCTGATTTGTCAGGGTACTGAATGTATTAGTGAGGTCTAAACTACCACCAGCAGCATTGACATCCGTGAGCGGTACCCACAACATGATGACGCCGCTGACGAGGACCGTTTCATCCGCATCGAGAGCATTCCCATTGAAGTCGAAGGATGGTCTTTGATTGCCCGTAAGATCGGGATCTGCAATCAGAATAGAAATTGGGTCCCCAGGGTTATTTTGCGTGCAAGTCCAAGTACCAGAGTCGCCAACAGCCCGGTCTTCTTGTCCTGCCGGAGCTGCCGAGAGTTTTCCGTAAGGAATTTGGCTCTCTGGGTTGATGCCTGTATCAGCGGCACGCCCGTTAAAGTTACAGCCGTTTTGGCCATCGTTATTGGTTGCCCAGCCCTGATACAGACGAGCATTGACGGGAACGGTGTTTGGAGTGTAAGTGATGGTGTCGGTGAGATTGATATCTCCGACCAAGAGTTCGCTGCCTTTTCCACCTTCAACCACGAGAGTCAGCGGGTAAGAATAGACCAAGCCATCTTCGCCTGAAGGGCCAGGGCGCAAGCCGATGAGTTCGGGGTTTGCGTCGTCTTTGCGCAGGTCTACTTTAGGCGCAGCAGAGACGGTATTCGTTTCAGGACCATCGCTGAGCATCTGGCCAGGGTCGGCTGTGAGTTCTGCCGTCGCCGTGAGGGTAGAGGCGTGAGGGGCTTCCCCTTTAACGCGTGCTTGAGCCGTAATACTTGCGGTAAGCGACGAGGGTACCGTCCCGAGATTACAGGTTAAGACCGTCCTGTCGGGGCTAATGCTCGTTCCTGCTGTCTGACAAGCGGATGGAATGCTGATCCATTCTTGGTCGCCCGTCAGCGTCGTGGTGATGACGACGTTATCAGTGTCTACAGTGTTGGTAGCAACAACCCATTCATAAGTAATGACATCGAGGGTGCGAACGATGCTGTTGTTGGCGTTGGCGTCGTTACCAGGGGCATTGTTATTGTCGAACGGCCCCGTACCGCTAGCATTCGTATCAAATGTAAATGTGGTGACAGCAGCACGAGCAGGTTCGGCGACTCCACCCCACGCGACGGCCATGCCGAGGCCAGCCGTGAATGCGAGGGCAGAGCGAGCGATCGCGCACCGAGCCCAATTTTTGGGAGGCAATATTCTGCGTGATTTTTTACGCAGAAAAAGGTCGGACAGTGCGCTCATAGTTCGGTAATGATAAAAGGAGACTTGAAAGCAAAATACCTGCTATTAGCCCCGCGAAAGGTAGGAACAAAAAGTATCAAAGGCAACACTTTTGCTAGCTTGATAAAGCCAACAGAAAACTCATTACAAAGCGTGCGTATTAATTGTCACAAGGAAAAGTGAACTCGGTGTGAAAATTTGGCCTGAGCCTTTTTTAATCTACCCAAATAAAGTGATTCTTCTCGGATTTGGATAAGTGAACGCAGAATCTTCGTATGGCTGAAGTGGCGTTGACGGTGCATTCGAGGACATTGCCGCGTTATTTTGCTTTATTGCTATGGGTCTTTTTCTCATGAGGTGCTTTTTTCCGAGTTAGGTGGCGTGGAAATGTAGTTTCGTATAGCTCGTTGTCGTTTGGCCATGGGGACACTCACTGCTACTTAGCTCTGGCTAGTAGAACGTCCTAAGTAACTTGACGGCTGCTATCTGCTCAGTCCACGATGGCGCGGAAGCGGATAAAGCCGTAGGAGTCAGGCGGCGCGCCCGAAGCGGTGGCGTTAGGCAAGGTGTTGGAACTGTCAACAACTTGGACGACGACTGCGCCTCTGAGGTTGCTGCTGGCTGGGAGTGATACGGACGTGTCGGCGACATTGCAGGTGCCGGGAGCTGCCGTATTGGGAGGGAAGAATTCCCCGCGATCGCCTTCACCTACATTGGTTAAATACACCGTGGGCGCGGTGGGCAAAATCGTATTATCTGAGGCCAAGGCAATACCAACATCGGTGCCCGAGAGGCTGTTGGTATCCAGTGGTGCTTGCCCCTGAAAGGCATCGGCCACGAAGGTCATATTGTCCGGGACGAGATCGCAGAGGGTGAGGTTAGTAACACTAGACCCACCTGCGGACAAGAAGTAGATTGTAAATTCCACTTCATCGCCAGGAGCAACTGTGCCGCTGCTGACGGCACCACGTAGAAAAGCAGAATTGGGGGCGGGCCAATTTGGATCGTCATCGTCCGTACGCCCGTCGTTGCTGTCAAACCCCGCAATATCGATACCATTGACTGCGGTAATACGCTTAACGAGCAGGATCAAGGGACTGCCATTGTTACTGACTCCGACGCTCGTAATGCGGTCGGTTACGGAATCGGTATCGCGGGTGGGAAGAGAACCAGGGCAGCGAGCACTCGGCGTTTCTGCATCGCCACTGGTGGTGGGTTCCCAGCACCCACTGATGTTCCCATCTTGACCATTTGGAGTCAAACTGATGGACTGTCCGACCTGACTGGTGTTATCGATCACTGACTGAAAGGAATCGTCCCAAAGATTGAGAGCAGCATTGGGAGGTGTATTGATGCCGTTGTTTGTACCGTAAGCAATATAGTCAACAATGGCAGTGTCAGCATCGTAAAGCCAAACATCGTCGCCACTATTGTTGAGCTTTGACGATTGCCCCAAATAGAACTCAAAAGCAGCGTCATCGGCTTGTTTCTGTGGCGTTTCTGTACCTACCCAAACCACCACGTAGGCTCCAGGATTGACAACTGTTCCAGCGGGAAAGACAAAGGGCCCACTGTTGCCATTAATGCCACCAATGCCATCAGTATCATTGGCGGGCAGATTGCCATCTAGTAGTTGCCACCCACTGATATCTACAGGCGTATTAGAGGCATTGAACAGTTCAATAAACTCGTCGTTACCAGCTGCTCCCGACCCCGTTTGGCGAAACAGCACTTCGTTGATGACAATATCGCCCGCCGCCGGAGAAATGACCTGTGCATTGGCGATCGCCAGCGGGAAATCTTCTATCTCCCCGTCGCTGGCACTGCCTACGGCAGCATCGTCGCGCCCCGTAGTCTCGGTTGTAATGTCAAGGTCGTCAGTCGTCACCCTGACCCGAACAAAACTGTCTCCGTTGGTGATGTCATTGGTAGTGCCAATGTTGTCCCAATTGAGAGTGACGGTGCCATTGCTACCCGTGGGCACTTGGCCCCCACTGAGAGCGATGCTGCCATCAGCTACCGTAGCGCGCTCGTCTTCGTCAAACTCGCCATCCAAATCGAAGTCAATCCAGGCGTAGACGTTAGCAGCACTGCCCGAATCATTGTTGACGCTCAGCTCTAAGCTATAGCTCGTGGCCCCGGAGTCGATTGTCGGAAAGACCGTAACACCATCTTCATCATCTATAGCGGGAGCAGTGGCATCATCATCGCCATCGGCTGCAGCCGAGCTTTGCGGTGCCGTTTCATCGTCAGGAGCTACGCTGCCGAGGTTGAGGATATTCGTAATGGCGTGTTCGGCAGGAGTGTCACTGCCATCAATGCTGCCATCTCCGCTCGTATCGTCATAAGTGACAGGAGCATCGCCGAAATCTGTAGAAGGGGCAGTGACAATGGTCACCTGGTAATCTTCCACTTCGCCATCACTGGCTGCCCCACCCGGCGTCGTAGCATCGATACTGCCATCAGTGGTGAGCCGGAAACGGGCATAGGTGTTCCCTGCGCTACCAACCGAAATGCCGTTCCACTCCAGAGCGGCGGCTGGATTGCCGCCATTAGTACCGCTATTGACCGTCACGCTGGCATATTCTGCGGGTTCAAACGTGCCGCTATTGTTGAAATCGATCCAAGCGTGCAGTGTAGCCGCTTCAGTACTGGTGTTCGTGACCCCAATGCTGCTGGCTGGAATGGTGTAGCTGTTCACTCCTTCGGTCAGAGTGGGAAAGGCAGCAATGCCATCTTCGTCGTCGCCATTGCCGGTGCCAGTCCCTACTGGGTCGTCATCATCGGTGGCATCGCCATTGTCATCCGTACCGTCGACAAAACCATTGGTTTCGGCATCGGGGATTGATGCGCCAAAAAATAAGTCAGACGCGATCGTGTGGCTGGGGCCAACGGGGTCGCTACCGCTGTTGCCCGCAGTAATATCGGTACCGTAGGTGTCAGGAGCATCGCCATAATCTTCGCTCGGGCAGAAAGACAGGTCGTGGATGGCGACCCCTTGGTTGCCAGGATTGTCCCCTGGGGTGAGGTTGCCCGGACGTGTAGTGATGACCAATCGATCGATGGGTGAGTCGAAGGCCACAAATACGGTGCCATTGGCGGTCGAGTTATTGGCATTAATCAACCCTTCCACTTGATTGCCCGAGACGCTGTGGGAATTGCCTTCGCTGGTGATGGTGGGGAGCACGGACGTGCCATTGAGAAAGCCGACAACTTCGAGCGAATCCGCCCAGCCACTGCTGCGGAGGACATCCACGTCAAAGATGCGGAAAGAGAGCTCGTCAACACCGATTCCTGGCACCCCGATATCGAACGTATTAATGACGTTCTGGGAGCGATTGGCGAAGTTTTCAAAATAGCGAAGCGAAAATTCTGCCGGAGTGAGTCCGCCCGTAAAGCCATTGTTGAGCGCGTGGTCGAAGCTGTCCATGTCGGCAATATCGCCCGAAAATTGGACGCGGATAGGGGTGCCTCGATCCCCGACAACGGTTTGGTCGGGAGCACTAACGATCCAGGTAGATGAAAAGAGGTCCCAATCTAACGTTTCGAATCCAGGCGCGCACAATAATGTCGGAGGAGTGTCACCAATGCCACGAGTCGGAGTGGGTTCGAGGGTATCGATGTCGTCTTCTCCTGCAACTCCGTTTCCGGGGGTGGAGTCGGTGTCAGTCTCGTCAAGCGTGCTGACTTCGGCTTCGAGCTCGTAAGTTCCGCTAGCCAAGGGTGCAAGATTTAGCGTTAGGTCAACAGAGTCTCCGGCGGGTAAATTGCCAATCGTCCAGACGCCGGTGTCTGGGTCGTAGCCTCCAGCTGCGTCGTCCGATAGATATTGGTATCCGTTGGGAATGGGCAACGATACAGTTACCCCATTGGCACCAATGGTGGGGTCTTCATTAATCACTGTCAGGACGACGGGAAAGGAAAATCCTTGCAGCGGTTGTGCGCTCAGTGGGTCGAACGACAGTGCTAGATCTGTTTCTGGAATAGGGAGGGCGAACGGTACGGAGACGGTGGCTGGGGAAGGATCTTCCTGACCGACACTATTGATTGCCGCGTATGTAAATTCGACTGTAATCGCACCATCATCCGGATCGAGGGTGAGCAGGGCTGGGTCGTAGTTAGTAATGGTTTGTCCGACCGTGACGGCGCTGCCGTTGTAAAACAAATCTCCATTATTAGAGAGAGTGACGATTTTAAAGCTATCGCCCGTACCTAAAGTTCCGTCTATAGGATCGCTACCGGAAAGGTTGGGAACTTGAACTTGGGTGGTGCCGCCAGGGTTACTTTGGGAACTGGCGTTGATATCATCTGTTTCTGGAATAGGGAGGGCGAACGGTACGGAGACGGTGGCTGGGGAAGGATCTTCCTGACCGACACTATTGA
>JBCBVC010000048.1:0-26329 GCA_039817845.1 Cyanobacteria bacterium J06642_2
CAGATATTCTGCCAAGATATTTATCTGTGTTATGGGGAAATATTTTATTGACAAGAACTGTCTAAGTTACAAAATATGTAATGCTGCGTATTTCTTATCCAACCACAGAATTAGGCGAAAAAGCTATTGTGAATTTGAACTCGAATAACAACGATAGAGCTTCTTAGTACGGTCGTAAGAAAAACAATACGACAATTTTCTCCTGCTTCAACTCTATGAGGCAGAACTCTCTATCAACAAAGAGATCGGCAAGAGAGTAATTGAATACCGGGTGATATGGATCACGACATAAGCCTGTAGTTGACGGTAGATTCTTACCCATTCAGGTCTACGCTTTATGTCCTCATATTCCCTAACTCAGACATGAAGACTCTTTCCAGTTCTGCCACATTTGTAGACATTCTTCGCGAACGAGCCGCAACACAATCTCACCAAAAAGCCTATACATTTCTGGTTGACGGAAAGGTAGAAGGTTCGCACATAACCTATGCCGAGTTAGACCGTAAAGCGAGAGCATTAGGTGCTTGGTTGCAGCAGCAGCAGGCTCGAGACGAACGAGTCATGCTTCTCTACCCTCAAGGTTTAGAGGTGATTGCGGCTTTTTTAGGATGTTTGTATGGTGGAGCGATCGCCATTCCCGCTCCTGCACCTGAAGCCAGCCGCTTGAAGCGGACATTGCCCAGGCTACAAGCGATCGCCAAAGATGCTCGCGCCAAGTTCGTGCTGACCACAGCTGCGATCGTGGCTTTAGTTGAGGAACATAGCAAACAGTTCCCAGAACTACGAGCGATGACCTGGATTGACAGCGAACAGGTGCCTCTAGACATGGCGGCAACTTGGATCGATCTCAATCTCACTGCCGATCGATTGGCGTATTTGCAATATACATCTGGTTCGACGTCGACACCGAAGGGAGTAGCGATCGGCCACGATAATTTGACTTTCCATTCTGCATATTTACAGCGGGCCTGCGGGTATACGTCAGAGAGCGTTACCGTGACCTGGATGCCTTACTTTCACGATTACGGATTAGTTGAAGGGCTCATGCAACCGTTGTTCAACGGTACGCCTTGTTATGTCATGTCGCCGTTTTCATTCATCAAGCGACCCATTCACTGGTTGCAAGCCATCTCTCGCTATCGAGGCACTCACAGTCAAGCACCTAACTTTGCCTACGATCAATGCATACGTCGGATTTCACCTGAAGCAAGGGCAGGCCTCGATCTAGCTAGTTGGCAAGCGGCAGGAAACGCCGCCGAACCGATTAATCCGAACGTACTCGACAATTTCTACAAAGCTTTTGCACCATTCGGATTTCGCTGGAACGCTTTTTCTCCGGCATATGGATTAGCAGAAAATACGCTATTGGCATCCTTTAGCCCTCAATCAAATGAGCCTGTCGTCAGTCATTTAGATGCAGCGGCACTAGAGCAAAATCGCATCGTCGATGCTTCCGAACACAGCAAACTCACTCGTACCATTGCAGGTTGCGGTCGCTTAGTTTGTGAAACCCAGGTAGCGATTGTCGACCCAAACACAAAAGAACGCTGCGCCCCAGATCGCGTCGGTGAAATTTGGATATCCGACCCCAGTGTGGCCCGAGGATATTGGCAGCGACCGGAAGATACCGAGCAAACATTTCATGCATACACGGCTGATACTCGCGAAGGCCCATTTTTGCGGACTGGAGATCTCGGGTTTATTAAAGACGGGGAGTTATTTGTCAGCGGTCGAATCAAAGATGTTGTCATCATTCGCGGCACGAATCACTATCCGCAAGACATCGAATGGACCGTGCAGGCAAGTCACTCAGTGCTAAGAGCCGAACACGGTGCAGCCTTTTCAGTCAATATTGACGGTGAAGAAAAGCTAGTTATCGCGCAAGAAATCGAGCGAAAACAGCAGAAAAGTTTAGATTCCGAACGAGTGATTGAGATCATTCGAGAAGCCGTTGCTGCACAGCACGAGCTGGAAGTCTACGGCGTACTGCTATTAAAACCGGGCAGCATTCTCAAAACTTCCAGTGGCAAAATTCAGCGGCAAGCATGTCGAGCTGGTTTTCTTGACGACAGTCTCAATGCTATTGCCTCCTGGCGTGCGGCTACTGAAGAGACAAACATTTCACATCTGAAGTCGACGGCGGAGTCATCTACCATGTCAGCAAATGGACGAGTGTATTCTGTCGCTTCTGCGATCGCGCCCCCCCCATCCCAAAATGCTCGCAGCCAGGCTCGGGCTGACGACATCATTCATTGGTTACGCGACTACGGCCGCGATCGCGTCAACTCCCGTCTGATTGACGAACGCCGCTGCATTCCCCCTCACATCGTGCTTGACTTGGGCAATCGCGGCGTGCTGGGCATGCAAATTCCTCAGCGGTTTGGCGGCAACGAACTAGGCCATCGCGATTCCATGCGCGTGGTAGAACAGCTAGCCGCGATCGACCTCACGTTAGCCACCTTCGTGGTCAACAACGAGTTCCTCGGGATTCGGCCCATTCAACAACATGCAACGCCCACACTACAAAACGAACTCCTGCCATTGCTAGCGGGTGGGCGCGAGCTAGCGGCCTTTGCACTGACCGAACCTGCGGCTGGTTCCAATCCGCAGGCGATCGCCGCCACCGGAATGGCTCGTGCGGGTGGCGGTTGGAGTCTGAGCGGGACCAAAGTTTGGAGCGGTTCTGCTGCCTGGGCTGGAGCCATCAACGTCTTTGTCAAATTGCTCGACGATCGAGGCAAACCCGAGGGCATTACTGGATTTACCCTCCGGCAAGGCATGCCGGGACTCCACACGGGTGCAGAGTCGCTCACGATGGGCATGCGCGGTATGGTCCAGAACTACGTTCATCTCGACGACGTTCCGGTCGATGCAGTTCATTTACTTAGCGCACCAGGGACGGGTATGGTCGCGGCTCAGGACGGTATGTTGTACACGCGTCTGGCAATTGGAGCTATGTGCGTAGGCGGTCTCAAGCGCTGCGCTCAACTCATGCTCCGCTACGCCTCTCGACGGGCGATTGGAACGGGGAGATTACTCGATAACCCCGTCACCTTGACTCGCATCAGCCACGTGACTGCTGCAACGACGGCTTTCGATACCTTGGTGGCACGGATTGCGGACTTGTTGGATCGCGGTGCGTTCGTTCCGACAGAAGCCTACGTCGCCTGCAAAACGGCTGGTCCAGAATTCCTTTGGCAAAGTGCCGATACCCTGGTGCAACTATTGGGTGGGCGCGGCTACATCGAAACCAACATTGCCGCCCAAATATTACGGGACGCCCGGATATTCCGCACGTTTGAAGGACCAACCGAAACTCTAACGATGTTCCTAGGGTCGCGGACGCTGCATCAGCATGACGAACTCCATCGTTTCTTGAGTGACAGTCTCGGCGCGCCTGCCGTTTCAGAGCGGTTGCGCGACGCTGCTGCCCGCATCCACGAGCGCTGGTCGCAGGCAACAGAGCCCTTCTCCGATCCTCCTACAGCACTACGCTGGGCTTCGACGCTCGTTGGAGAAATCGCCACCCATGCAATTCTCCTTGCCGCCTTGCAGGGGGCAGCGCGATCGCAAATCGCTTCCGCTCAGCGAGAGCGTGCGGCTGCCTGGGTCGAACAGCAGTTCGAGCAGTCCTTGGCCAAAGCATTAGGCGATCGCGCGATGGAATCCGTCGTCCTCTCCGCCCGCGATGCTGATGCGCTCGTCTCTAGCTATACCGAGACCATTGGAGACGTAGAGCAAACCTGTGCGGGTGAAGAGCGCGAACTCGATGGCTTTTTACGTCAGCAGCCGGGCTCGATATCGCGTGCTTCTCAAGACATCGTTTTGCCAGGCTCGGTTGCAGCAGAAGACACCATGATTCCGCATGCCTCTGAATCGAAGTCGGTAGCAGAGAGTGACCCCCCCGCCGATCTTGAAACAGTCGCAGCCTCGACTCTTACAGATCGCTCGGTAGAGTCACTAGAAGCTTGGTTAGTGGAATGGATTTCTAGAGAGTTGAAAACCGAGATCGCGACGGTTAACTCGCAAAAATCATTCGTTCATTACGGTCTCGATTCCGTCACAGCCATCATGCTGGTTTCCGATTTAGAAGTTCGTATCGGTCGCGAATTGCCCCCTGCACTGGCGTGGAGCTATCCCATCATTCGCGATTTAGCCCGATATTTAGCTGACGAGCTTGAGAGTGTGCCCTCTGAAGAGGATGCTGGGCAAAATGGCCAGTTCGATACTCAGAAGACGAACGGGTCGGATTCTGGCCGTGCCGAACTCCTCAATGTCGATCGCCTTTCAGATGCAGAAGTTGATGCCATGTTGGCCCAACTGCTGGCAGAAGGAGGAGTGAAGTCATGAGTCAATTTACAGCAAAGCAAACCGAACTTTCGCCTACCGAAAAACGGGCTATGCTCGCTCAACTGTTGCAAGAAAAGACTGTATTTCCTGAAACGAGCTCGCCTTATTCAACCTCTTTTCAGGGAATGAACTTCAGCTTCATTTATTTTGCTGGCAACGAAGCAGAATTAGGCGATCGCAAGTACCAACTGTTGCTGGAGGGTGCGAAATTCGCCGACCGCCACCGATTTACCGCCATTTGGCTTCCCGAGCGCCATTTCCACCCTTTCGGCGGTCTATATCCCAGTCCTTCAGTCTTGTGCTCGGCATTGGCAATGGTAACCGAACGCATCCGCTTGCGGGCTGGAAGCGTCGTGATGCCCCTCAATAGCCCCCTGCGGGTCGCGGAACAATGGGCCATTATCGATAACCTTTCTGGGGGTAGAGTCGATCTTGCCTTTGCTAGAGGCTGGAACGCGAATGACTTCGTGCTCAATCCAGCCGCCTACGAAAATAATCGAGATGCCTTATTCACAGGTATCGAGCAAGTGCAAAAGTTGTGGCGCGGGGAATCTATCCTCGTTCCAAACGGCGTGGGCGATGAGGTAGAAATCAGAACCTATCCAGCCCCCGTTCAGGCTGAACTGCCCGTTTGGGTAACCTGCAGCGGCGGAAAAGAACGATTTGTCGAAGCAGGAGCTGCGGGAGCCCATGTTTTAACTGCTCTTCTGTTTCAAGAAATTGAAGAGCTAGAAGAGAAAATTGCTCTCTATCGCGCAGCGCGCGCAGACAATGGCTACGACCCACAATCCGGTCAAGTCACCTTGATGCTGCATACCTTCATTGAGGACGATCTGACGACTGTGCGCGATCGCGTCCGCCAACCCTTTATGAACTATCTCCGCACGTCAGTGAACTTGTGGAGTCGGGGCAAGAAAAATGTCAGCGAGTTAAGCGATCGCGAACGAGACAAGCTCGTCGAATATGCTTTCGAACGATATTTCCAAACCAACGCACTTTTTGGAACTCCTGAAAGCGTACGACCCACCATTCAGCGACTCCACGATATTGGCATTAACGAGATCGCTTGCTTGCTTGATTTCGGAGTAGAAGTCGAGTCGGTGCTAGCTAGTCTCGACTCACTCAATCGCCTCAGAGAACAGTGCGTTCCTGCCAAAACTCACTCGTGAACGTTCGCGCAATGTGCAACGCCCTCCTCGGTTAGCAAACTACTCGGTACTTCACTCTTGAGATCGGAGCTATGGATAACACTTCAGATGCGAAAACTGAACTTTCGGCTTTAGAGAAGCGAGCATTACTAGCGAAGCTTCTGAGACAGAAATCCGAGCGCTCGACTCATTCCTTTCCACTGTCTGCAAATCAACAGGCTTTATGGTTTCTCCACAAGTTAGCTCCGGAAAGTTGGGCATACAACGTCCTCTTTTCTGCAAGGATTTGTTCGGAATTGAACGTTCCGAATTTACAACAATCATTTCAATATCTCGTCGATCGCCATCCTTCGTTACGAACGACATATACCACCCAGGGCGGCAACCCTGTCCAATACGTCCGGGAATCGGAGCAGGTTCACTTCGTCCAAACCGATGTCTCGGAGTTGACCTCTGAACAATTGCACGAGTACGTGACAACAGAAGCTCGTCGTCCATTTGATTTAGAAAATGGGCCGGTGATGCGCGTACGAATATTCTCCCGCTCCGCAACCGATCATGTCTTGTTGCTAACCGTTCACCACGTCGCCGTTGACTTGTGGTCCATCACCATACTCTTAGATGAACTCCGCTTTGCCTACGCAGCCTACAGCGCGGGTGAATCACCTGTCCTGCCCGAGCTCGACCTGCAATATGCGGACTTCGCCAACAAGCAGGCGCAACTGCTCGATGGAGAAAAAGGCGATCGCTTGTTTTCTTATTGGCAAAAACAACTTTCAGGCGAGTTACCGATCCTGAATTTGCCCAGCGATCGCCCTCGCCCTCCGATGCAAACCTTTAATGGGGCGTCCCAAACTTTTCAGCTCAGCCCAGAACTCACGCAGCAACTGAAAGCCCTCGCACGAGCAAAAGAATCGACGCTTTACGTGACGCTCTTGGCAGCATTTCAGGTACTATTATATCGCTATACTCATCAAGAAGAAATCTTAGTTGGCTCCCCTACCGCTGGAAGAAATCACCGTAAGTACAGCGGCATCGTGGGAGATTTTGTTAATGCCGTAACGTTGAAAGCTAATTTTACAGGGGATCCTACCTTTCAGGAATTTCTACTCCAAGTACGAGACACTGTACGCGGGGCCATTCAGCACCAAGACTATCCATTCTCCCGTCTAGTCGAACGCATGGGGTTTCCTCAAGGAGATAGCCACCCACCCATCTTCCAAACGTTCTTCGTTTTGCAAAAACTACAGCGATTCGGAGAACTGTCTGATTTCATCCTCCCAACTGCCTCAGACGTGCAGATTGATTTTGGCGGGTTGATACTCGAACCTTATCCTCTCCCGCATCAAGAAGGCCAGTTCGATCTGACCTTAGAAATGATCGAGACCGCTGAATGCCTACAAGGAAATTTAAAGTACAATACTGATTTATTTGATGACACTACGATTGCTCGAACTATCGAACATTTCCAAACTTTGTTAGCAGGAATTGTCAACGATCCAGCACAAACGGTCTCGACTTTGCCTCTGTTAACTGCAACAGAAGAGCACCAGCTTCTAACAGAATGGAATCAGACCCAAACAGCATATCCGGAACGAACTGTTCAGCAACTTTTCGAGACCCAGGTAAAACGTGCTCCAGACGCGATCGCTGTGGCGTACGGCGATCGCCAGTACACCTATCGAGAACTCAATTCCAGAGCCAATCAGCTCGCACGCCACTTACAAACGTTAGGCGTGCAGGCCGAAACCTTAGTAGGGATCTACGTCGAACGCTCCATGGAAATGGTAGTCGGACTACTGGGTATTCTCAAGGCTGGAGGAGCATACGTACCACTCGATCCCGACTATCCAGCCGAACGTCTCGCCTTCATGTTGGAAGATACTCAAATTCCAGTGTTGTTAACTCAACAGTCTCTGACTGAAAAAATCTCCTCAAGCGAAGCTCAAATCGTCTGTTTAGATAGCGGTCGCGATATTCTCGATAGTCAATCAGATGAAAATTTAGCAAGCACGACAGCGATCAATCGTCTGGCTTATGTCATTTACACCTCTGGTTCGACAGGAAAACCCAAAGGCGTATCCGTCATCCATCGCGGTATCGTCCGGCTGCTCTTTAACACTGACTACATTCAACTTAATTCCAGCGATACTATTGCTCAAGTTTCTAATTCATCCTTCGATGCCGCCACCTTTGAAATCTGGGGAGCACTACTGCACGGTGGAAAATTAGTCATTATTCCTAAAGAAATATTTCTCTCTCCTCAAGACTTTGCAGTCGAGCTCCACGAACAGAAAATTGACGCTTTATTTCTTACTACAGCCCTATTCAATCAGCTAGCAGGAACAGTACCTTATGCCTTTGCCAATCTGAAATATCTTCTATTTGGTGGTGAGGCTGTCGATCCTAAATCGGTTAAGAAAGTCCTCGACCTGTCTCCTCCCGAATATCTTTTACACGTATACGGTCCGACTGAAAGTACCACATTTACATCCTGGTACCGAGTTCAGGCGGTTTCTGAAGAGGCAATAACTCTCCCGATTGGACGACCCATTGCCAATACCCAAATCTATATCTTGGATCGATACTTACAGCCAGTTCCTGTTGGCATACCTGGCGAACTCTACATTGGTGGAGACGGGCTAGCGAAAGGCTATTTCAACCGTCCTCAGCTTTCTGAGGAGAAATTCATTCCAAATCCATTTGATGCTTGCTCCAATTCCAAACTCTACAAAACTGGCGACTCAGCTCGGTATTTGGCTGACGGTAATATCGAGTTTATCGGTCGCCTAGACAATCAAGTTAAAATTCGTGGCTTCCGAATCGAGTTAGGAGAAATTGAGGCTGCGTTACTACAGATGTCTGAACTTGAAGCGTGCTTAGCAGTAGTTAGAGATAAAGAATTAGGAGACAAGCGCATCGTACTCTATGCCATTCCTAATCAAGAGGCTGGAGTAACGATCGCCGATATCCGCAATCATTTACAGGAGAAGCTCCCTGCATACATGATGCCGAGCGCATTTGTTTTATTGGAAGAATTTCCTCTTACACCCAATGGCAAGATCGACAGAAAAGCCTTGCCTGCCCCGCAGTTAGCAAGCGATGCTGCCAAAGCTCAACCCCGGAATGAACTCGAAAGAACACTCGTCGAAATTTGGGAATCTTGTTTGGGCATTCATCCCATCGGCATTCGAGATAGCTTTTTCGATCTTGGCGGTCACTCGCTCCTTGCTGTTAAAATTCTCGCCGAAATCGAACGACAAGTTAAGCTAAAATTGTCAATCAATCAACTTTTTCAATTTCCTAGCATTGCCGCAATCTCAGAAAACTTGGGCGAGGAAACTGCTCGAGCAAGAAAAGCGTGCTTGGTGTCTATGAAACCTGGAAATAATACTTCGCCGCTATTTCTGATTCATGCCATTGGCTCCAGCATTTTGTTCTATCAACCACTGGTCGAACACCTGCGGACAGAACGCCCTATTTATGGAATTCAATCTGCATTCCTTCGCAACCCTGAAGCACTAATTCATAGCGTTGAGGGACTTGCTCAATACTACGTCCACCAAATTCAGCGAGTGCAACCTCAAGGGCCTTATTTCCTGGGAGGGGCTTCATTTGGAGGCCTTGTTGCCTACGAGATAGCTCAACAACTCGCCCAAAGAGGAGAGTCTATAGGCGCACTCATTCTCTTCGATCGCCCTGCTCCAGGAGGATATCAATCTCCCGGTATGGGCAAACGGTATCAACAACACTTGCAAAAGATTTTAGAGTCTGGCCCAACTTATCTTGCCAGCAAGATCAAGAGTCGTACTGCTTTTGAAATTGATAAAATTCGAGCCAACCTACGACAAAAGCAGCGTCATCTCTATAAGAAGCTCGAACTTCCGACTGAAAAGTTTTTGGGCGATACCATCGTGGATCGTCAAACTAAACTTGCCGAATCTTACGCTCCCGAACCCTATTCTGGAGAAATCCACGTGATTCGCGCCGAAGATGTGGGAGAAGACGGAACTGTTTTTGCAGAAGATTTGGGTTGGTCGGAATACGCCTTGGGCGGAGTCAAGGTTTGGCCCAATCCCGGCGGCCATATGTCTATCTTCAAAGTTCCTCACGTTCGCCCCTTGGCAAACCGAATTGACTCGATTTTGAAAGGTAAGAGCAGTGCCTCAATATCTGAAAGTCAGACTCAGAGTATCGCAAACGTCGAAGGCTGATTCTCGCTTAGTTAAATCACTTCACTAACGGGGAAGCGATCGAGAAGTTGGCGAGCGCGCCTAGCGTTTGCTTTGAGCTCGGTAGGTAAATGCGGGATGTGAGGCACTTGGCTGAGGAAATCGAGGGTCCGGCGTATGAGTCGGACGAGGTCGCCTTCGTCGAGACTAGTACCGACTAGTAGGTCGTGCCATTCCATTCCTAATGCCCAATGTTCGACCAATCCAGCCAGTTTGCGCTCCAGCCAGATAGGAGCCTCGACCCCATATTGTCGTTGAGTACGGATGAGTAAGCGGCGATCGCCGCGTAGTTCGTGCAGCGCGTCCAGAACGATATCAGAAGCGTGCAAACGGACGAACGTTCCCGAACGCGGCTTTTCAGTTACCAAAGCGGAAACCGCAGCAGCAATGTGGTGAGGGTCGAGATCGTTGAAGGCTCCAGACTGCATCGCGATCGCCAACCACAGTTCGTTATCGCCCCGGATAGCTGCTGCTGCTTCCCCTCGCTGAGTGGGCTGGCGATCGTACAGATAGCCGAATTCGGTCAGCACTTCCGCTAGAGCCATAAATTCATTCCAGCGCTGGTGTTGGTTGGGATGAGGTGCATCTTGGCGATCGAGCTTGCGCTCGTAGCGAGTCCGCTTTTCGTGCAGTCGATAAAGTAGCTTTGCCGGTTTGGGGTGAAGATATACCGGGTTTGTTTGCAGTAAGGCATAGGCGGCATCGATACGCTCTTGCTGCATCAACAGCTCCGGCGCATCCTCGCGATCGCTGTGCTTTTTCAAATACTTGTGGACGCGCTTTTCTTCTCGCAATCGCCCTCGCAATTTTTGATAGGTTTGCAGGTCTTCTACTGTCACTCCTGCGAGAATATCGTCTAGTTGGGCCAGGTTGGCAGCAACGCCCTCCAGCGCCCCTGGAGTTGTCACGGATTGCAGCGATAGCAAGTACTGACCAAAGCTGCGTTCTACTAATTCTCGGGCCGTTTCTAGCGCGTGCTTTTGTAATAAGTTCAGCACCATGCCGTAGCTAGGCGTAAATTGACTCACCAGCGGATCGGCTTCAGAGGTCGCGAGATAGGCAGCTTCGCGAGCGCCCTCAAATGGGGTTTGCATGGTGACCACATAACCGATCGTGTCTTTTCCCCGCCGACCGGCCCGCCCCGACATTTGTAAAAACTCGGAGGCCGTCAGCAAGCGATGACCGTTGTCAGTCCGTTTGGACAAAGATGAGATTGCAGTAGTGCGAGCTGGCATATTGATTCCTGCCGCCAGGGTCTCAGTGGCAAAAACGACCTTGATCAAACCCTGTTGGAAAAGCGATTCGACCAAACTTTTCCACGCCGGGAGGATACCTGCGTGATGAGCCGCAATGCCTCGATAAAGCGGTTCCAGTTGATGTTTGCGTACACCTTTAGGATTTTCGGCACAAAACTGGCGAATTTGTGCGTGCAGACTTTCTCGTTCGCAATCGCTATCAAGTAAATCGATTTGCCCCATCTCGGTAACAGCGGTGTCACAGCCCCGACGACTGAAGATGAAAAAGATGGCGGGTAACATATCGCGACTGCGCAAACGTTGCACCACTCGGAAGCGTTCGGGGGCGGGCGGGCGATCGGAACGCTTTTGGAGCTTTTGCGGCCGCTTCGTTTTCAGGCGTGGATTGCAGGTCAGTCGTCCCTGCTTGTCACGCTCCAACAGAGGAAATAAACCTTTGGTGTTAGCGAAGCTAAATTCCAGCGGTACGGGGCGGTAATCGGAATAAATCAGTCGCGTCGTACCGTGCACCTTGTCAATCCAATCGGTGAGCTGGCCGCTGTTGGCGATCGTGGCAGAAAGCGCGACTAGCTGGATGGTTGGCGGGCAGTAAATAATAGATTCTTCCCAAACCGTGCCTCGCTGGCGGTCGTTCATGTAGTGGCATTCATCCAACACCACGGCCTGCACGCCCTCAAGTGATGTTCCCACCTCCCCAATGGGAGTACCGTAGAGCATGTTGCGAAAGATCTCGGTGGTCATCACCAGAATGGGAGCGTCGCGATGGATCGAGACATCTCCCGTTAGCAACCCCACGCGATCGCTGCCGAACGCCTCGCCAAAATCGCGAAATTTTTGATTTGACAACGCCTTCAGTGGAGTCGTGTAGAACACGCGACAGTTGCTGGCCAAGGCCCGATGGATGGCGTATTCTCCGATCAGCGTTTTGCCCGACCCCGTCGGTGCGCAGACTACTACCGACTCGCTGCGATTGAGGGCGGAGATTGCCTCTAACTGGAATTCATCGAGCGCAAACGGAAACAGCTGTTGCGGATCGAATGCATCGGGCGGTTTCACGACCGTAACCCAAGCGCGTATGTCATGACAGACTCAGAAGCTATTGCAGGTATTCTATCCACTGCTCTGCCGCAGCAGGAGACCCGTACCAAAAGCGATCGCTGCGGGGAGAGTGCATGACGCGGTCGATCGTTAGATTAGTAGCTCCGTCGAGATGTGCAGCAACGACGGGGGTAATGCCATCCCCCCAGACCCGACCGTCGCCTACTGTCAGTTGGTAACTGGAATAAGCCAACCATTCAGCACCGTTCCACTCGCGCGGACGATACCAGGGCGCTTGACGACCTTGAAGGGCATGGCCACCCACGCAGACATATTTAACTTCAGGCCAGTATGCACCCGGATAGTTGTCATTGACGAAAGAGAGATTGTAGCGAGTCCAGCGCTCTTGGCTGACATGAGGTGTTCCCAGGGTTATCAACGTTGCGACAGATTCGCGACCGTTCCAAACATTGCCGTAGTAGGGTGTGGACCCCAAAAAGATCCGGGCAATCCAGCCGCCAGCCGAATGACCGATTAGATTCACTTTTGATACGTTATGCTGCGCTCGTATGGCCTCAATCGTCTGAGCCAAGGCATTAGCAATAGGCGTAATGGGACGACCGCCAACCGTAATGAACCAGTTGCTGACTTTCAATGGCACGATGCTGGCCGGATACCCGCGATCGCGCAAGAGCGCCTGCAAGTTTAGGTACTCGGCAGCACTTGCAAAATATCCCGGCAGAATGACAGTTGGCAGGGGCATGGTCAATCAGAGCTGGAGCATAGTCAATCAGAGCTAAAACTCATTCCGGCGGACACAAAAACATGCCTTTGATGCCGTCGGGGTCGGGGCTGAAACCGAGACGACGATAAAAATCAACCACGCCCGGATCGGCAAAAAGAGTGATGTTGCTAATGTCGTGAGCCCGCAGGTCGTCAATCGTGCGTTCGACTAAGGCACGACCCAACCCGCGACTTTGAAATTCAGGATGCAACACGACATCCCATAACGTAGCGTTAAACGTATGGTCGGAGGTCGCGCGGGCAAACCCGATTAAACGTCGAAAACTGCCCTTTTCTTGCCACATGGTCACGACACAGAAGCTGTGTTCGATCGCCTGTTTCACTTTACGGATGGGTCGCCGGGCCCAACCCACTGCATCGCATAATTCTTCCAGTTCGTAGAGGTCAATCTCACGAGTATTGCTCAAATAGATGCGTGAATCTCTGGCAGGATCGGGGCCGAGACCGTGTTTTTCTTTCAGACTCGATACCGCAGCCCGATCGTCAACAGTCGTCAGATTGGGGGTAAATAGCGTTTTCCAGAAACTCATGCGGGGTGATAGTGAAATGATGACGACAGTCGACGATACGGCAAGAGACTGAATTCCCCGCAGCGAGAGATGCAGACTCGCGATTGCGGATAGCTTAACGTAACTTAGTATAACGCTCAGAGCGAGCAATCTTAGTAGCGATCGCGGCTGAATTTGACGGTTCAGTATCGAAGAGTTGCCCGCAAGAGTCTTAAAACATCTGCAATAGCATTGCGGTTTGGAGGGTACGGATGTCTTGAGAGGGCCGAAACTCGCTAGGCTGAAACTAGAGCTGTTCGGACAAAATGTGACTGGCCCCCGCGTACTATGCCTTGGTGAAATTCTCTTTGATTGTTTGGCGAATTACACTGAAAGCACGTCGCTAGAACGCGCAGAACATTGGACTCCATACCCTGGCGGCGCTCCAGCTAACGTAGCGTGCGGATTGAGCACTTTGGGCACGACGAGTGCGTTTATCGGTTGTGTGGGAGATGACGAGGCTGGCAGCGCGCTACGAGAGGTTTTGGACGCGCATCAGGTCAATACTGCTGGACTCCAAGTACATCCGGAGGCTCCCACGCGTCAGGTTTTCGTACTGCGTTCGCGGACGGGCGAACGAGAATTTGCCGGATTCGGCGATCGCCCCACGACCGCGTTTGCAGATGCATATCTCGATGCGAATGCTCTACCAGTAACGTTATTTGAACGAGCCGACTATTTAGTGATGGGAACATTGGGGCTCGCCTACCCTGCAACGCGCGCGGCTCTGATGAAGTCGCTAGAGCTCGCCCGCGCTTTCGACGTGAGAATAGCGATCGATATTAATTGGCGGCCTGTCTTTTGGCCTCACTCCGAGAGCGCAGCGGCGATCGTGCGCGACGTGCTGAAACAAGCTGACTATCTTAAATTTTCTGACGATGAAGCCCGCTGGCTCTTTGCCACCGACAATCCCGCTGGCATTGCTCCTTATCTACCCCAAGCGCGCGGACTGCTGGTCACGGCTGGAGAGGGAGGCTGTTCGTATGCGTTCGGCCCACACACCGGAAGCCTCCCAGCCTTTTCCGTTAACGCAGTGGATACGACGGGTGCGGGCGATAGCTTCCTGGCAGCGTTCCTCCACGTTCTGGAACGACAGAATGAATCAGAGATAGTCGCATCGCCCGAACGACTTCAACAAGCCGTGCGGTTTGCCTGCGCCGCCGGGGCATTGACCGTAACCCGACCAGGTGCGATCGCCGCCCAGCCTACAGTTGCCGACATTCACGCCTTGCTTGCCCGCGTCAGTTAAACGATCGAAGCCTCGACGGGTTATGGCAGCTGCTCGATGACTTCTTCTTCTGGCAGAGGCACGGCATCAATCCCTTCTTCAACGAGGTTGGGGTCAACCGTCCCTTGCGGAATCAAAGGCATGAGGTGACCGATCGCCATGATGGCAAGAATGATGCCACCAACACCAAAGCCAACCCGCAGGATCCGCACTTGCCGTTTCAATCGCCGGTGGGACGTGCGCGTCTGCACGAACTCGTGGGCCAGCCGTTGCAGCTTTTCCTCTTGTTCTTGAGTAGCATCAAAGCTGCCATGCTCCTTGAACCAAGTTTCGAGGCGAGTGTGGAGCGTGTGTTTGAACTCTTCTACTGCGCGGGCGCGGGCCTCAGCATGTTGCTCGAGAGTTCCGATCCGCTGCTCGATATCGGATCGTAATGACATCATCTGCTGTGAAATATCATCTCCAACATGGAGTTCTACCGTACCTAACTCTCGTTCCACAGCCGCCAAACGCTCTTCGTATACCTGAGAAACCTTGGCAAGTTCCCCCGACGCCTCAGTTTCGAGGGTCGCAATCGCTTCTTCATATTGGCGATAGGTACGTGCCAGATTGGCAAACTGAGACTGAATGCTAGCCAGCTCATCTAAAGCCGCCACTGATTCGTCAATCCGCTGACGAAGCGCCGCCAATTCGCGGTCTACTTCCGCTGCATCTAATGAAGGAGAAACTGAATTACCAAGTTCATTCATCACTGTCAACCATTCGTTTCATACACCACTTGCACGCAGAGGTATCGGCCGCGAGGATATCAACTTATACCCTGCATCCATCCCTCTGACTTGAGATAGCTTCCTAATGACCTTGTTCTATGGCAAAAGCTGCTTGCGTTAACGAACGCGCCCGAAACGTAGTGAGGAAATATGACCCCAGAAAACGTCTGTACAAATGACTGCTAGCCTTCTGATCGAGGGCTTGAGAGCCTAGTTCTTCATTACAAACATGAGTCCCGAACGCTTCAACCATGTCGGAAGCTTAAAGTTGTATCTCAGTTCAGCATCGGTGAAGTAATTGGCATTTTATCTCAACATTAATAATGCCGGACGTTTCAATTCCCGATCGGAGGCAGGTATAGCGTCAAATCCTTGCTGCAGAATACTTAGCTTCGAGCTCGCTCGCGCCAGGCGATCGCTCATCTGTTCCAATGCTTGAATGCGAGTCCGAATCAGTAGCCGCTGATAAGTTGAGGATTGTACGCCAAACACTGCTGCAGCTTCGATCAATAACGCACTACGATCTGTCGGGGACTGTTGCCAAGGACTCGTTGCTTGCAGGAGCCAACCAAAGGCTACTTCAGGGTGCAAAGTCTTGCCCGCTTGATAAAAGGCTTCCAAATGCTTACGCTCTGCATGAATTTGGAGGCCCCGCTCGAACCCTGAAGCAAAGTAGTGCATGGCAAGAGCTGTGTTGCGATCGCGATTGTGGGCAAACCATCCTGCTAGGTACGGTCCTGCCAGGTTCGTATTGTCACCATAAATCTCGTCCGTCAGAGCTTTCCAGAGTTCCCGAGCTTGAGGATGACGCGCAAAGTGTTGCGCGCTGCTCCGGAGCCGCTCGCTATCAAAAGTTGCTCGTACGACATCGAGCATCTCGGCTTGAATATTCGGCGTATCCGATTCTCGTGCCAACAGCTGCGCTACCAATGGAGCACTCATTCCCGGCCCAAAGACCAAATGGCCTCGATGCACCGAACGAATAGTTTTAGCCACATCTGTAGCCGCCGTACTCTTGAGTAAATAGCCACTGGCACCTGCTTGCAGCGCATCGAGCAAGTAGCTCCTATCGTCATGACTAGACAAAATCAGGATTTTCACATTGGGGTGACGCTGGCAGAGAACCTTCGCAGTAGCCAAACCGTCCATGTGAGGCATCTCAATATCAATCAGGGCCACGTCCGGCTGCAAAAGCGCGATCGCCTCAAGCGCACTTTTGCCATTGTCGGCAATCCCAACCACCTCTATGCCAGCTTCTGAAGCAAGCAATATCTGCAGCCCTTCGCGAATAATGGATTGATCGTCCGCAATGAGTACGCGAATCTTATCGTCAGTCACGTCCAACACCACTTATCAATATGCATGCATAATAGCGTACCAGCATATCCGTACGAACCTGCAAAAAAGCGCTTAAATTCAAGCATTACCTAGGTAAAGGCAACTATAAATTTTCCGTATAGTAATTATTAACACTGATTTACAGAATCAAGAGGTATAGGCTAGAACACGTGGTTACTGCGTCATGCTATGCCGGTACTCTTGACAATGCTAAAACCTCATTTGCTGGGATTGCTGCATCCTTTTAGGCTGAAGATGAAGGCCAATCTAGGCTGAACGGTTGTCTGAGCTGGCAGATTATGAGCGAACTGCGCATTCAGTTTTCCTGGTCGAGTTTGTGGGCAATCTCAGCCATTGTGTTAGCTATCATCGTGCTCTGGCAATTGCAGAGCTTGCTGGTGCTACTGATGGTGGCCATCGTTTTGGCAGCTTCGATCGCTCCGGTGATTGACTGGGCCGAACGCTGGCACGTGCCGCGCTGGTTGAGCGTCATTCTGGTCTACATCACTCTCCTATTGGGATTAGTTGGGGTGGCGTTAGCGATCGGACCGAGCATTGCAGCGCAATTAGAGCTCTTATTGCGCCAGCTCCCTGCCTCTGCCGAACGAGCGATTGCCGCTGCCGATGCCTGGATCGCGAAGTTGAGCGAACCGGATGCTAGCCAGTTGCTGCAGCTGTTAGACGTACAGGCGTTGATTGGATGGGCTATTGGGTCTAGTCAAAAGTTGCTGTTGCGGTCCTACAGCATTACTCGCGGCATTTTGGGTACATTTGCCGGACTCATTCTGGCTATATTCATTTCCGGGTATATGAGTGCAGATAGCTACACGTTAGTGAATCGCCTCACGCGCCTGTTTCCGAAGCCGTGGAACGAGCGCTTAGAAGCTCAGGTTAAACCCATGAGCGATCGCATGGGCACGTATATCCGCGGGCGTTTGCTCGTATCGGCCATTCTGAGCGTAGCCATCACGACTGGCTTAAGCTTACTGGGCTTATCGCAATTGGCCTTGGCCTTAGGGGCGATTGCAGGGGTCACCAATTTAATTCCATTCGTCGGTCCCGTGCTCGGTGCCATTCCAGCTGTAATTGTGGCGATCGCGCAAGGGGGGTGGACGGTACTCTGGGTTTTGCTGCTGTTTGTGGTCATTCAAAATTTAGAGTCTTACGTCCTCGATCCTCTGCTAGTTGGTTCTTCGGTAGGCGTCCATCCTCTATTTCAGCTTTTGGCCGTGCTTGGGGGCGTGCAGGTGTTAGGCATTTTGGGAGCTATTGTCGTGCCGCCCTGGTTTGCGGGCACCTCAGTCTTGATTGAGAATTTGTATCTGCAACCCAAACTCGCAGCCGAACGCGGGTTGAACGTTCTGGCAGAAGCTGACAACCTGGCCGCAGTTGAGACCATATCTACCCCTGAAGATGCTCGGGGTTCCGTGGACGACTAGCTGTACCCGAAAGCGTGCATTGCTTCACCATGATGTTTCCAGAAAAGCTCTTGCAGCTTAGGCGACATTTCTTCTTGCCAAGCTCCGACTTTGCCCTTACGAAAGAATTGCGGCCACTGCTTTTGTAAATCTTCAAAGCTGGGAATCTCGCCAACATCTGTTGTCAGTTGACGCAAATCAAGCGAGTGAAGCGCGCGACTGAGCCACAGGTCGGGATCGTCTACTAGTTCTTCGTAGCGCAGCGTAAACGTTTGACCCCGCGATCGCCGTTTGCCCCAGTCCATAAGATGATCGCTCCAACCACTGGTCAGAATTACATTTCGGAGGGTGCGGGAATAGTTCTCAAAACCGACGAACTGTTTAAAGCGGCGAATGGGATCGTCAGTCTCCCAATAAAACTTGAGCAGATAGCGAGCGTGGGAAACCAGAGAGTCGCGACCGTCTCGAATTAGCTGAATGGCAGGATAGTCATCCTTGTCAGGACGCTCGTGAGTTTTCACAAAATAAAGTTCCTCGCGTTCCGCCAACTCTTCAATGGGAGCTGGCAAAATCTCGTGTCCGACGGCACCAGCTGCCCCCATCCCAGTAATATCAGGATCGGCGTAAACCGAGTACGTGTTCACACCGCATTGATAGTGCAACAACATGCGAAAAAACGTGTTTCCCGATCGTGGATAAGAAGCCAGCCAAACAATCATGTTTCGAAATTGTCCTCAACCCTATTGACCTCAAGTATGGGGAGCTCGTACTGCTAGCGTTTAACGTTCAGGATCTGACGAGCGATCGCTTCCATTGCGCCACCTGCTCGGCAGCAGTAAATCCCAGCATTTGAAACACGGCGCGATAAAACGCGGGTGCCGCATCGCCCATCGGGACGAAATCCGGAGCGTGTTGCCGAATTTGCTCAATCAGGGATTTAGCCCAATCGCGATCGCTCGACCAAATGGTGCGAGCGCATTCAAATCGAGCCTGATCGATCGCGGCTTGGCGCTCGGGGGTGAGTTCTCCAATTTTGGCCAAATGAGCCTCAATTCGGTCTTCAATCTGCAACCGCCGCCGATAGACTTCCCATTTATTTTTACGCGAGACCGTGCCCGTGCTCCAAAGCCGATAAATGGCACCGGGTTGGTTGAGATAACCGAAGCGCGCCCCACTGACGAGCAACCGCGAGTAAAGTTCGTGTTCTTGACAGCAAGGTTGTTCGACATCCCACTTCCCCGCCCGCGCGATCGCAGTTTTGCGCCACAGCGGACCTCCCGTTTGAGGCAGGTACCATCGAGCCAACAAAATCCAAGGATCGTGAGGTTCTGGAAAGGGTCGGAAGCGTCGGGAGGTAATGTCCCCCTCATATCGTTCGCCCGTGGCGGGACTGCATAAAATATCGATATCAGGATGTGCTTCCAGATGAGCCACCTGAGCAGCAATTTTGTCAGGCAACAGGTAGTCGTCTGAGTCGAGATATTGCAGCCACTCTCCCTCACTTAGTTCTAGCAAGCGATTGCGGGTCGCATTCCCACCTCGATTCGGCCCCGTTTCCAAGCGAATGGCATTGCCGAAGCCGCGCAAAACCTCAACGCTGCCGTCACTCGAACCGTCGTCAACGACAATGACTTCACCGTGGGGATAGGTTTGTGCGAGCGCGCTTTCTACCGCCGCACCGATCCACGTCTCGGCGTTATGGCAAGGAATCAGTATGCTGACGGACAAAGGCATCGCGATCGCTCGAGCGGCGGCATGAAGTGAAACGAATCAGACAAGAGAAAATGCCTACATGGAAAACTCGGCCCGAATGGCTGGAGTACAGAGGCGCAACTGTCGTACGGTCTCGACAAACTTACGCACCCCCTGCCACTGAATGGTTTGTCCGCCAAATGTGTAATTATCCCCATGCCCGGTAATGTAGACAGCGCCAGGGAAAGGAAGCGGAGTCAAAGGCGTTCCAGCTTCGAGCATTTTCTCTTTGATAATCGTGTGACCGAACTTGAGGATCGAGCATTTCTGCCGACTAGCCTGGCTCAGATCGGCCGGAAAATCGATCAGTTTGGTACTAACAATTGCATTTGTACCGCAATTAAAGCGATCGTTGCGCAAAATCCACTGACTGCCAAACCGATACTTGTATCCCACTTCAAAAATCCAACCATTACAGTCTTTACGCGCATTGACATATTCTGACAATCGCCGACTGACCAGATCGTCAGCATCCATCAACATGATGAAATCTGGTTCGTACTTAGCGGCATGGATGAGCCCGACTGCAATCTTCTTCCATTTATCTTTCATCGTCTCTGCCGGAACGCTGCCATCTGGCGGTGGGAAATCAACGCGCAGTAATTCAACGCGTTCGTCATATTCGCGCTTGAGAGCGGGAATCTCGTGGCAGACTGCAATCACCCGAAAGTCAGGATCGATTTGGCTGTAGGCGGAATACAGCGTGTTCTCGAATAATTCGCAAACTCGTTCCCAATTTTTAGAAACAGCTTTCGATTTCAGGGCCATCACAAAACAGAGCATGGTTCTTACCTCTTACGAAGCAAAGCTCTCGCAAAGTAGAGCGAATCGATCCGAATTAGTTCGATGCGAACGTAGCCGCAGTACTGAGCGAACATAGCTCACCTAGCCTACGCGTACAATTTTCAAAAGCTTGTAGGCATTCAGGCTCGATCTCAATTGTTGATGAAGATTTAGGGATACGGACGACTCGCCCTGCCGCAATCGTAGCTGAAGGGTCGCCCACGCCAACCTTACCAGTAACGGGAGTCGTTTCATATTGCTCAGAAAACTCGGCCTCGACCTGAAGTAAGTGTTGGAAGGCTATAAAAGCATCTTGAGTACGGTTCACCAAAGCGTCGTGAGTCAAAAACAACATGCGCTGCTGGTCAGCGATCGCAGCAGCATAATGTTCCAGTACTTTTAGACGAGTGATGTAGTAGTTGGAGTAGTACTTAATAGCTTTAATGCGACCCGCTGGCGATCGCGCGTGAGGCCACAGCTTTAACATGCTGGCAATAGCAGCATGGGGTTCTCGAATTAAAAATACAAATTTAACGCGCTCCAGAGAAATCATGTCATTGTTGATAGCGTGGCCGTCGTGCAATAGCTTATCGATAAAGATGTGTTCGTTGAGGTGAACCTGTTTGAGGTGATATTTGATATTTCCTACGAGATTGAAGAGGTCGCGATCGCTGTTGTAGCTGCAATGAGTTTCGCCATAGCCGCAGATTTTGGGATGGGTATTTAATAAATGCACCAACAGAGAAGAGCCCGCGCGCATGTGGCTGAGTACGAACAAAAACTGATGGGGCTTGCTTGAGAACTGCAAGCGAGCGGTAAAATACCGCTGCATCAAAGGCAGCAGGACGCGATTCCCTAAAACGTTTGTCGAAAGTGCGGGCAATGTCATGTGGGTTGCGAAATCAAGTGAATTGAAGTGGCCTGAATTAACGGCCCCCGAATTAACGGACAAAGAAGAGCGCAACGCGCAATGATATGTGGTTCTTAGATAGAAGAGGTCTAGCTGTCTTCATGGAGAGCGCCCTAGCGCCGATCGATATACAGCTACCGTGCGTTGCCCAATGGCGTCCCAATCGAGGCGATCGCAAGCTCGCTCAATTCGCATATTTAGATCGCTAAGCTCGACACTTAAACTCCGGTTGAGTGTGTCAACTAATCCCCGCTCGTCATGCGGGTCGTACAGTAAGTCGTCAGCTCCAGCCAATGTTTCGACAATGCCGCCCAGCCTTGGTGCGATTGCTGCTTTGCTATAAGACATGGCAAGAATGAGGCTGCCGGAAGTAAGAATGGTCTGAAAAGGCAGGACAACGATATCAGCAGCGCTGAAGTAAAGAGGAATATCGGCATCGGCGATGAAGTGAGGATGCAGGATGGCATGGGGCGTAGCGTTGACTCGAGCGGCGATCGCGGAGCCGTAGTCAGGATCGAGAGCTTTGCCTGCAATGAGTAACGTATGGCCCGCTGTTGGTAACTGACTAGTTAACCAGGCTTGCAGGAGCGCTTCGATGCCTTTGTAGGGGCGTAGCATGCCCAAATTGAGATAGAGCTTTCCCTTGGGTGGTAGGCTGAGCTTTTGCCGGGCCAGATCTTTGGCAATGGCCTGGCCGTAAGCCTTACGGTAGTGGCCGTGAGAAATGACGGTGGCTTTGGATGGGTTGAAATGATAGCGATCGCTGGCTAATTCGAGTGCAGTGCGATCGTGCACGATCGCGCAATCGACCCAGCGCATTAGCGATCGCCGTACCCAAAGGTCGATATTTGCGAAGGCCGCATCGTGACCGACGAGATTGTGGATGGTAAAGGCAATGCGCACCCCACTCCCACGTGTCAGCATGATGTCTGTCAAGAATTTGAGACTGTAAGCAGTCTTGGTGAGGAGATCTCGACCGCGTGCGTAGGGAGCTATCCAATGCAAGTGCAGTATGTCGTAAGACGATACACCCGTTCGACTAGCTCGAAAAATAGGCAAACCGCGCCGATATCCTTGCGGAAACTGTACCCGCGCGCCCTGCTTTGAAAGGGCTTCTACCAACAGAGTTTGATAAGGATTATCGAGACGATAGTCCGGCAGCATCAATACTTCTAAAGGGCGCTCTGCGCCAGTAGTAGCCGTAGTCACCTCGATTCTCCACGCGCGCTCAAGCCGTCACGGCTCGCAAAAAACCCTGCTTGACCAAGTGCTGCATGCCTTCCTGGTACATCAAGTGGCGAATGGCCCCAACGTAGTGACGCGAGGGAATATCTCGCAGTCCTGGTTCCAAATGAACGTCATAATCAATCGGCAAGGGTTCGTAACCGTAGCGCGAACTGCACAAAGCATAGAGGGTTTGTTCGATTCGCCAGAAGTGACCGATGATATCGGGCAGTGCGAGGAACTCCTCAATCCAGTCGAGTCGCAAAGAGTCTTTGTGAACTAACCCCAGCCCTGAGTTAACTCGCTCCTTCACCTCAACCCCCATCTTGTCCTTCACAATCGCCGGATCGACCGTGTAGGCGCTGCTGACGTCTGCGTTCAAGGAATTGAGCTTGTAATCGGGATTTTCAATGCGATCGAGCATCACCTGCGGCGGCTTAAAGAACAGAATGTCGCTGTCGAGCAGCAACATACGATCGCCCTCCAAGTATGCGATGAAGTCAAATACCTTAGGAGCAAGATGATTGGTCTTACGGAATTCCAAGCAGCGCGGATAGTCTTTTAAATAGTCGAACATAAAGGCATCGGCTGTCGGGCGATCGATGACGCGCGCTTCCGGGAATAGGCGGCTGAACGTTGCAAACTGCTCCGGTTCTAGGGTGCCATCATCGTGAATGCAAAGCGCGTATTTGCGCTCGGAGTGGAAGTAGAAAGACTGCAACGTCCACAGTAGGTTCACCCAGTCGCGCGCTGAAGTGAGGACGTGAATTTCGCACGTACTCGTCGACGTACCCACCAGTGGTTTTGCGTTGGTAATTTTGGGCCGCACGGAGTCTCGATAATGCGCTGTAACCAAACCATGCTGGTACTTTTCCCGCAGCTTATACAGTACTGAGCCAATACCCATGAGCAATTGCCCTTCCCGTGCGTGCCTAATTGTACGAAATTTTGCGCGGCTGATGCTGTGACCCATAGACTTGACCGATCGCACTCGAAGCTTCAACTAACCGAGCAAGATCTCTGCTAGATATACACCTTTAATAGCGAAGGGGGCTCAAAAGCTCTCGATGCCTGGAGCAATTAATCAAGAGCGTGCCAAGAAAGAACCTCGCCAACACCTCAAGTGTAAACCAGCAAGAACTCACTAAAAGTATACAAACCAAGTCTTGCGCACGTATCTTACGCGAGATAAACTAGTGAAATCACGGTACTCGCGTGACGGATCGCAACTTAAACGCAATCAGAGATTGCATTTGGTGCTTCCATGAAGTGATGTAACGGTTTATTGGTAATTCTTTCTGAGGCATCACATAACGTGAATTTCAAATCTAAAGATTTTCTGTAATTGCTGATACACTCTTAGGCACAGGCGGCTAAAGCCTGTCTGACGAGTGTCTCTTTCTCCAGTTCATCGCACTTGCAAAGGAGCGTAGTCATGAATTTATCCAAAACGCTTTTGTTCAAGGGACAGCTCATTCGCTTTCAGCTGCAAGCAAGCGTTCACGGCACCTATTGGCAGATAGTGGATGAGTTTGGCACTGTCTTAAGAGAAGGCCACGTGGACTTTCGATTCGTGCCGAAGGTAGACGATCCCACGATTCCGCACTCGATTCTGGACGAGCAGATGCAGCGTTACATGCAGGCTGCATAGTTAGTTTGAAAGTTTTTTGTATGTTCGGCTAACCAGCGAGAAGGCATTGCCTCTTCAGGCTCGGCTACCTTGAGTTGCCGTAGCAGGCTAGGTCGGCCCCACGTTCAGAGCCAGTTCCACGGCTGCTCTAGCGTGAATAGCCGTGGTGTCAAACAAGGGCATTTGCACGTGCTGCTGTTGAATCAACATGGTAATTTCCGTGCAGCCCGCGATCGCTCCTTCAGCTCCTGCCTCCTGCATCTGCTTGATGATGCGGACATACTCCTGTCTCGATTCTGATTTGACGACACCCACGCACAGTTCGTCGTAAATGATGCGATGCACGATGTGGCGATCGCTTTCGTTCGGCACGATGACATTGAGACCGTGTTTTTCTGAGAGCCGTCCGCGATAAAAATCCTGCTCCATCGTGAACTGAGTGCCCAACAAGCCAATCGATTGGATGCCGCGCGCTTTGATGCTTTCGGCAGTGGCATCGGCTATATGAAGGAGGGGAATGGCGATCGCCTCTTCAATCTGCGGTGCAATTTTGTGCATTGTATTGGTGCAAACGAGCAGAAAATCGGCTCCGGCAGCTTCGATTTGGCGAGCCGCGATCGCTAATTGCTTCCCGGCTTCATCCCAATTGCCAACGTGTTGCAGGTGTTCGATCTCCTGAAAATCGACACTCACCATCGCAACTTTGGCTGAATGCAAACCACCTAGTTTTTCCCGGATACCTTCGTTAAGCCAGCGGTAGTACAACGCAGTACTTTCCCAGCTCATACCGCCTAGTAGACCAATGGTTTTCAAAATTTTCATCTCCTAGAGCGGCAATGTCAACTTATCCCTCTTGATTCAGTGCAAATGGAGAGAATCTCAATATCTTGAGCCCCATTGTGAAAAGCTATCTCGCAAATAGTTTCGATACAGAGCCTCTAATGAGGTGAGGGAAAAGTTTTGGTCCAGGGAGAAAGACAATTCCTAGTTGCTGCATGAGCCCGAGAGCATCACCTTGTCCCCAATGCTCGATGATTTTCCCAGCTTCAATGCGATCTATATGCATGATGGATAGGCTGATTTGTTTGCCCGTCGGGTGCAAGCCTTGAAACTCTCCGTCGTGAACTGCCGTGAAGGTGCCACAAGTTACTACGCGATCGCCGGATACAACGACCTCATCGAAAACATGCCGACCTCGACCAAAAGCCGTGTAGAACGACATGCCAAATTGTTTGAAGCCTTCGGCATCTAATGGTTTAGGGAAACCTGCGAGATGAGCGACAAAATCAGGCGCGAGTAAATCAAAAGCTCGGTCGATGTTGCGTTCGTCAAATGCTTTGTAAAAACTCAGTACGAGATCTCGAGAGTCTGCAGCTGTCATACACGTCGCTCTTAGGTGTTGAGTTTTTCGACGGGGGCGATTTTGGGATCGATAATTTTTTGTTGACCGAGGCCGAAAAATTTAACGGCAATTGAGAGTTTGTTGCCGCTGCCGAAGATATGGGTGATTTGGCCCGTGCCGAAGTGGCTGTGTTCGAGGCGATCGCCAATCTGCCAGTTCACATTCTGATTGCGATTCACTCGTTTGGGGACGGCAAAGGTTGGAGATGGGGCAGAGCTGCTGGATTGGGAACGCGATCGCTCAGTCGGAATTGCTCCCGATAGAGGCATGAGGGTATCTGCCGGAATTTCCGATAAGAAACTGGAAGGCAAAGACATTTCACGACGACCGTAGAGACGGCGCTGTTCGGCATGAGAAATGTAGAGTAGAGTTTCGGCACGAGTAATGCCGACGTAGCAGAGGCGACGCTCTTCTTCCATCGCAGCGGGGTCGTCTTGAGAACGGAAGTGAGGGAAGAGTCCTTCTTCTAGACCGACCAAAAAGACAACGGGAAATTCC
>JBCBVC010000049.1:0-25526 GCA_039817845.1 Cyanobacteria bacterium J06642_2
GCCTCTGATTGAAACACCAATTATATTCTTTATTAAATCCAGTATGCGCCGAGTAATACCCTTACTTCAAGGATATTTGAAGCAAGCAAAGTATGAAGTTATTTCCTTCATCAAGAAGATGCCAAATCCGACCGGAGACGACATGCCAACCAAATCTATCAATCAGTCTCAGTATACATATGGGAATAATCGTTTGGTCTGCTGACAGTAAGCTTGATAGGCTTCGCCAAATTCCTCAGATAGCATTTGTTCTTCGATAGAAATGCGGTTGCCAAACCAAACTAGACAAGTGACGAGGAGTAATCCTGCTCCCAAGAGGCTCTGGGTCATCACGCAGAAACCGACAAACAGCAGAATATAGCTCGTGTAGATGGGATGTCTCACTAAGCTATAAATACCATCACTCACGAGCTGATGATCGGATTTAATGGTGAGGCGATCGAAAAACTTCCCTAAGGTTCTGATCGCTACTTGGCTGACTACGATCGCGGCAAGAATCAAAGTCATAGCGATCGCAGTTAAACCGCTATCCAAGGCCGAAATCGAACTATATCCTTGCAGGGAAAGCGTATAGAGAGACAGCCAATGGAACCCGACTAGGACCGCAATTGTGAATAACGAAGCTATCCGACCAGAAACATCTCGCACTTGGCGGTCATCTTGACGATCTGCTAATTGACCGAACTGAACTACTCGCCAAACCGTTCCCAAGAAAAATATGAAGTAGCCGACAGCCGAAACGATAACCTTCCAATCCGTCGCAATTCCTGCCAACAATGCTGGAATCACTATCAGTACCGAAATGACAGCTAGCAAAGCAAGCATTAAACCCAAAGATTTCAATAATTTCACGGCGCATCCATCTCCAAAGCTTGCGACCATTCTCACACAGGCCCATTCAGGCCGCAGCACGTAAGCATATTTCAACTACTAGACCCGTAATCCGTAGGGTAGATAGAAAGGTAATGTCTTCATCACCAAATTCGCTGCAAATCGAGCGTGAAATTAGGCAATACATCTTCTCCAGATAGCCGGTCGGAATGGTCTGGGGCAGCTCGAAAGTAAGGGATTGCATAATGCCACTCCTTTCTCACAGCGCTCTCAAAGGTTGACAAGCAATCAGACCTTTATCACTTCGATTTATCAACCGAAAGGCCCGTCATTCGCTGACTTCATATCTAACTTTATTTTCGTCGGAAATGCCGTAGGGGTTGGGAAATGGTCGTTCCAATGATGTCGCTTGAAAAAATTCAACCATCGCGATCGCCTCTCTTCCTCGCTCCAGTTCGACCTCTCCCACTGGATCGACAGAATCAAAATACTCACGGAAAGTCGCGACGGAATCAGTACCGTCCAGCGATCTCCGATAGGTCGAGGTCGTCACGTACAATCCCGTTTGTCCCAGCCAGTCGGAAGGTTGCGACCAGTAGGCGAAGCCGCGCGGATCGTCGGGACTGAAGCAGGTGATGGGTTTGCGGTCGATAGGTACGAGCGTCATAGCAGTTTGACCGCTGAGGAACCAATGGTTCGACAGGTAGAAGTCAGAAGAGGCGATCGCTTTCATAATCTCCGGCGATTGGCGCACTTTGCGGCGCAGCTGCACGATATCGAGTAGTTGTGTCGAGCCGTCATCGGCAATGGGAATAAAGCCGCCGAACCAGGCGTTTTGGCTGGGAAATTGTAAGATCCCAGCGTTGAGATGGAGTAAGGCGATCGCGATCGACAATCCCAAGCTCAACCCCGAAGCAATCAACCAGCGCCATACCAAGCGAGACGCGCGATCGCCCCATCGAGCCACCGCCACTCCCAGCAGGATGGTCAACTCCCACAACCCCGGCGCAGGCCAAGTTGGCAAAATCGAGCGATAACCGCCCATCAACGTAAATCCGAGCGCGACGGGGAGAGAAATAGAAAGGATAAAGCGATACTTGAGGCGAGTGTCTCTGCCGTAGACAGGAGGAGTGAAAGGAGAGGAGAGTTGGCGAATGCTGGCCGTTAGCGTTTCCCACCACAGCGGCAGTCCGAACGGCGGCCATAGAATCACAACGGTTGCTAACCACGTCATGGCTAACCGACCGAATTGATAGTCCTCAGCAGGCACAGCACGACTGGATTGGAAGACGAATGAAGCCCAGTCGTGGTTCGCGTTCCAAAGCAGGATAGGGAATAAAGCGATCGCGAACGCGACACATCCCAACGCCGTCCACATCGAAGTCCATACGCGGCGGTGAGGGGGACTAAGGATGCAGAAACAGACGAGACCGAAGCCCAAGACGAAGCCGTGATATTTCCCCAGACAGGCCAGACCCACCAGCAAACTAACGAGCGCGAGTCGGGCGGTCGGACGATAGGTACCTACGCGCGAGAAGAACTCGCAGGCAGCAACGTACGTGCAGGCCGACCAGAAAAAGACGAGCGGTGCATCCGGTAGCGTCAGCGTCCCCAATCCGAACGCAAAAATGGGAATCAAACTCGATAGCGCAATTGTCCAAATCGATGCGACTTCGCCGAAGAGTCGTCGAGCCGTCAGTCCCAAAAAGAGTTGCGATCCCGTGTAAAGCAACAGCGAACCGATGCGAATGGTCAGCGGCGAGACAGCTCCCGTCAGCCAAGGGCCAAAGCCAGTCGCCAAACCTACCAGGAGCGGGTGATCGAAGTAGCTCCATCGCGGATGCAGCGCGTAGGCGTAATAGTAAGCTTCGTCAAATCCAGCCGGAAGATAGGTAGCGACAATCGCCCTGATCAGAAATCCACCCAGCAACCAGCCCGAGATCGCCTGCGCAAACCGCGATCGCTTCATGCAGCGCTACCGAGAATGAGCAACGCCGCAAACGACCCTGCATTCCACAGACCGTGTAGCAGCATCGGAGCAAGCAGGTTACGGCTGCGAGTGTAGATATAGCCCAATAGGATTCCCAGCACAGTGAGCGGCAACAGATCTGAAAGATTGAGATGCGCCACGGCAAAAAGGACAGCGCTGAGAGCGATCGCGCCCCACACCGGCATCACTTTGGACAACGACGGCAGCAGAAAACCGCGAAACATGGTTTCTTCAAAAATCGGGGCCATGACCGAGACAACTGTCAAAAAGATGGCCCGTGCAATCCAGCCTTCACTTTCTAGCAAAATCGGCAAGATGGGATTACCGCCACCGCTGGATGGCAGCAGAGATCGCTCCACCACGGCTGCTACCGTCACCAGAGGAAACGCCGCAACATATCCCCCCAGGCCCCACAGCAGCCAGCGATCGCCTAAGTTGAACCGAAGTAAATCCGGTTTGGCTGGATGTTGACTGCTGACGCTAAAAATCAGAATTAGCCCAATTGCCGCGCTCGTGCCGTAGTTAAGAGCTAGCGAGAGAGCTAACTGCACATTTGACATGTCAGCCGGAACCACACCAATGGCTCGGCTATAAATCAGCGGTACGACCTGAGCAACAGAAATGAAAGCCAAAAACCACAGCGCTAAAATTCCCGGTCCTCGAATCCATTCCCAAGGTACGTGCCATCCCGAGAGCGCTGTCAGCTCGGCTCGGCTCCGCCAGCGACTGACGAACCACCCTAGCAGCAGGATGACTCCGGAAATCAATCCCAATCCTGTCGCACCACTGAGCAAGAGCAGCCTCTGAATCGCCGCGATCGCCTCATCTCGTTCGCGCTGGTACAGATCGACCAACGCCTCCGATCGCCCCTGCGCGTCGAATAGTTTGCGCAACGAGACGATCTGAAACCAACCGTCGAGCTGCTGGCGAATCGCACTACCTCCCCCCGGCGGGATAGTGCTGGCTTCACCATTCCAAACGGCCTGTAGTGTCTGAGCTGCTGGCTTCAGCTCGGGTGACTGGACCTGTCGCCACGCGTCGTTAGCATTTGCCAATTGAGCTTGATTGGCAAACAAAATGCCCGATCTCAATCGCAAGCCGTCAAGCCCCGCGCGCTGACTGGCAATCTCTCGCTTCAGCGCTGGCGGTACGGAGATACCGGATGAGTCCAAGACAGCTTCCTGCCGAGCGATCGCTTTTTCTAGCCCCAAGATCGCAGCCTGATAGCGCTTCGTCGCTGTCGGCAACAGGTCTGTCCCGACCAATGCTTGCGCAAACGGCTGATAGGTCGGACTGTCGAGTGCGGCTTGAGCTTGCAAACCCATATTCGTCTCAATCAAATCCAAACGCGTTTGTGGCGGCGGTTGCGACCAGCTTTGATACAGCAACAGTCCGGAGAGCGCCAGCGCGAACACCAAGACCAATCCCCACAGCAAACGTTTCATGCTGTACCCCAGCAGAAGCAATGTCAGCCATCATAAGCTTCGGACGGCGTCTATTCCGCCAGCACCCCGCGATCCAACCCGTCAATTAAACCAACCACCATCCCAAATTCTCCACGCAGTCGCGCTACTCGCAGCCCATGCAGCCACCCAGGGGCGCGCCCATGCAGCTACCCCCAGTGGCAGACAAGAAGCGCGCCCCGAGCCACCCAGCCAAAATCCATGCGGGGGGATTGGGGGAGTCAGGCCCCCAATCGCGGGAGTTTGAGGGTGGGCGACCCCACCCTCAAGATCTCCGGTTTCTCACGAGAATCTCTCAACAGCGATCGCCCACGCCACTACTTCGCCGACCACAGCAACAGCCCCACCCCAATGGTGACGAGCACGAAGAGGCCGTAACTAATCGCGCGCCGCTGTGCCACGTTCATTTCATGTAGAGGTTTCAGCCAGCCCATCCCCAACGTATCGACAAAACGATCCAGAGACATGCGCATCGGTTGAAAATAAATCGAATCCGTATCTTCCAAAAACGCGTACAGAATCAAAAGCGTGGCATAAGCCCACATCACGGCCCAAAAAATGCTGGCAGTAACGAGCGCAATTTCAGACAGCAGGGACATGGATGGAGGAGCGATAGCGAATGATAGAACCCTCAGATTTTAGCGTTCGTAAGGATGGTGCAGTTCGCCCAACAAGCACCAATCCGCCGCACCCGTGACACTGGGTAAGTTCCCCGGTATTTCAAACCAGCGCAGATACGCGAGTACCGCAAATGCGATCGCCTCTTTCGCATCGGGACATAACCCGCGTTCGGCAGTCGTACTCACCGGGATTGGGTCGAGCTGGGCTTTCAAGCGTTCGACCAGATACAGATTTTTGGCACCGCCACCGCATAGTAAAACGCGGTCTGGTAAATCTGGGAGGTGACGGCGATAGCTATCGGCGATCGTAGCGGCAGTAAATTCAGTCAGAGTGGCGAGCCCATCCGCCGGACTGAGATTCGTCGCTTCGCATTCCCGCAAGCGGCGGTGCAGGTCGTCAAACGAAAACAGCTCCCGTCCGGTAGATTTGGGCGGCGGCTGCACGAAAAACTCTTCTTGCAACCAACGCTCAACCAAACCGCAATGGGGCGTACCTGATGCAGCCCAGCGCCCGTCGAGATCGCAGCTCATTTCTCCCTGCGTCCAATGTCGCACGGCTCCGTCCATCAAAACATTCCCTGGCCCCGTATCCCAACCAACCGGCACGCGATCGCTGCTTGCAGGCGGTAAATAGGTCATGTTGCCGATACCGCCGATATTCTGCACGCAGTAGCTCAACTTCTCGTGCCGCAACAGCAGTTCGTCAACGCGAGGTACGAGAGGGGCACCCTGACCACCTGCCACCATATCCGCAGAACGCAGATCGCTCACGGTTGGAATTCCCGTCTGTCGGGCGATGACAGCCCCACGCCCGAGCTGCATGCTGCGACCCGGGCGATCGCTTTGAGGCGGCAAATGAAACACCGTCTGTCCGTGGGAGCCAATGCAGTCCGCCGACCTATCCGGGCAAATGGCTAATGCAGCACGGGCAAATTCTGTGGCGATCGCGTCGTCTAAATCGCATAGCTCGGCAATTGAGAGAGGGTGTCCTTCAGCCACAGCTACGATCTGCTGCTGTAGTTCGACAGGATACTCAAACGTCTCAGAAGCAATGAGATTGATCGCAAGGGGAGGAACGAGATCGCCCGTCGGCTGCACCTTCACCAACGCCGCATCAATGCCGTCCATCGACGTACCGCTCATCAGACCAATGACGCGCAAAGGACGGCAGTGCTTGAAAGCTGTGGAATGATTCGCAGTCGGGCGGTTCACAATGGCGCTCCTCACATTTGCATAACTCCACTAAATCTCACCGGCAGCCACCCAGCCAGTTCCTCGCTAAAGTGGCAAGTGATTCTTCTACACCCTGCTCAACTGCGATCGCCCTATGAAACTGACGCTGCAACGCCAAATTGCTCAGCTCATCACCGTGCGCGTGTCGGGGCACCTGCTCGATCGCCAAGCGCAATATCCGCAGTGGGAATGGTCGCGCGATCGCCTAGAGCCAATGATTCGCGAGCTGGGTATCGGTGGCGTATTGCTGTTCGGCGGTAGCGTGGCGGACGTGTTGCTGCGAGTGCGGCAGATGCAGTCTTGGGCAAAGGTACCGTTGCTGGTCTGCGCTGATGTGGAAGCGGGGGTAGGACAGCGGTTTGCTGGAGCGACGACGTTTCCTCCGGTCGCTGCACTCTCAGAATTGGGCGAAGACGGCGTCCGTTGGGCCCGGCAAATGGGCCAAATTACCGCCAGCGAAGCCGTCGCTCTCGGCCTCAATTGGTTGCTCGCCCCCGTGGTGGACGTACAGAGCAATCCTGATAATCCCGTCATTGATGTCCGCGCTTTCGGCACCGATCCCGAGCGGGTAGCCGAACTCATCAGCGCTTTCATTGCCGGTGCGCAATCCGAAGCCATCCTGACCACAGCGAAGCATTTCCCCGGTCACGGCGATACAGGAACGGATCCGCATCTCGCTCTACCCTCGTTGGCACATTCGCGATCGCGTCTCGAATCCCTAGAGTGGGTGCCCTTTCAACAGGCCATCAGCGCTGGAGTCAATGCGATCATGAGCGCTCACCTGATGGTGCCCGATCTCGATCCAGAATGGCCAGCCACGCTCTCGCCCAAGATTCTCGATGGCGTCCTGCGTCAGGACTGGCACTATAGCGGCCTTATCGTTACCGATGCCATGACGATGGGAGCCATGACCCGCTTATTCGGCGACGAAGAAGTCGTACCCTCAGGCGAACTAGCCGTCCGCGCCATCGAGGCCGGAGCCGATA
Organism: Cyanobacteria bacterium J06642_2; assembly: GCA_039817845.1. GTDB lineage: Bacteria > Cyanobacteriota > Cyanobacteriia > Thermostichales > PCC-7336 > JBCBTL01. The sequence goes on from JBCBVC010000049.1 coordinate 7,124, forward strand.
TTGTCATCATGCCCCCCGACCCCGAAGCGGCCATCCAAGCGATCTTAGATGCCGTACGTCAGGGCCGACTGACACAACGACGCATTACCGAATCTTGCGATCGCGTCCTCAAAGCGAAGCAGCAGGTGTGCAATCCTGCAGCAATGTCGGCCCTCGCCCCGGAAGCAAGCGTACCCAGCCCGATAGCGGCGTCTCCAATGGCAGCGATTTCGAGTTCAGATCGACATCGCATCAGCACCCTAGCCAAGTTCGCCGCTGCTGAAATCAGCGATTTGGAACCGGTGGAACGCGCTCTACAAGCCATTGGTCAGCCGGAATCACTTGCCTGTGCGGAAGCGATCGCCCGCGCTGCCGTCCGCGGCAAGAGCGCTGCGAGCCTACCGATCGCGCCTGCAGATGGTTGGTTGCAGTGGATGTGGACGGACGATCTGACCCGCGCTGCCTACGCCGCTCCTGGCTGTCCGGCGATTGAAGCCGCAACGACCTATGGCCTGCCGACCGTGCGCAGTGACCTACTGACTCCGGCTTCACTGTTGGAATCGACTTTAGATGCGGCCAGCGACGTGGTGGTATGGATATTCGTTCAGGCAGGTCCCTTTCGCGGTTTTGGCGGTTTACCACCGGTCGTACAGCACCTGTTGGTAGAGAGACTCGATCGCGTCCGGGCGATCGCGTGCTTGGGGAGCCGCGGCTGCTTCGATGCTTTGGCTGAAATCGCAACTCCCAAAGGTATTCCCTGCTTGCATGCCGTCTCTCGCGGAGCGATCGCCCAAACAGAAATGACGCGTTTGCTCTGGGGACAGGCGTTCGAGCCAGCCGCAGCCATCCCAGAGTGCTAAGCCCTCGCTACTCGACCCAGCCAAACTGCGATCGTCGGCTGCGCGATCGCGTACTTTTCGCCTAACAACGAAATATTTCGTTGCCTATAAGCAATATTTCTTCATATACTGGATAGCGATAGGTAATAATCCTCATCGTCATGGATGCAACACAATTCCCCTGGCTGACCGCCATCATTGCCCTGCCACTGGCAGCGTCAGCAGCTATTCCATTTTTCCCTGCCGACGGCAAGCGTCTCAACTGGTACGCTCTCGCCGTCGGCGTTTGTAATTTAGGCCTCATGCTGTTTGTCTTCGGACAACATTTCGACATTGCCAGCTCCGGTTACCAACTCAGCGAGACCTACGCTTGGGTGCCGCAGCTGCATTTGAATTGGTCGGTGGGCGCCGACGGTTTGGCCATGCCTTTAATCGTGCTCACTGGTTTGGTGAACACGTTAGCGATCGCCGCTGCGGGCGATATCAAACAAAAGCCGCGTTTATTTTATTTCTTACTAATGGCGCTCTATAGCGCTCAGATCGGCGTGTTTGCCGCGCGCGATTTGTTACTGTTTTTCCTCATGTGGGAATTAGAGTTAATTCCGGTCTATTTATTGATATCGATTTGGGGCGGTCAGAAACGCCAGTATGCCGCAACGAAATTCATTCTTTACACAGCCCTGGCCTCCGTGTTTATCTTGGTGGCTGCTTTCGGGCTCGCTTTCTACGGCGACGTCATCACGTTTGATATCGCAGCCATAAGTCAGAAACACTTTTCACTCGGTTTCGAACTAGCAGTGTATGCCTGCTTGTTAATTGCATTTGGCGTTAAACTCCCCATTTTCCCCCTGCACACCTGGTTGCCCGGTGCTCACGGCGAAGCCTCGGCTCCCGTGTCGATGATTTTGGCTGGAGTTCTCTTAAAGATGGGTGGCTATGCGCTCATTCGTATGAATGTGGCCATGCTGCCTCACGCGCACATTTACTTCGCTCCCGTGCTGGCTGTCCTTGGCATCGTCAATATTGTCTACGGCGCGCTGACGGCTTTCGGTCAGGACAACATGAAGCGTCGGTTGGCTTACTCATCCATCTCCCACATGGGCTTTGTCATGTTAGGGATTGCCAGCTTGACGGAATTAGGGCTCAATGGAGCATTACTTCAGATGCTCTCTCACGGTCTGATTGCAGCAGTTTTGTTTTTCCTGACCGGGGTGACCTACGATCGCACTCATACGTTGGATATGGAAAAGCTGGGTGGCTTAGCCCAGGCAATGCCGAAGACGTTTGCTTTGTTCACAGCTGGTGCGTTCGCATCACTCGCCTTGCCCGGCATGAGTGGATTTGTCGGCGAGCTATCAGTGTTCCTGGGCTTTGCCAACAGTGAAGCATACAGCAGCTTCTTCAAGGCACTGGTGATTTTGTTGGCCGCAATCGGTCTCGTTCTGACGCCAATTTATCTACTGTCCATGCTGCGGCGTGTTTTCTATGGAGCCGAGAATGCTCCCGTACAGGTCGACCCGTGGATGGACCTGAAGTTCCGCGAGATGGCGATCGCATTGTGTCTACTGCTGCCCGTCATTGGCATCGGTCTCTATCCCAAACTCGCCATGCAAACCTACGACGTGAAAACAACAGCGATTGTCGCTCAAGTTCGCGATACTTATCCCGTCTTCGCGCAGAATGTACCGAGTGGTTCTCTGTTAGCCAAGACTTGGTCGGTTCCGAAACTGCCGACTGAAGCCAGTACCTTAATTGGCACTATCGAGCGATAGTGCAGGTAAAGCCACTGCATCTGCACTATCGCAATGAGGGCTGGAGGGGCACACTTCCAGTCCTTTTGTTTTAACTCGATGTATTACCAACGCAGAAGCGCTCTCCCCCAAGGAAAGGACCACTTTGACCTAGAATGAGGCTTGACTGCTTTACATCCGGACACATATTGCCAAGGAAGTTATGGACATCATCACCATCGGCTGGGCTGCCTTTTTCGTCTTTTTCTCAATGTCGATTGCCTTTGTCGTCTGGGGCCGCAACGGCATGTAGTGACTGACAGATGATGCGACGAAAACGGTAGGTACCATGCCTGAATCGACATCGATTTTGGTGGAACAAATTGTCTTTGGCGCGATCGCCACGCTGTTGATATTGGTGACAGGAGGCGTGGTTTATCTCACCTGGACGGATTGGCGTGATCGCCGTCGCCGCAAGCTGGTGGAGCCCCTGGGTCAGCCACGCTCCAAAAGTAAGGGTAAAAATAAGCGTAAAAAAAAGTAGCCATACAGCTCAGATCGTGGAGCGCGTGAGTCCGTCTGATACGATAGCTTTGGATTCTGTCGTTTTGTTACAGGTCGCATGATGAATCGTGACCGGGAGTGAGAGGGCGAGCGAGTGCGAATTGCAGTAGACGCAATGGGGGGAGACTACGCTCCAGCAGAAATTGTTAAAGGGGCGTTGTCGGCGCGCGAGCAGTTTGGAGTTGATGTAGTCCTAGTGGGTCGTTCAGAGGCCATGCAGCCGTTTCTGCCGACCTCGTTACCCAATGGCGTTGCCATCGTTGAAGCCGAAGACGATATTGGCATGGACGAGGAGCCTCTGGTCGGCTTGCGGCGTAAGCCGAAAGCTTCGATCCGCGTGGCCATGGACGTAGTGCGACGAGGTGATGCCAATGCGGTGGTTGCGGCTGGAAATACCGGAGCCGCGATGGCAGCTGCCTTGCTGCGGCTGGGACGTTTGCCGGGAATCGAGCGACCCGCGATCGGCGCACTGATGCCGACCATCGCTCATAAGCCGGTCATGTTGTTGGATGTAGGCGCGAATGTCGATAGTCGACCCAGTTTTTTCGAGCAATTTGCCGTGATGGGATCGCTGTACAGTCGCGACGTTCTCGGCGTCGACAATCCGCGAGTTGGATTGCTCAATATTGGCGAAGAGTCCAAAAAGGGTAATGACGTTGCCGTGGCAGCCTATCAGCGTTTACGAGAGTTAGAACACGTCAATTTCGGCGGCAATGCGGAAGGACGTGACGTGCTAACGGGCGATTTTGACGTGGTCGTGTGCGATGGGTTTGTCGGCAATATTTTGCTCAAGTTTGCAGAAAGCGTCGGCGCATTGACCACCCAAATCCTGAAAGAAGAGCTGCCGCGCGGTTGGCGGGGTAAGTTGGGGGCACTGATGTTGCGACCCAACCTGCGACGCGTGAAGCAGCAAATGGACTACGCTGAATATGGTGGCGGTCTTTTGCTTGGCGTGGCAGGGGTATGCGTTATTACGCACGGCAGCTCGCGTGCGAGTATGGTTTGTAATGCACTGCGGTTGGCGAAAGAAGCTGTCGAGCATCGCGTGCTACATCACATCGAGACTGAAATTGCTGAGATTCACCAGCGTCAAGAGTCAGTCCCTGCTGTGCGCCGGGCCTCTCACAATACATCAGTAGTTTCGTCTCTCGAGTCGTCGCGATCGCTGCAATCTGCGGACGCATCCTAACCTTCGCGCTCGCGCACGAGGAACCGTCTGTCTTGACTCATTCCGGAGCTATGACTGCTACTGCTTTACGAGCCGTCCAGTTTGTCGGCGCAGCTGCTGCCGTGCCTGCTCCCGTGTTGACCAATGACGATCTCAGTCACGTGGTCGAGACCTCAAATGAATGGATTCGCACTCGCACGGGGATTCGCGAACGCCGAATTTTGCCGCCGGACCAAACCGTTGTCGATCTGGCAGCAGAAGCAAGTCGCAAAGCTTTAGCGCGGGCCGAACTCACACCTGCCGATCTCGATCTGATCGTGCTGGCAACTTCGACCAGTAGCGATCGCTTTGGCTCGGCCCCTCAACTGCAAGGGGTGCTAGGGGCACCGAGAGCGTTGGCTTTCGACCTGACCGCTGCCTGTACCGGCTTTATTTATGCCGTCGTGACCGCCGCGCAGTTTTTACAGACGGGGATGTATCGGCGCGCGTTGGTCGTCGCAGCAGACGTGCTGTCGCGCACGGTGGATTGGAGCGATCGCAAAACCTGCGTCCTATTCGGGGACGGAGCTGGAGCCGTCGTCCTGGAGGCAGCCCAAACGCAAGGACTGTTGGGTACGGCGCTACAAGCAGACGGAAAAGGCAGTGATTTATTGACGTTACGCAATCTGACAACACCGCAGTCGCTGACCGATAACGTGCAAACCGGTCAATACAGTTGCGAGCCAATTTTTATGAACGGTCGCGAAGTGTACAAGTTTGCGGTAACGGCTGTACCGGAAGTGATTGAGAAAGCGCTATTTGCCGCCGGACTCGAACCTGCTGCCGTAGATGGATACTTTTTACACCAGGCTAATCAACGCATTTTGGATGCGATTGCTTCGCGCCTTGCCCTCGATCCAGCTCGCGTTGCCTCGGTGGTCGATCGCTTTGGCAACACGTCGGGGGCCTCAGTGCCTATTGCCCTGGCCGATTGGCTCGAGTCAGGCAAGTTCGAGCAGGGAGATACCGGATTGATGGCCGGCTTTGGCGCAGGTCTTACCTGGGGAGCGATCGCCTTTCGCTGGGGGCGATTGGACTCCTAGAGTAAAATCACAGCCTCAATAGTTCCCGAACTCAACGCAACGACGCCACTGCGACAAAGGAGAAACAAACGTGACTACTGCCTGGGTGTTCCCCGGACAAGGCTCGCAAGCTGCGGGTATGGGTGCAGATTTAATCGAGTTGCCGGGAGCAGGCGCTCGCCTGGAACAGGCAGAATCCACCTTAGGCTGGTCGGTGCTGCAACTGACAGAAGCGGAGCTCGAACAGACGCAGTACACGCAGCCTGCTTTATTCGTCGTCGAGGCACTCTTGATCGACCAACTTTTGTCCCAACGCCAGCCTGACTGTCTCGCCGGGCACAGCTTAGGAGAATACAGCGCGCTCTACTGTGCCGGAGTTTTTGACTTTGAGACTGGATTGCAGCTCGTCCGCAAGCGATCGCAGCTGATGGCTGAAGTGACGGGCGGGGCGATGGCAGCCGTGATGGGGTTCGACCGCGAGAAATTAGAGAAACTATGTGCGGAAACTGACGGCGCTGAGATAGCCAACGACAATAGTCTCGATCAGGTGGTCGTAACGGGTCTAGCTGATAGTGTCAAAGCCGTGACGGATGTGCTCCAAGCCCGTCGCACGATGCCGTTAGCAGTCAGCGGTGCTTTTCATTCCAGCTTCATGCGCGAAGCTGCCGATCGCTTCGCGACTCAGTTAGAAACAGTGACATTCAATCCACCCAAATGTCCCGTATACAGCAACGCGACAGCCACGGCATCTAGCGATCCTGGAGTACTTAAGCAGAATTTGTTCGCTCAAATGGTCTCTCCGGTGCGCTGGCGCGAAACGTTGACGGGTATGGCGGCTGATGGCGTGACCGATATGTGGGAAGTAGGGCCAGGGAAAGTGCTCACTGGGCTAGCCAAGCGCACAGTTAAAGATGTAAGGCGCGTCACCATTTCAGATACCGCAGCAGTACAAAGCGCGATCGCTCAGGGGTGAGGGTAGAGAGCCAAGCAAACGGTGACGCTCCCAGCTAAACACTAGAATGGGTGAACGCCTTTGCACTCGCGTCACGGTCGAACGTCCGGCTCGACCGTGACGCGAACATCTCGAGCAGGAGCATTTGTTTACATGTCCATCTTGGTCTCCATCGGCATTTTGGCCCTGTTGATCGTCGTTCACGAACTCGGTCACTTTGCCGCTGCGCGCTTGCAAGGCATTCATGCCAATCGGTTTTCGATTGGATTTGGCCCCGTCCTCTGGAGCTATCAGGGCGCGAAGACAGAATATGCGATTCGGGCCTTGCCACTGGGCGGATTTGTCGGTTTCCCCGATGAAGATGAGGATTGCCCCTATCCTGTAGACGATCCCGACCTGTTGAAAAATCGCCCCATCCTCGATCGCGCAATCGTGATGGCCGCTGGCGTTCTGGCGAATTTGGTCTTTGCGTATCTCGTACTCCTGCTAATGGTGAGCACGCTGGGAATTCCCGCCCTCGCCACTTACGAATCCGGTATCGTCGTGCCTGAAGTAGCCACAAACAGTCCGGCAGAGCGAGCTGGTCTAGCAGCAGGTGACGTCATTCTCAAAGCTGGCAACCTCGACTACACGACGGTCACCAGCGAGACCGACTCCGATGCCGCAATGGAGACCCTCGAATCCTTCCAAAATCTAGTGAGGGAGAATGAGGGTCAGGCGATCTCGCTGACCGTGCGCCGCGCTGAAAGCACGTCTGAGAGCCGACTGCTGCAGTTTGCAGTAACGCCACGTCGAGCCGAACCTGGTGACGACCCGCGCATTGGCGTCTCTCTCGCTCCTAACCGAAATGTCGAGTACCGACCTGCTGACAACTGGCGTGAAGTTCTCAGTTCGGCCGGGACCGCTTACCAACGCGTGGTCGAACTGAATTTGCGCGGATTTGCCCGCCTCATCGGTAACTTTAGCGATACTGCTGGTCAGATTTCAGGCCCCGTCGGCATTGTCAAAATGGGAGCAGATTTAGCCGAGTCGGATGCATCCAGCCTGTTTAATTTCACCGCGCTGATCAGCATTAACCTAGCTATTCTGAATATTTTGCCGCTGCCTGCGTTGGATGGCGGTCATTTGGCGTTTCTGGCGATCGAAGCCGTGCGCGGCAAGCGCGTACCTAGAATCGTGGAGGAGCGAGTCATGCAGACAGGGCTCGTATTGATTTTAGGATTGGGCGTCGTGCTGATTCTCAAAGACACCCTCACCATTGTGGGAGGGACAGGGTAAGTGGCAACACGACCCCCGAAGCTCAAACAGCGCACTATTGAGATTCTGCTGCGCCTCAAGCAGCACTATCCCAACTCCACCTGCGCGCTGCATTACGAGACTCCCTTGCAATTGTTGGTGGCCGTGATTCTGTCGGCGCAATGTACCGACGCGCGCGTCAACCTGGTCACGCCCGAGCTCTTTCGGCGCTTTCCTCATGCCACCGCTTTTGCCAATGCGGATCGCGACGAGCTGGAAAATCTGGTGCGATCGACCGGATTCTATCGCAACAAAGCCAAACACATTCAGGGCACGTGTCAAAAAATCGTGCGGGATTTCAAGGGGCGCGTGCCCAAAACCATGGGCGAACTGACGTCGCTGCCCGGCGTGGCCCGCAAAACGGCCAATGTGGTGCTAGCCCATGCCTTTGGCATCAATGCCGGCGTGACGGTGGACACCCACGTCAAGCGCCTATCGCGCCGCTTGGGACTCACCCAATTTGACGACCCTGTCCGGATTGAAAAAGATTTGATGCGATTGCTGCCCCAACCCGATTGGGAAAACTGGTCCATTCGGCTGATCGACCACGGTCGTGCTGTCTGCAATGCTCGCAAGCCCAAATGCCAGGATTGCTTTCTCTTCGATCTGTGTCCGACCGGACCTTTAGTGCAGGAGATGGCTGAGACCCTCAAATCCAAACCGCGATCGCGCTCGACCCGCAGCCAACCCACTCGCAAAACAGCCAAATCTGGCCAGCCCAAACGTATCAACTCCAGCTCTCGATCGAGTCCAGCTTCCAGAGCTGAGCTGCCAAGCACTGCTGCTGGAGAGGCTTGACAGCTCGCCGCGAGTTGGGGCGATCGCCCTAGGCAGCCACCTGGCGAATTGTTCGTTTCAGAACCACCAAGCCCATAAATAACCAAAAGGCCAATAGCGCTGCCGTCATCAACAACACTGACACGGGTCCGAAGCGAGCGATCAGAGCCGGTGCCGCTGCCGTGAAGATACCGCCACCGACAATCGGTTCGAAGAGGAGTTGCTTGTATGCAAAGCTCTCAAACGCACCCGTGCGGTTGTCAGGGTCAACCATACGCAGCAGCAAGATCCCTGTAGCCGTAACCCCCATCGATTGGCCCACATCACCAATACCCCGCTCGAACCAGTGGACGGGAATGAGGCGAGGTGCCAAGTAGATAAAGGCAAAGATATTCCACGTAATACCGACAACGCTGAGCAACAAGAAAGTCGGCAGGTTACTTCCCAAAACAGTCAGCGAGATCGAAGCAAAGGCTGTCACCACGACGACGTCGAGGGCTAACCCGGCAATATTTTTCATCAGAGGTTCGATGATGAGGGCTGCTAGTCTAAGTCGCTCCATCGCCAGCTGCACGACGATACCGCCCACGAGAGCCATGGGGAACAATGGCACGTAGATCATAATTTCTACGCCACTTTGCCCCCAAGTAGAAGCTTCAATAAACTTAAGCCCTTCTAGAATGAGCCAGCCGACAATCACGGCAATCCCAACGAACCCGAAATTAAGCGAGAGCGGATCGATCAGTAAATTCTTCATCAACCGCGCGCGTTGCTGTCTGACCTCAGCAGACTCGGAATGGGTTAGTGCGGGCAGTTCGTCCGGTTCTTCCACAGCTTCGGCAATGTCCTGGACGTGGCCTTTGCGCCGCCCCCAATCCGCCAAAAAGGTGCCAGTCACGATTCCAGAAACAATACCAACTGTGGCTAATCCCAGAGCGAGATCGGCACCATCGGGAAACCCCAGCGTACCGAAGGTATCGGCCATCCCGCCTGCGGTTCCGTGCCCTCCTTCAAACGCAATTTCAATGAGAGCCCCGGCAATCGGACTGACCCCAAACAGCGGTGTCAAAATCAGCATCGTTACCAAAATGCCGACCACGTACTGACCCCAAGCAAGAGTCTGGCCAAAAACGACCTGGGGAGCAGCTTTATTCCAAATATCGCGGGGATGGGGAATCACCTCACCTAAAAACAGGGCGGCAAAGACAACATTGATAAATACCCCTGGCGACTGCGACCATACCGTCCGAATGGGTTCAGAAAATAATCCCCCGGATAAAGCGGACTCCGAGCCGGCCACTGACTGAGCGATCGCGCCCAACACTTCAGGCCCGAGCAGCAATGCCAAAAAGCCGGCGACAATCGATTCGGGCAAATACAATCGTTGAATCCAGCCCACATTTTGTTTGATGAATCGACCGACCAATATGAGTAAGCCGACCGTAATAAACGCAAAGAAAACGTCTTTTAACGTAAACATAGGGCTAATCTCCAATGGCAAAAGCGTCAGGAGTTATGCACCTCGCCCGTGTTACTGCAGCCTCATGAGACGGCTGCGGTAGGACTCAGAGCTACAAAGATGCCAAGCAACCTCTATGAGAAACCGTGTAGCAGAAACCGTACGACCGCACGGAAACGTGCGCACTCAAGATCGTCTAGATGCTGTTAAATATCGTGCGAGGCTTCTCATCATTGCTGCAGCAAGCAAGAAAAACGGGTTTTGGAACCAACATGGATTCGCAAAATGCATCGCCCGAGCAACTAGGCGCGAACGCGTTCGCCCTGCTTGCCGGATCGCGCTATCTACGCGAATCAGAACTAGATCGATAAATTTATCGATGAGACACACTAACGTGTGAGATACGGCGGTAGCCAGTGTTAATCCCGATCTTTTAATATTTGATTTACCCAGTCATAAGGATTCCTTGATGTATCCACGATGGAATCACTGAGATTAATCGCGAAGCTACACAGTTTCCGCGATCGCGTGGCAGCAGTATTCGCGTGATTTGACGAGCCTCCAAAGGATAGTCAGAATTGCCCGCATAGCATCAGTCTCACGTCAGAGAACCTCAAGTCAGAGAACGTGAACGTATATCCGTACGGCACCTAAATATCGAACCTTATGAAGCTCCTGCCACAAACGCGCTAGCAACAAATGGAATCGCGCTCATGGAATCGAGTTTATAGATACAAACTGTTACACTTTGTATGGGTTTAAACAGACGCAAATGCCCCGAGCGAGCGACGCATAGCAATAACGATCTTCGTTCGGACAGTTGCTTCCCGCAAGATTCTCATCCTTTCGCCGTCAAAATCTCATGGAACGCTCGCCTGCTGTTGACCTCCACTTTCATGCCGTGGAGGACGCGATTGCAGACTTAAAGTCGGGTCGCACCATCATCGTCGTGGATGACGAGAATCGCGAGAATGAGGGCGATTTGATCTGTGCAGCTCAGTTCGCGACGCCGGATGCCATTAATTTCATGGCCACCCACGGGCGCGGCCTCATTTGTCTGGCCATGGAAGGGGAACGACTCGATGCCTTGCAAGTGCCCATGATGGTGGAGCAAAACACCGATCGCAATCAGACAGCATTTACGGTCAGTATTGATGCCGCGCCTCATTTGGGCGCGACCACAGGTATTTCAGCAGGCGATCGCTCCTGCACCATCCAGGCAGCAATTAACCCCAATACTCGCCCCGAAGATTTGGTTCGACCCGGCCATATTTTTCCGCTGCGGGCGAGACATGGTGGCGTCCTCAAACGGGCGGGTCACACCGAATCGGCCATTGACTTAGCTCGACTGGCGGGACTGTACCCAGCTGGAGTAATCTGCGAAATTCAAAATCCCAACGGCTCCATGGCCCGCCTACCGCAGTTGATGGAATATAGCCGCGAGCATCACCTCAAAATTGTCACCATCGCCGACCTGATTGCTTATCGCTTGCAACACGAACGCTTTGTGCGCCGTGAAGCCGTTACTCAATTGCCGACGAAGTTTGGCACCTTCCAGATTTATGCCTACCGCGATACCCTCAACCAATCCGACCACGTCGCCATTATCAAAGGCGACCCGGTTCAATTCCCGGCCTCTGAAGTATTGGTACGGGTGCATTCGGAATGTTTGACTGGAGATGCGCTGGGGTCGCTGCGCTGTGACTGCCGCCAACAGCTGCACAGCGCCCTCAAGATGATCGAACATCAGGGACAGGGAGCAGTCATTTATTTAAAACAAGAAGGGCGCGGCATTGGCTTAATCAACAAGCTCAAAGCCTATTCATTGCAAGATATGGGCCTAGACACGGTAGAAGCGAACGAACGGCTCGGCTTCGCCCCCGATTTGCGCAATTATGGCGTGGGCGCCCAAATTCTCAATGATTTAGGCGTGCGCCGCATGCGGTTGATTACCAATAATCCTCGCAAAATCTCCGGCCTCAAGGGCTTTGGCTTACAGGTCGTCGATCGCGTACCGCTCATTGTCGAGGCGGATGACAACAACGCCCGCTATTTAGCGACGAAGGCTGAAAAACTCGGCCATTTGCTACTGCAAACCCGCCTATTGGTCGTTGCCCTCTATCCCAAACAAACTGACTTTGCTTGGAGCGATCGCGAGCAGGCAGAATGGCTCGAACGAATGCGCGCCCTAACGGCACCACACGGATTACTCGTCCAAACCGATCCGCGTCCAATTGCCCAAGCCATTTTCACAGGCGCAGGGACAATCGTCCATGTCGGTCTAGCTAGCGACTCCGACAGCTTGCCTTGGTATCGAGGTGTCGAACTCGATGCCACATTAATGGGGTATCGGCGATCGCTGACGCACATTCTGGCCGAACTCGCCCAGGAACGGCAGTTAGAAGGGATCAGTTGGATGGTGTCGTCCGGACAAAACCCGCTCGATCGCCTGCATGAAAACTTGATCGGGCGTAACTGCACGCCAACAGAATTCCTGGATTGGACAAACCTAAAACCATTCGATTGGAGCGAAGGGATTATTTATCATCTGAAGGTCGTCGAGACTGTCCCCACAGCAGGTGTGGCCGAACCCATAGCGGTCTCCGTCACCCCATAAATACAGCGCGTGCTCGTGCGGCTGCGCGGTAAAGGTTCGAGATGAATCCAATAAATCGAGCTAAGCTATGAGCACGGGGCGAGATGGGCGGATGCCGCATCCCGTCTTGCTCGCGCACCTTTTTTCGCACCGCCATGCTGAGAATTGTTACCCAACGCACCGAAGCAGAGGCAGAACTCAAACGCATCTGCGATCGCGCTCGCGCAGATTGGGAAGGGCCACGAGAATTTACCGTACGAGAGATTTTACAAACCGTCCAGCGCAAGGGCGATGCCGCTCTGCTCGACTACGCAGCTGAATTCGACCGAGTCGAGCTATCGCTGGACGACCTCAAGGTATCGGGGGCCGAGTTGGAAGCGGCCTATCAGACGATCTCGCCACAGCTTCTGGAGGCGATTCAGATTGCCAAGGAGCGCATTGAAGCGTTTCACCGCCAGCGAGTCCCCAAAGGGTGGGTCACATTTCCTGACGACCATATCGTATTGGGCAAGCGGTATACCCCCGTCGATCGCGCGGGGATTTACGTGCCGGGCGGACGGGCCGCCTATCCCAGTACAGTGTTGATGAATGCCATTCCTGCTGTCGTGGCGGGCGTGCCTGAAATTGTGATGATGACGCCCCCTGGCTCGGGCAGCCTGAATGCAGATGGCAGCAAGAGCAAGGGCATCAGTCCGTCAATTCTGGTGGCTGCTCAGGTGGCGGGCATTGAAACGATTTTCCGCGTCGGTGGGGCGCAGGCGATCGCGGCTCTGGCCTACGGTACAGCGAGCATTCCCCAAGTAGACGTCATTACGGGGCCGGGGAACACGTACGTTACGCTGGCAAAAAAGTTGGTGTACGGTACGGTCGGGATTGATTCCTTAGCCGGTCCGTCAGAAATCCTAATTATTGCCGATCGGACGGCAAACCCCGTGCATCTCGCCGCCGATTTGTTAGCCCAAGCCGAGCACGATCCAATGGCAGCAGCAATTCTGCTGGTCACAGATTACGACTTAGCCCTACAGGTAGAGAAAGCTCTGACTGCGCAACTGGAACATCATCCGCGCCGCACGCTAACGGAAAAGGCGATCGCCCATTACGGTCTCATCGTCGTTACACGAGATTTAGATGAAGCCGTAGAGTTATCCAATCTCTTCGCACCGGAACACCTCGAGTTAGAAGTAGACGATCCTTGGACGACAGTGGAGGGCATTCGCCACGCCGGAGCGATTTTCCTCGGCCACGACACGCCAGAAGCAGTCGGCGATTACATTGCCGGTCCCAATCACACGCTGCCAACTAGTGGTGCAGCTCGCTATGCTTCTGCTTTGGGAGTGGAAGTGTTTATGAAGCATTCCAGCCTAGTGCAGTACGACAAACAGGCCTTGCAAGAGGTCTCAGAGGCAATCGCAGCATTGACTGAGGCAGAGGGGCTACCCTCGCACGGCGATTCCGTCCGACTGCGGCTACAGGCAGACTGAGTAGCACGATCTGGGCCTACAGCAAAGACAGCATTATCGCGACGAGGGTCAAGTATGGGATCGGAGCGCACTTACCGTGCGACGGGCATTAATCTGAAATCTATGCCTTTGGGAGAAAGCGATCGGATTGTGACGCTTCTGACCAAAGAGTTCGGTCTCGTACGGGTGGTGGCGAAAGGCTCTCGCAAACCAAAGTCAGCCCTGGGAGGACGGACAGAGCCGTTCGTGGTCAACAATTTGTTGATTGCAAGAGGCCGATCGCTCGATCGGATCTCACAGGCTGAGACGGCGCGCAGCTTTAGCGGCTTGCGATCGAGCTTAGCCAAGCTAACGGTGGCGCAGTACTGGGCGGAAGTGGTGCTGCATCAGGCCTTGTCGCAACAGCCGCAAGAAGATGTTTTTGCCGTCCTGCTCGAACATTTAGAACGATTATCGGACGCGCCGCGCCAGGCGGCGGCCGCCTTGCCGCTGCTGGGACACGGAGTGTATCACCTGCTAGCGATCGCAGGAGTCGCGCCCCAAGTGCATCGCTGCCATTATTGTCGCTGTCGGATGGATGTGCCCGTCGACGCAATCGGGAGCGAGCGAGAATTTCTGTTCAGTCCGGCTAGCGGGGGCGCGATCTGCGACACCTGCGAAATCGCGCAGCGTCCCGAACGCGTTGCCGTCTTGAGTGCACCGACGCTAGCAGCACTACAGACCCTGCCCAATGCGGCCTTGCCCGAATGCACTGACATCCCGATTGGGGCGTGGTTGGGGGTCGAGCAAGCATTGCATCGCACGATTCAGTATCATTTCGACCGCACCATTCAGTCTTCAACGCTAGTGGCAACGTGTTTTCGGGCGCAAATGCCGGTGGCAACTTAGCAGAAGTCGCGCGAGTCTTTAGAATGAACACCAGTGCTATTAGCTGGCCATTCCGCGCGCATTATGGATGTTTCGACTGAGTCCTCTCCTATGGCTACCCCTCAAGCGGACGGTCCTTCGGGCAGCCCAGAACCGGGAGATCGCGAGAATGGATTCTGGCACGTGCTGCGCGATCGCAATTTCCTTGCCTTGTGGAGCGGTCAGGTATTTTCGCAACTGGCAGATAAGGTATTTCTCGTGTTGGCCGTGGCTCTGATTGCGGAGCATTTTCAACCCGAAGGAGAATCCATCAGCCGTTGGGTGTCGGCGGTGATGATTGCGTTTACGATTCCGGCGATCCTGTTTGGCTCGGTGGCTGGGGTGTACGTGGATCGCTGGTCGAAGAAAGCCGTGATGGTAGCAACCAATCTATTACGCGGCGGGCTAGTGCTGGGAATTCCCACTCTGCTGTGGCTCAGTCACGATTGGCCGAGCGTAGCCTCGTGGCCGCTAGGGTTCGTCGGCCTACTGGCGATCGTGTTCGTCGTGTCGACGCTAACGCAGTTTTTCGCCCCTGCCGAACAGTCGGCCATTCCCGCAATCGTGGAATCCCGCTATTTGCTGTCAGCCAATTCGCTCTACACCACGACGATGATGGCCTCCGTTATTGTCGGCTTTGCCATTGGCGAGCCCCTGTTAGACGCGGCCAATCGGTTTGTCAGTCAATGGTGGCCGCAGCATAGCGACCTAGGTGCCGAGCTTGCAGTGGGAGGCGGTTACATCTTGGCGGGCACCATCTTAATCGTGATGCAGGTTAACGAAGGAGAACGCCATCCGAATCCAGCGGCTCCGGGGGTTTGGGACGATATTCGCGAAGGCTTAGACTACCTGACGCGCGCGCCCCGCGTTCGTACGGCGATCGTGCAAATTGTCGTGTTGTTTTCGATTTTTGCCGCTCTGGCCGTGCTCGCCGTACGTATGGCCGAAACCATTCCTACCTTGGAGACCGATCAATTTGGCGTGCTGTTGGCGGCCACAGGAGTCGGACTAGCGTTGGGGGCATTAGTCGTCGGGGAATGGGGCGATCGCTTTCCCCGGCAAACCTGGAGTGGTTGGGGGTTGATTGGGGTGACGCTGGCCTTAGGCGCGATCGCGGCTAGCCCTCGCCTGTTGAGTTTGAGTTTGGCTCTGATTGGCCTGCTGGGATTTTTTGCAGCTTGGGTGGGCGTCCCGATGCAAACCACCATTCAGGAGGAAACTCCGGTGGAGTTGCGCGGCAAAGTCTTTGGTTTACAGAACAATGTCGTTAACATTGCCCTCAGTTTGCCACTGGCTTTAGCCGGAATTGCGGAAACTCGTTTTGGCTTGACTCCGGTGCTTTGGGGTTTGGCGGTCATTGCCGGATTTGCCGGTCTTTTGACTCGGGGGGCGCTAGTTTCCGACTCGCTCGATGTCACGGACGAGACGGCTGAGCCATCCCCTCAGTCTGCCAAACTGCCTGAAGATGAAACCGTAGCGGCAAGCTCTCGAACGAACCTGTAGCAACCGATCTAAAGCTCTTGTACGCGCGACGGTAGCTCTAGCATGTAACTTGCGGCAACCGTCAAGTCACTCAGACACCTCAACCATCCGGATTCAGCAACTCTCTGGTCACTACTGAGATACTGCGTGATTGAGCAGGTATTCACGACGAATGTTGCAGCTTAACCTTAAGACCGCGACGCTTATTTGCTACGCTGCCTAGCAATATTACCGATCCACGCGGGCGCAGTTCCGATGGTGAATCAGAAAATCAGAGAGTTTGATGAGGAGTTGAGATCGATATGCAGCTTACTTACAAATACGCGTGTATTGGAACGGGGCTCGCGATCGCAATGGGTGCTTGCAGCACGAGTCCCATCGCACTCGAGCCTCAATCTCCTGCATCAGAACCTTCCAATCCCGTAACTGGAGTCGCCTCATCTGTTGGGGCAGAGAGCACTGGCGATCGCGTCGCACTGCTGTTTCAGAACAATCCGGAAGAGGTGACGGGTGTCGATGCCTCCTTAGCTGCCGCCCGCTTCTATTTGTCCGAGGTGTCTGACGACGCCACCCTTGCCGATGCAGCTGGCCACATTCTGGGGGAGTCTTTCGCGCTTGTTGGCGATTTTCCCAGCGACGATGACTTCGAATACGTTGCTCCAGCAGGAAATATTGCTCTGACTGACGTTGCTGTCATTACGGTTGGAGTACCACTCTCGCTCAAAGAACGAGAAAGCGCTGACTTTCGCATTTTGGGCAACAGGTTGCTTGGGGAAGAGCGCATTGGTGTCGGTCAAATTTTACGGAATCCTGGCGTTCTCGGCAGTTTTCCCACACCTACGAGTTCGCCCAGCCCTCTTCCCAGTCCCAGCATCTCACCCAGTCCTCTCCCTAGCACCTCACCCGATCCCATCCCTACCCCACAAATCACCTTCGGCTTCGGGACGGGAACAGCCGAATTTAGCAATATCGTCGGAGCAGAGATCGATGCTTCAACGCTGAATGTCGAGCGCGCGACGGCCGTTCGATCGCGAGATGAAGATAATTCCGAAACCATTGTGACTAGCTTGATTGACGAAGCTGGCGAGCGCTCCATGCAAATTATCGTAACGGCGACCGAAGGTGTAGAAGTAGGAACCTATTCAGCCTCGGATATCAACTCTGAGCGATTGCTACAGATTCTTTATCAAGAAGGTAATAGTGAGAATCCAGACACGGTCAAACAGTTTATTTCTGCAGCCGGTAGCGCGACTGTCACGGCAGTGGATGAGTCCAGCTTTACGATTGAGGCCAACGATGTCGTGATGCAATCTCTCATCTTCACGTCCGGTGGCGGTTCATTCGTACTCGACGCTTCGGCAGCATTTGGCGACACCAACACCTCCGTTCCGTAATGACCGCGATCGCGGCCCGCAAGAGATTTGATTTGAATCGCGGCCTTTCTTTCCTCTACGCTAACTCTACAGATGTCTAGCGTAGGATTGCATGCACATTGCTTGGCTGGGCAAAAAATCTCCTTTCTGCGGGAACGTCACCTACGGACGTGAGGGAACCAATGCCAAGCAATATCGACATCGCGTCAGTCAGTCTCTTACATTTTGCCAGCAACCGTCAAATCACTCAGGCACCTTTGCGAGATCGACTGAGAGAACTATCACGTCCTATGTGTTTATATTGTTCTATGTATATGATATAGTTGAGAGGAGAAAAAATATTACTATGTCACACATTATGAGATTGCTTTCTCTAATACGACTTAACGATTGTTATTACTAGCGCCCTCGTACCATTTATTCTTACCACTTCATGATGGCTCGCACATGCCTGCCTAGATAGTATTAAACCAATCATTACACGCGACGTGAAAAACCTATGTCTGTCATTAAGTTTAGTTAAACCAAAAGATTCCTTGAATGTATAGCGATATACTCTAAGGAGTCTTTCTAGTGAAAAATATATTTTAAGGGGGTATGGGATGTTTTCGAAGCGGGCTGTTGTATGTATATTTTTACTAACTCTCATGAGCTTTTTGGTTTCAGGACAAAAGGTTAAGTCAGGAAAGATTATTCTGTCTCAAAGTTTGCCTCCTATCGATTTTGAGGAAAGAGATTATAAAAGAAGTTGTAATGATGAG
>JBCBVC010000050.1:0-25504 GCA_039817845.1 Cyanobacteria bacterium J06642_2
TGCGCGGACTTTCATGTCCCAAATATATTGTTTTACTACACAGACTTATCACACTAGCAGAAACTCTCCTCATTCATCAAATAGATGATCAGGAATTTTTCTTAGAAGTGTCCCTTTCACAATCGATTGCCCAGCCTGAAACTTCCAGGCTGGGCAATCGATTAAAGACTTTTGTATTTGCTTAAGCGCCGCGACGAAGGGCTGCTTCTACCTGCTTAAACTCTTGCTCCAAACGGGTCTGTAGCTTTTCCGGGACTGGCCGGTTGGGGTAAGAACTATAGTGACCTGCTAAAGCGTTGAGTGCGGTCCGCATCGTGGCAAAAGAACTTAAGTTAGCGGTGTTGCCGTCACGACGATAGCGGGAGGCAAAGTCATTGATTCTTTGCTTCGCTTCGTTTTGCAGCTCCATTTTGTTAGGAGCATCTTTAGGCAAGGCGATAGACGTTCTGAGGCTGTCGATCAGGGCGATGGTGTCGTCGGAATAGTTACCGCTAAGACCGTCGCTGGGTCCTACTGCGCTGCATCCGGTGAGGCCGATGACGGCTACCAGCATGAGGGCAAACACGCGAGACAATAAGCTTCTCATAGAAAATAAGGTGGGTGGCGAACTTGACCTATGCAGCGCATGTGCAGCTTCGCACATACCTATGTCAAGAATTGATACATCTACCATCTTATCTGACCATGGGACACTCGAAGTGTGCCTGTAGGCAGAGCCGTTGGTTGGCAAGCTGCCTTCGAGCCTTCTATCCCAGCCCCCATTTGTGACGGCTGGGATAATGACTAAGCGGGGTAGATCCTGAGTCTTCTGTTGGGCTCGTCGCCAAAGCTTAGAGACTTCAGACGGTAATGCTCGGCGAGTTCGTGCTGCATTTTCCGGATTTTGGGCGATCGCGGCAAAAGCTCCACCGGCTGACTTTTAGGAATCACAATTTGCTCTACGGCCAATCTCGCTTCTTCTAGGGCCTCTAGTTCATCGTCTGCGCCGTTGCGGGCAAACAAATCCAGATTGATAGCCTCTGTCATTTCACCCTCGTCATCTAGGTCGAGCACTCGTCTTAGAGACCTTGTAATTAAGAATGGCTGTACTAGAGGGCTGCATATGGCAATTTTTGTCAACAGTATCGAACGACCTTGAAATCGGCAACCTCGCTTCGCTTAAATCTCGTGTCAGCACTTTACTCCATGCCGCGATCTCGAGGTTGTCACTACCTACTGCACGAGCAACAAATGCAGAAATGCCATTGGAGCCCTAACTTGTTTGGGCAACAATGCTACAGGACTTGCTCCCGTCTGAACTGGGGTAACGTTTATCACTGTAACTTGCCCGGGTATGGTCGCATTAATCCCCATAAGACAACGGTACAGCAACCAGGAACGTGGGAAGATAGCTGCGCGACTGCCTAAAATACCAGCATGTACGAACGCCCCTCTACTTCACTAGCGTCCGCGCGTGATATCGACCGCGACCCCGTATCAGCAGTCGATCTTGAGGTCATGCTGTGCCAGCTGCGAGCAGATCGGCCCGAGTTGCGCATGCAGGCTGCGCGCGCGTTTTGCGATATTGAAGAGCCGCGGGCTGTGGAGGCATTGGTTGAGCTGCTGAATGATGGTTGCCCGCTAGCACGAGTGAGTGCAGCTTACGCGCTGGGTCGGAATACGGCTCCTGAAGTGGTCGAACCGCTCATAGCAACCCTAGAAGGCGACTGGAATGGCTACGTTCGTAAAGGGGTTGTTTGGGCATTAGGCAATGCGAAAGATCGGCGCGCGTTACCGGCTCTCAATCAAGCGTTACGCCACGATATTTCTGCAGTCCGGCTTTGGGCAGCCAGTGCTCTCGGACAAATTGGCGGGTCTGAAGCGGTGGCACCTCTCACTGAAGGAGTGCAACGGGATCCTGTGGCAGCTGTACGGAGTAACTGCGCCTGGGCTTTGGGGCAATTGCTGCCGACCTGGGATCGCGCTAACGCCGCAGATATTGCCAGTTGCGACTCGCGCTATTCGGCCGCGATTGCAGCCTTAATTGCGGTGATAACTGACGACCCTGACGACGGAGTGCAAGATGACGCTCGCGCGGCGTTGATAAAGGTGAAGGATCCCGAAGGCCTAGCGGCGATCGCAGCCTGGGAAGACGAGCGATACTAGGTACGATGCGAGCCAAACCACATGTAGGATCTGTCTAGCATCTTTTTTAACTCCAAAGCCACTGAAGATTCCTAGCTCCAAGCCCATGACAACCGATCGCTCTCAGTCTCCCGCTCTGCCACCATCAGCATCGTCCTGGTTAGCTATGGCCTTGGGGTGCTGCACTGCTCCTGTTCTGGCTGGATTGCTCGTCCACCAGCGCCTGCAACAATGGTTAACAGTCGAGAGCGACTACAGTTCGTCAACTTGGCAAGATCGACGCTTGCCGGAGATCGCTCGCCCTTTATCCGCTCGAGTAAAACGAGCGACACAGATCGACGAACAGCAAGTCTCAGCCACAAACGAATTCCCTACACGTGCTTCTGGAGCAGCAATTGAGGGGCAACCGGAACAGCCTCAAGCAGAGGCCGAACCCGCATCGTTAGGATAGGCTAGTGCCATTCACAACATTACGCATTGTGCTCGGATTGTTGCTTGGGGTTTGACGCATGGCAAAAGTAAAACCTGCTACTCTCCTGACAGTGCTTGCCTCGGTGGGCGGTCTCATTGCGATCGCCGCAGTCGGACTCATGCTGGGGTATTCTTTTGGCGAAAAAGCCCTACAAGAGGTTTCGCCGACACCAGGCGACCCTGAAATTCGTCCCGCTTCTGCTGAAGCTGAAGCCCCTCAAAGCAGCGTGCCTTCTCTCGATCGCGACACGTTACTCGTCACCAAGCTGGTGAAAACGCTCAATCCCACTCCACCTCCTCGCGTCGCTAACGTACCTCGCCAAACGCGACCCCCAGCACTATTGCCTAATCGCCCCCAAGTTGCGGAGCCGCCCCGTGCAGTCCAGCCCATTCCCCCCGTTCGTCCAATCGCAACTCCGTCGCCTATCGTTCAAGCCACTCCACTACCGACGCTACCGACATTACCTCCAGTAGCGCCCCCAACTCCACCGCCCCCAACTCCGCCACCAGCAGCGGCTCCGACGCCTGCATCTCGGCAAGGAACAGTGGCCATGCGCGTCACTTCTGCCCGTCGTCAGGGAGCCAATATCGTGCTGGGCGTGACCTTGCAGAACAACACTGGGCGCGTCGTGCGGTTCCTGTACGGTCTCATGAGCGTCACCGATGAAAATGGCCGCGCCCTCAGCGCCAATACCAGTGGCTTGCCTGGAGAACTGCCGCCAAACGGTCAGGTTTATCAGGGAACTGTCAGCATCCCAGCCGGAATAGCTAGCAGCTCGCAAAGCGTATCGTTGAGTTTGGCCGACTACCCTAGTCGGCAACTGCAATTACGCGTTGCCAATGTGCCAATTCCCTAACAGTTTGAGGCAGCCTCATCCTCACAGCCTCTACAATGGGCGCGAGAATGCTTACTGCCTTCTTTGTCACGCATGACTGAAGATTTCCAGCCCTCTCTCTTCTCATTGTTGGATGGCGTTGCGGTCGAGCCTCAGCCTCCGGTAGAGGTAGACTTCGATCGCATTCCTCAAAGTGCCGATGTTCTCATTCCAACGGGTACGTACGCTTCGTTGACCCAGCTGACGCAACACTGTCACGTCTGTCAGCGCTGCGAACTCCATGTCGGACGCACTAACGCCGTAGTGGAACGGGGGAATCCAGATGCCGGACTCATGATTATTGGTGAAGGGCCGGGTCAAAATGAGGATGAAGCTGGATTACCCTTCGTCGGTAAATCCGGCCAGCTGTTGGACAAGATTTTACAGTCGGTCAAATTCGATCCCCAGAAAGATGTCTACATTTGCAACGTCGTCAAATGTCGGCCTCCAGGCAATCGCACCCCCACTCCTGCAGAAATGTCGGCCTGTCAACCCTACCTGCTCGAACAAATTCGGTTGAATGATCCCAAAATTATCCTGCTTACGGGGGCCACAGCCGTAAGAGCCATCTTGAACGAAAAGCGCGGGATTACCAAGCTGCGAGGCCAATGGTTCGAGTGGCAGCAGCGCTGGACGATGCCAATTTTTCATCCGGCTTATTTATTGCGCAATCCTTCTCGCGATCGCGGCAAGCCTAAATGGTTGATGTGGCAAGACATTCAAGCCGTGCGAGCTAAGTACGAAGAGTTGATTGCGGTGAGCTAAACGCAAGCTATTCGGAGCCGAGTGGCTGAGCGCTCGTGTCAGGCACATCGGCCTCATCCAACTCGGAAACCACGTGCGCGTTGTGAACGGGACCTTCATGTCTCAGAGTTCGGACTTCCGCTTCCAAGACATCTATCCGCTCCAGTAGGGAGGAAATGGCTTTACCTACTGGATCGGGCATCAGATGATGATCGAGGTCAATACCTTGTTCGGTAATGCGGCGGCAGTGCATAGGCAACACGATGCGTCCGGGAATACCGACAACGGTCATGTTTGGGGGAACGTCCTTAATCACCACGGCGTTGGCACCCACTTTAGCGTTCTGGCCGATTTTGATGGCACCCAGGACTTTGGCTCCAGCACTAATCACCACGCCATCTGCAATTGTGGGATGGCGCTTGCCCCGATCCCACGACGTCCCGCCCAGTGTCACGCCGTGGTAAAGGGTCACGTCATGACCAACTTCAGCCGTTTCGCCAATCACGACACCGCAACCGTGGTCGATAAAAAATCGCCGTCCGATCTGAGCGGCAGGATGAATTTCAATTTGCGTCCACATGCGGCTGAAGAATGCCAGCACGCGAGCGGGCAAATACAGGTGCCGTCGCCACAACGCGTGAGCGACACGGTGCCACATCAAGGCGTGAAATCCAGGGTAAGTAAGAACGACTTCCCAGCGGTTGCGCGCGGCCGGATCGCGCTCGAACGCGCAGTCGATATCTTCTCGTAGGTGTTGCCAAAATCCGATCGACGCTAACGGTCGCGACGCATCATCTCGATCGCTATCGGGAGAAGACGAGTGCAGGTGCGGTTGACTCAAAACCGGACGCTCGTACTAGAAATGCTCGAACAATAGATCGCGAATGCGCCTCATCCCATTGGGTAGCGATCGCAAGCTGTTCTCCCATCATAAAAGCCATCTTCGCGCTACGCGTTTGTCGCGAGCTTGTCGCAGTTGTGGAAAGCACATTAAGATAGCGCCTGAGCAGGCGTTTGCTAATGTTTCGTCAGCTTTACACTCTACCGATTCGCCGAAGGATTCTCAATTCTCATGAGTCAGGCCATCCACGATGTCATTCAGCAGCAAGTGAATGACAATAAAGTGCTGCTGTATATGAAAGGCACGCCCGACTTCCCACAGTGCGGTTTTTCGGCAGCCACCGTCCAAGTGCTCAAATCTTTGGGCTATCCCTTTGCGGCCGTGAATGTCCTGGAAGATGCTGAAATTCGCCAGGGCATTAAAGCCTTCTCGAACTGGCCGACCATTCCGCAGGTCTACATCAATGGGGAGTTTATTGGCGGTTGCGATATCGTGCTGGAAATGAACAATCGTGGCGAACTGGAGCCGCTGTTGAAGTCTGCTGCCGGTGAAGTCGCCACTTCGTAAGCTGATGACCGATTAAAAGTGCTCGCGATGTTTGCAATCGCGACACACTCCTCTAGTCTCGCCCCCGTTCTGACTTATAATTCGGGGGCATTTTTGCGTATCTGCCTGAGAGTTTTTAATGAGTCAAGCTACCGTGTCATCCGTCACTACAGGCGATCGCCTGCTGCGAGCCGCTCGCGGAGAAGCCGTCGATCGCCCGCCCGTATGGATGATGCGACAGGCTGGTCGTTATATGAAAGAGTACCTGGCACTGCGCGAGAAATACTCGTTTAAAGAGCGCTGCGAAAATCCTGATTTGGCTGTCGAAATTTCGCTGCAACCCTGGCGCGCGTTTCAACCGGACGGGGTCATTATGTTTTCGGATATTTTGACGCCGTTAGACGGCATGAATATTCCGTTCGAGTTGGTCGAAAGCGTCGGCCCCATCATCGATCCGCCTCTTCGCACCCAGGCCCAGGTCGATGCCGTACGACCGCTCGACCCGGAAGCCAGTTTGTCGTTTATCAAAACCATCCTGCAGACTTTACGCGAGGAAGTGAGCGATCGCTCTACCGTCTTAGGATTTGTCGGCGCGCCTTGGACGCTGGCAGCCTATGCCGTAGAAGGCAAAAGCTCGAAAGATTATGCCGTTATCAAAGAGATGGCGTTTAAAGAACCCGGCATTCTGCACCAACTCTTGAGCAAGCTGGCCGAATCTATTGCTCGCTACGTCTGCTATCAGATTGAAAGTGGCGCTCAGGTAGTGCAGCTTTTCGATACCTGGGCCGGACAGCTCAATCCGATTGATTATGAAACGTTGGCGCTGCCCTACGAGAAACAGATTGTCGACTACGTCAAAGAACGCCATCCCGATACGCCTATCGCACTGTACATCAACGGCAGTGCCGGCCTCTTAGAGCGCGTCGGTCAGTCTGGTATCGACTTTTTTAGCGTGGATTGGATGGTAGACATCGGCGAAGCCCGCCAGCGTTTAGGTCCCAATCTAGCCGTCCAAGGCAATCTCGATCCGATGATTCTGTTGGGCTCGCATGACCTGATTCGCGATCGCACGCTCGACATTATTCGCAAGGCTGGCCCTACTGGTCACATCATGAATTTGGGTCACGGCATCCACCGCACCACCCCCATTGAGAACGTCCAACACTTCTTCGATGTCGTGCGCAGCATCTCGTATTAAGACAAATTCCACAATCTCAGTCACCAATCTTCGTCGCTGTAGAAAAGTGGGGCAATATCTTCCGTTTCGCGACGAATGCGATCGATCTCGGTCGGAGTGAGGCGTTGCTTCCACACTGAAATGGTTGCTTGGCTGTCACGAGCAATTTGATCGGCGCGACCCTGACCGGCTTCTTTGGGGTTGCTGGCGCTGGAATAGGCAAGTACGCGATCGCGGATGTCATCGGAAAAAGGCAGATTGAGGCGCTCGAACAAGTTGCGATAGCCTTTCCCCGGATCGCGACTGAGGTCTTCTGTACGCACGACAATAAATTCAGGATGAGCCTCCTGATAAAGATGAATGACGTGGTGAAAAATTCGCCATGCCAGGATTGATTCGCCAACGATGTCTCGTTCTGAGGCCGCTTTGAGAGCCTGCAAATCATCCACAAACGGTTGCAGGTAAGTCTCGCACAGTTCGGGTTGTGGCAGAAAAAGCTGGGGGCCCACATCCCAATTCAGCCGTTTAATGCTGCTCACGTAGGCTGCCGGGTGCCGCACAGAGATAATCACGTCTGGTTCCAATAGCTCTACCAGCCATTCGACTGACATGAGAGCGAGCGGGTCTTTGAGCAACGGTCGGCGTCGAGTTCGATGAATGGTCCAATACTTACGCCAGCGCATCGTCGCTCCGAGCGCTCGTTTGAGATCGGGACGCACCTGCACGTCCTGCCACCAGGGATAAAACAGGCCTAGTCGATGTTTGAGATAGTAGCTAGTAGCATCGCGATCGCGAGCGGTAACGTAATGAAAGTGCCCGACAAACGGCGGGCGAACCAAGTGATATTCAAATGGGATGACCTGGGGATTAAACGGCTCGTGAATGTAGAGCACTTCGGGAGCCAGATCGAGCATTTTGCCCAACCACGTCGTACCGGATCGATTGGTACCCGTAATCAAGATGGGTTTGTAAGCTCCGCGATATCGTTCTAGTAGCTCGCGATCTCCCATCCAGCTCCTCTTGCTTGGCTCCGTTCCGCAACTATACCGCCCTGATTGGTGAGGATACTGCTGCACACTCCATCTCAGCGGCTATATGAGCTAATCTAACGATAAGTTTCGCAACACTCGGTTAGCTATGGCGCTAGAAACATTGGAGTATGTCATTCACGCAGACGGTCGCGTGGAAGAAGTGGTTAAAGGGATTAAGGGTAAAGACTGCTTAGAGCTGACCCAGGACATAGAAGATAAATTGGGACGCGTTGTCAGCCGGAAGCCGACTGACGAACAATATCAACAGAATCAAACGTTGCGACAGCAGCAACAACAGAAGCAATGGGACAGCTGGAGCAACACGTAGACGGATAGGGTTACGACTTTACCAGGGCTTTCGCATTCGCTACCGCCCGCACGATCGCCTCGGCTCCGCCTCCAACCAACTCAATAGGCACTCCTAGCAGAGAATGCAATTCAGCTACGGTGACGTCATCGAGAAATGTCTCGCCGTCCTTGAGGGTTACAGCTGGTAGCAACAGCACATCTCCGCAGTCGCGATCGCCTAATGCCGTCACAATATCGTTGCCCGTGAGTAATCCGGTGACAGTCAGTTCCTGCCCCCAAAATGAACTGGAGATCGCCACCATCTCAAAGGTGACATTCTCGACTTGATTAAAGCGATCGACAATTGGCTTAAACGCTTTTTCAACGGCATTTCCTACGACCCAGGTCATCGAAATCGGTCGTGGCAAACGTTTGGGAAGTGTTTTGGCAGCTCGCTCAAATTCAGTTAAAAACTGCCGAATTGACCCCACACCATTTGCTAGTTGAGGATAGTCTTCATATTCACGGGCTGGAGGTAATTCTCTGCCTGCCAGCAGGAACCATTCATCGGCTAACCATGCAAATGTAGAGCCTAACTCTTGCCGAAATTGAGCCTGGAGTTGCTCGACTTGCTCGATAACAGACATTGCCATCTCTCGCGTTACAGGCACTAACTCGTCGTCAGGCGGTCGAAATCGCGTCAGTCCTACAGGAACGACGGCGGCCGAAACCACTGTAGGCATGGTTCCAGCATAGTCATCGCGATCGCTTGGATCTACCCGATGAAATTCAGCCAGATCCAGCAGCGTGCGGGTCAGATGTTCGCCATCGTTCAAGCCCGGACAGACAACGACTTGTGCGTGGACTTGCAGATCGTGCTGCCGAAACCAGGCCAACTGCTCCAGAATTTTACCTGCACGCTTGTTTTTGAGCAGGCGCGATCGCACCTTGGGGTCGGTAGCGTGGACGGAAACGTAAAGCGGTGACAATCGCAGGCGAGCAATGCGTTCCCACTCCGCAGGCGGCACATTGGTGAGCGTGAGATAGCTACCGTAGAGGAAGCTCAATCGATAGTCATCATCTTTTAAATGCAGCGTTGCCCGCATTTCCGGTGGCTGCTGATCGATAAAGCAAAATGGACAGGCATTCGTACATTGAATGAGGCCGTCAAAAAGAGCAGTTTCAAACTCTAAGCCCAAATCGTCATCGACATCTTTTTCGAGTTCGACTTCATGCAGCTCGTTCTCAGCATCTAAGACCTCTAGCTGCAAGTATTCGTCCGCGATCGCGAACTGATAATCAATCAAATCGCGAGGAACGACGCCATTGACAGAGACGAGGCGATCGCCGACTTCGAACCCCAACTCAGAAGCAATTGAATTGGGCAGCACGCGCGTGATGCGAGCGGGTTTGATGCGAGAGTCCGGCATGAGCGTGCGATCGAGGATGACTGCGTCTTCAGTGCCAGCATAATCGCGCCGTCGCGAATTGCTCAACGCATATCGACAGACCCCAACGATTGCCAAAGGCCGAGCGGCATCAGCGTGTCGTGTCAGATCGCGCAACCCAACCTACGAGAAACTGCCCCAGACGCTTTAAGCCAAATTGTTACGATCACAGTAATGACACACTTGCATCCAGCCGTGGCAGCCCAATGCGTCGAGGGCGGATACGTACGTTCCGAGGAGGGGTTGGGCAACAGGCACCGGTAAACATTTAGCCACGAGGAGAAGCGCCATGACTCAAACATCTAACTCCCTCCCTCTACAACAAGTTCTGCTGAAAGGATTGACGATTGGCATCACGATTGGCTTTGTTATGGGCGGATGTTTCGGTTTTGAAGCCGGTAGACAGCACCTCGAGAACAGCCGAACGTAGCTCATCAACTGGAGAGCAGCATCATCGTCGAGCAAAACAGCTAGAGCTGAACATTCTCGGGCGCCAAATACTGATTACGCACCTAAGATGCTGTAACCGCTATCTACGTAGATAATTTGTCCGGTGATGCCGCTAGACAGGTCGCTGCACAGGAATGCGGCCGTGTTGCCCACTTCAGTTTGCGTAACGTTACGACGTAGGGGCGCTTTCTCCTCCACTGTCCGCAACATGGAGTGAAAATCGCCAATGGCCGACGAAGCCAGCGTCCGAATGGGGCCAGCAGAGATACCGTTCACGCGCACGCCCTGCGGTCCTACTTCATTGGCAAGGTAGCGTACGCACAGTTCCAGAGCAGCTTTGGTTGCCGCTGCCATGTTGTAGTTAGGGACGACCCGCACGCCGCCCAAATAAGTCAGTGTCACAATACTGCTACCCTCTGGCATTAGAGGTTTGGCAGCTTTCGCGAGCGCGACTAGCGAGTAACTGCTCACGTCCATAGCTAACGAAAACCCATCGCGGGAAATGTCGGTGAAATTGCCAGATAGCTCGTCTTTTTTCACGAAGGCCAAACAGTGGATCAAGATATCTAACTGACCCCACTTGTCCTTAACTGTGGAAAACACGTCTTCAATCTGCGCGTCATCTTGGACGTCACAAGGCAACATCAGCTCGGGAGCCAGAGGCTCGGTGAGTTTCTCGACTTTTGCTTTAAACCGCCCGCGCTCGTCAGGTAAGTAAGTGACACCCAATGTCGCTCCAGCCGCATGTAACTGCTGAGCGATCCCCCAGGCAATGGAGCGATCGTTGGCAATCCCGGTGACTAACGCCTTTTTCCCGGTCAAATCGAGCATGACAATATTTCCCCCAGTCTTTCAAAAGCAAGTGAGTTCGCGATCGCGTTTGCCGGGAACGTCGCCCGAGGCCATAGCAGAGTCTGGCTGGGCGCAATGTAGTTAATTTTTTTTCAACCAACTGAACATCGAGCGCAATTCTTCACCCACGGTTTCAATTGGATGTTCGGCTTCGAGGCGGCGCACGGCATTAAAACTAGCGCGTCCAGACTGGTTTTCTAGGACGAATTCGCGGGCAAATTGTCCGGTTTGAATTTCTTTGAGCACCTGCCTCATTTCAGCTTTGGTTTCCTCGTTCACGATGCGAGGGCCACGCGTGTAGTCACCATACTCAGCCGTGTTGGAGATGCTATCGCGCATCTTAGCCATACCGCCTTCCACCATCAAATCGACGATGAGTTTTACTTCATGCATGCATTCAAAATAAGCAAGCTCGGGCTGATATCCAGCTTCGACCAAAGTTTCAAATCCAGCTTTGACGAGTGCTGTCAGGCCGCCGCAAAGTACAGCTTGTTCGCCAAATAAATCCGTTTCGGTTTCTTCGCGGAAGCTAGTTTCGAGGACACCCGCACGAGTGCCGCCAATACCCTTGGCGTAAGCCATGGCGCGATCGCGGGCCATGCCTGAAGCATCTTGAAAAACCGCAAACAGACAAGGGACGCCTTCGCCACTTTCATAGGTACGGCGAACCAAATGTCCTGGCCCTTTGGGAGCCACCATGATGACATCTACATCAGCAGGAGGACGAACTTGGGCGAAGTGAATATTGAAGCCGTGCGCAAATAAAAGCACATTCCCTGCTTGCAAGTTGGGAGCGATCTCGCTGTTGAAGATTTGTTTCTGAAGTTCGTCGGGCAACAGGATCATCACCAAGTCAGCAGCGGCAGTGGCATCGGCAACGGTTTTGACCTCCAAACCGTCAGCTGCTGCTTTTTCCCAAGATTTGCTGCCCTTGTAGAGACCGACGATGACTTTAACGCCGCTATCGTGCAGGTTGAGTGCGTGGGCATGACCCTGGCTGCCATAGCCAATAACGGCAACGGTTTTGTCCGCAATTAAATCGAGATTGGCATCCGAGTCGTAGTACATGCGTGCCATGGGGGTGCTCCAGCGACGATCGCCCGCGCAATTTTGGGCCTATACAGAATAGCAAGAACTGGCCGCGACACCTAAAGCCTCTTGGCAAAATCTAATAAATGGTGAGCGACCTCTAGTTTGGAGCAAAGCGGAATCGTCCGGCGATCGCCCGCGCGACTCAGCCACATCATTTCATTGACATCACTGGCAAACCCGCAGTCTGATTTGTCGATCGCATTGGCAGCGATCGCGTCTAATCCTTTGCGCTTGAGTTTATCTGTCGCGGGACCAACCGGATCGCCCGCCTGAGCCGCAAAACCAATTAATGTTTGGTCGGAGCGTTTCTGCTGACTGAGTTCCGTGACAATATCGGGCACCAGTTCGAGCGACAGCTCTTGAGGTAGGTCTGACTTCGGAATTTTGGTGGAGACATAGAGTGTCGGACGCACGTCGGAGACTGCTGCTGACATAAAGGTGCAATCTGCTGTCGAGAAACGCTCGATTAATTGCGATCGCATCTCCGCCGCACTCGTTACCTGAACCAAAGTGAAGCCAGATTTCGGATAGTCGCGATCGCTTAATGACAATGGCCCGGAGATCAACGTGACATCCGCACCGCGATCGGCAGCAGCTCGCGCGATGGCCCAGCCCATTTTTCCAGAAGCGGGATTGCCCAAATAGCGCACCGCGTCGTAATGCTCGCGAGTTCCACCTCCGCTCACTAACACTTTGCTTCTCGACCAGTCCTGTTGTCCGCGCGTCCAACATAATGCCAACAAACTGGTCTCAATTTCTTTTGGCTCAGCCATGCGTCCCGTGCCTACCGCATCACATGCGAGCCGCCCGGCATGAGGGGCAACGGGCCAAAAGCGATCGTCTGTGCGTACCATCTCCCAGTTTTGACTCACCGATGCCTGCTGCCACATCTTTGTATTCATGGCGGGAGCTAGCAGAATCGGACATGTCGAAGCTAGAACGAGATTCGTCAGCAGGTTATCAGCCAAACCGTAAGCCAGTTTACCTAGAGTATTAGCCGTAAGGGGGGCGATCGCGATCGCCTCTGCCCAGTCAGCAATTTGAATGTGCAGCGGTCTTCCCACACTGGGATTCCAAAAATCTGCATCGACGTAGGCAGGTTGACGGGAGAGCGTGGAAAACGTGAGGGGCGAGATGAATTTCTCCGCTCCGGAGGTGAGAACAACGCGCACGTCTGCCTCTTGTTTGGCCAGCGAAGAGACAAGTTCGCAGACTTTGTAGGCTGCAATGCCACCGCAAACGGCGATCGCGATCCGTCGATTTCGCCAAAATTCCATCAAAGTTGCTCGCTGATGCTGGCCTTCTCCAATACTGCTTCGAGATGCGCAGGCTATTAGGCTGATGCACGATCGATTAGTACTCTAGGGTTCAAAAGGGTTCAGAACTCGAACATCGAAAACTTTGAAATCGGATACGTTTCGCGTCACAACAACCAAATTATGAACGCATGCTGTGGCTGCAATCATCGCATCCTCATACAGCGTGTCTGACTTTCGGTGCATCAGTCGAGCCCAGGCTCTAAATGCTGCTGCATCCATGGATAGTACGTTGTAAGTCGTAGCAATGAGTTCGAGCCAGGTTTCTATCTCCGCAGCCTTAGCCCGATCTTGCTCGCGGGTTAACTCAATGCCCGCCTGAATCTCACCCAGGGTCACCACTGACAAAAACAACTTGGCATCGTCAACAGATTGCAGCCATTTCACAACTGACCTACGCGGGCGAGGCTTTCGCAACTCCGAAACCACGTTCGTATCGAGAAGAAACATAGCGATTACAGCAGCTCGTCAATCCTGCGACGCTTGACTCGACCGCGTGCTGGAATCGCGAGTTCTGCACGCGCCGAGTCCGACAACAAAAGTTGCTTGAGGGATGGACGGGAAGCAGCCTGCAAGCGCCGCCACTCTTCTACAGACACTAGCACCGCAGTTTCCTTTCCGCGCTTCGTCACCATTTGTGGTCCTTCCGACAAGCAAGAGTCCAAGAGCTTGCTGAACTTTGCCTTCGCATCTTGAACTGGCCACACGTGCATGGCTCGCTCACTATAACTAGTCATGTAACTAGTCTGTTAGATCGTTGCTGACCTGTCAAGATCGAGCTAGGTATCTGCTGTTCTCATGTGCTCCTGGTCAATTTGGAAGGTGCTAGCCCGCGATCGCAGTGCGCTACAGAGGCACCATTGCGAATGAAGCATGTAGCTCGCTCGCAATGCTCCAAACTGTGGAGAATCTCTTCCCTCGTCCCATTACAACCTCAAGTGACTACCACCAACGGGTCGTTGTTGATGCGACGAACGGCCACAACCGCCGGACGCGGCGGATCGTTCGCTTGCTTGCTAGGCCAGTTAGACCCTAGCGGCACCTCGCGGGTCTGCATGAAGGCTTTCCCGCTGGTAGTGCGCATCTCGAACTCACGCACTTCGGAGGCCATATCCTTTCGGATGCCATTGCGCTCGCCAGGATGTTGAGCGGCCAAGAACATCGTGCGGTTGTCCGCAGTAACGAACGGTCCCGTCATCTCCGATTCCATCGGTCCAAAGGCAAATAAGAATGCCTCGCCCGCGCGATCGCCAGAGGTGGGCATATACCAAACGGAGTTGTTGCCGAACAATCCGCGCAAGCTGGATTGACTGATGACCTCGCCTTCTTCATCCACCCGGCCTGCCAGAACGGCCTTGTTGTGGCGGCTGGTGGACATGTCCGTGACCATCCACAGATTGCCCAAACGGTCGAATTCGAGATTGTCGGGGTTCGCAAAACCCAATCCGCCCTCGGCTGGTTCGCCTCCGACCGCAAACTTCTCCCAGGTAAACTGCATGGCTGCCGGATCGCTACTGGCTTCCGTTAGCTTGAAAATCCAACCGTACTCCCACGGTTCGCCATCTTTGCTGAATACTGCTTTGCTGGGGCCGCCATCGCCACCGGGAGAGCCAGAGGTAAAGGCAACGAAGAGATTGCCGTTCGCATCCAGATCGGTATCTTCAGGTCGAGCAGTGGTGGTAGCTCCAGCAGCATTAGCAGCATAATGGGCGTCGATCAAAATGGCGCCTTGCTTCTCGATGTCCGACCCTTCGTATAGCTCTCCTAACGTGGCGTACTGAGCTGCAAAGGCATCGATGTCAGCATCAGAAGTGACCTCGACCGTACCTCCCTCCGGACGTAACGGCAGAATGACGTGAGGATTGTCCTCACTACCGAACACCTCGCTCGGTCGGACGGGATTCACCGGCGTATCGGGTGCCAAAGCAATCCATTCTCCCGTACCGTCGACATTGAATTTCGCGGCATAGAGCATGCCATCTGCCATCAAGCCAGAATTGGCTTTGTCCGTAGGAGATTTGACCTCGTTCGTACTGACGAACTTGTAGAGGTGGCCGCCGCGGCGATCGCACCCCGAATATACTGCCAGGGGCTTGCCGGTCTCGGCGCGGACGGCGACGGCTTCGTGGCGGAAGCGACCTAACCAGGTATGTTTAGTGCCATAGTCATCAGGGTCAGCGGGATCGACTTCAACCATCCAGCCATACTTGTTTCCTGCCAATCCCATAACGCTGCCACTGCCATTCATATCGGAGGCAATGGAGAATTTTTTACCTGGGGGATCGAACGAAGAGCCATCTGCCATCACGGGTTCGGGAACTTGGCTTTGGAAGTTCTCTTCAGCGCTCAGGGCCGTTCCCCAGGGCGTGGTTCCCCCAGCGCAATTTTGAAACGTGCCCACGATCTTGTCGCCGAAGCCATCGTCGTAGCCTTGCTTGTTTGATTTGGTAAAGACGGCGGTGCCAGGTCCGGTTGCTTTCAGTAAGCGAGCTGGATCGTCCAAGCCAGAGATGCCGGTGATACGGCGATCCGCGTCGGAGAACGTGCGCTCCCACCGCCCCTGCTCATTCCGCTTGACGGAAATCACGCCTACTCCGAGGTCAGTCAGGGCTTCTTTGGCGATCGCCATAATTTGTTGTTTCAGAGGATCGTCGTCAGGCAGAGAATATGCGTCAGTTTCTCCTTCCGATGCTTCCAAAGCTGCTTGAACTTCGGCAATAGGAAGCGAGCCGCCGATGACTTGCGGATAAGATGCGACCCACGTATCGCCGCTAATGTATTCAAAATTAATGGTCAGGAAACCCTCATCAGGACCAGTTTCGACGTAAGACAAATAGTCGTTGTTGTAGCCAAAGCGGGAATCTCCTACTTTGTCGCCCCAGGCTGCGATCGTGTCGTAGGTATAGCCTTCCGGTAGAGTTAGATCGTCAATGACGGTGAAGTTAGAGTAGGCAGAGATCTGTGCCTTGTCGCCCTCGATCTCGTCAGTCATCAGTGGCATCGTGCCTAATAGTTGTGGAAAAGGCAGGGTAGCTGCATGAGCAACTGTTGCTTCCCTCGCAAACGGAAACCTGACGAGATTTGATACCGCAGCGGCTCCTGCTCCCGCACCCAGAAATGCGAGAAATTGACGCCGGTTAAATGTCATGAAAGCGCTCCACGTGCAAGTAAATGAGCCCTTTCATACTGAGAGAAGAAGAAGAAGGATGAATGATGAAGTGGTTAACTATGAGTTAATTTTGCGAGTCTAGTTTCTAGAGTTGCGTTCTAACTGCGGCAATTCCCCACACTCAGCTCGGTACGGTGGCAGGTTGACCGTTATGGCGCGAGTTGAGTGAAAGCAAGTAAGGAACAGCTCGACGCGCCCAAGCTTGGCTGGAGGGATAGGATTTTGCGGCTTCGCCAAAACACTGCTCTAGCATCTCGGTGTGAATGATACCGGGGTTGAGCGGAATGGCCGCCATTCCAGACGGCAGTTCTTGAGCTAGCGATCGCGTCAGTCCTTCAATGGCCCATTTTGAAGCGCAGTAGGGGCCGACCTCGGGGGAAGTGGAACGGCCCCAGCCGGAACTAAAATTCACGATGATGCCTTGACGACGGGTCAGCATGGCGGGCAAAAAATGGCGAATGACATTAGCCGTACCTTTGATGTTGATATCGATGAGGCGATCGAACTCAGCGACGGGCACTTCCCAAGTAGAGGCTGGCTCGTTGATCACTCCAGCATTGTTGAGTACGAGATCGGGAGGCCCGGCTTGTGCGAGGCGTTCGGCCGCCCACAGCCGCACTTGCTCGTCATCGGCGACATCAACAACTGCGACGTGATGAGAGGTTCCCAACTGCTGCGATAATTCTGCGGCGGTAGCAGGCGATCGCGTGCAGCCCCAGACTTCGTGCCCGGAGACGGCAAAATCTTCAGCCATGGCACGCCCCAAACCGCGACTTACGCCCGTAATTACAATGCGTTTGCTAGTCATTATCGTTCGTTCTCTCGCTCTGACTATCCTGACAGATAGACTGTTCTAGCGGTTTCCTCCGCCAGTAGCAGCTGAGTTATAACCGGATGCGCGTGGATCGGTGTTCTTTTTTGGACTTACCAGAATTTGCAGCGATGCATTAGGGTGAAATCGAATGCAGGCGAGGGGAGATCGTCATGCCACCACGGTGGAGTAGAGCACTAGCAGGTATCTGCGCACTCGCCGTTTGTCTGATGGGATTAGCAGCTTGTTCGATTGACCCCGCGTTAACGGTTGCGTTGCCGTCCCCGACTCCATCTCCGATTGTGGCCGATCCGCCTCGTTTTCTGACCGACCCGTTTTTACAATTTCCAACGGCCAACTCCGTCCGAGTGGTTTGGTTCTCGGAATTTGACGGGCGCGATCCGGTTGTTATCGTCGGCCGACCCGGCGAGCGGGATATTAATCCAGGCACGCAGCAACGCACGGCTGCTACGTCTAGCATTCTCAGTCGTACGCGCGAAGATCGCGATTCGCACGCAAACGGCCAAAAGCCTCCTAGAAGCATTCTTTCTCCTCGCCCTCAACGCCGTCCAATTTGGCGATATGAGGCAACTGTGACCGGACTTGCGCCTGGAGAGCGAGTACCCTATCGCGTCGAAATGGTGTCGGAGCGCGGTGAGTCGCTCGCGAGCGATACGTTCACCTTGGCGCCGACGCCACCACCAGCTCAACCCCTCAAAATCCTGTTGACTTCCGACCACCAGCTCAAGCCCATGACAGCTGCCAACTTACAAAAAGTGGCTGAAACTGTTGGTCGCGTCGATGCGGTCTTCATGGCGGGCGATCTCGTCAACGTGCCAGATCGCGCTTCGGAGTGGTTTGACGACGATCGGGGCGGGGCTTTTTTTCCCTGTTTGCAAGGTCGAGCTCGCTATCTACTTAAGGGAGGCGGAATTCCGGCCAAAACCTACAAAGGCGGCGAACTAATTCAACACGCGCCTTTGTTTCCTGCTATTGGTAACCACGAAGTGATGGGCCGCTTCGACCCAGAGCGGCGTTTAAACGAGCAATTTAACGATTCGGTGCCTCGAGAGATCGCTCAACGTCAGTACGAGTTCTATCGCCAGCAAGTCAACCCGCAAGGCTATCCAGCGATCGCCCGAGAGTGGATTGAAGACCAATCTTTCAATAGCAAAACCTACGAAGAAATCTTCAGCCTGCCCACTAATCCAGCTGGACACGGTCGTTACTACGCGACTACGTTTGGCGACATACGTCTCGTCGTACTCGATGCGGCGGCGATGTGGCGATCGCCCAATTTGTCGGACCTTACCAAGGGCCGTTTTCGCGAGCGCCAAAGCGATTTCCCATATCCGGATCGTTGGGGTTACGGCCAACATATCTTCGAGCCGATTGCCCGAGGTAGCGAGCAGTTCGCTTGGCTAGAGCGCGAACTTGCCAGCTCCGAGTTTCAGCAGGCGCGCTACAAAATCGTCATGCTGCATCATCCTCTCCACTCTCTCGGGGACAACATCGTTCCCCCCTTTACCAATCCCGTTCCCACAGTCACTCGCAACATAGATGGCACGATCTCGTCTATCCGTTACGATTACCCCCCAGTCAATGACTACCTTATTCGCGACGTCGCCCCTCTTTTGGAAGCGGCGGGTGTCGATCTGGTTTATTACGGTCACTCTCACTTGTGGAACCGCTTTGTGAGTGCTGCAGGGACCAATTATTTAGAGTCGTCCAATGTCGGCAATACGTACGGCGCCTACTTGAGTACCTCTCAACGGGAGATTCCTAGAGATCGGACCGGTGTCTATGCTGCGCTCGGCGACCCGAATGGGTTGACTCCCATCGTCCCCACCGTGCGTCCTCAGCGAGGCAAAGGAGGGGTCAAGCTTCCGTATGTCGCTAGTAACACGACTGCTGTTTTCAGTATTTTCGACAGTGAAACGGGTGTTGTTTCCAGTTACTATTTCAACACCAAAGCCCCTAAATCTAAGGTAATCGAGTTCGATCGGTTTTCTCTCAATCGTTGAACGATCTATCTATGTTTAGGTTTCGGGATGCTCGCTAAGAATTATCCTATGGGTACAGTAAAGGAAAGAACGGTGTTTAACTCCTGGTTCAATATGTTTGCTAGCTTGCTCGGTACCCGCGCCTCATCCCGACAGTCACATCGTGTAGAACGTTTCGACTCAAAAGTACACGATTTTTCAAAATATCAAGCTGGCGTTGACTACTTTTTCGATCTAGTTCCTGAGACGAGTTCGGGATACCTAACGAGTTCGGGAACCAAAGTTCAGCCAGGCGATCTTCTACGCCTATCCAATCGTGGCGAAATCGGCTGCTATATTGTCGAAGAAGTCGATTGTTACTGTAATACGCCAGGCATGTGGATTGCTTGCGTCAAGAAGGTTTGAGCGATTGCAGCTGCACGATTGATGTCTTTGCAATCCATGCCAAGCTCGCTCGAGGGAATAAAAATTAACGAGCCAGGTTTTACCTCTCAAGCTAGAAGCTAACTCGTATTTTTTATGACAGAGATGTTTCTAATCGTGCGATGACGCCTGTTGGTTTGCAGAGCATCGCAGTTGTTAGCAGTCATGTTTCAGCAAGCAGATGTTCTTTCGATTTTTGTAGTTGTTCCCACAGAGAAGCGATTCGGTTAAATGCATCTTCAGGAGTTAATTTACCGCCTGTTTGTAAACAAATTACGTAGCTGACGCGTTGAGAAAACTCCTGTAAGTTGGCATTAAATGCGAGATGCTGGGGATCGAAGCGCCCTGAATAACGGTCATATGGGTAGAGGTATTCCGACGTGTTTGCCACGATATTATGCCTCCAAGTCAACGCTTTCACTGAAGTTGTATATGCGGTTACTAGGCTGGGTAGATTCCACCTCACCGCATGATATAAGAGCGATCGCTTTTACGCACAGGTGTAGGAAGCGATCGCTAGATCGACCGTGCTGGTTTTTAGTGCCAGCAACAGGTCAGTTTGCCATCTCGTTTTACCCAGCGAGCTGACAAGCCTCTTTTCTGCGGAGTTAGAGACCGTTCGCTGTGGATGGGAGTGACGCGATTGCGAGCTGGAGTAAGTGGCTTGGGATGACTTATGTCTAGAGCAATCACTGGAATTTTTCCCGTAGAACTGAACTGTTTTAGTGTCTGGCGCCACAAGCATTCGGGCAGTGATCTCGATCTCTATATAAGTGCGATCGCAGTCGGTTGCGATGCTGATTGTGGGGCTTGTACAGTAAGAACGCCACGTGGCTTCGTATCAATATTTATCTTCATCAACATTTCTCTTTGTTGATACTTTCTCTCGATCGGCACTTTTTCTTTACGAATGCTTTCTTCTCAAGACTGAGTATCATTCCTCTGGACCTCTGCTTCCGACAAAGCGTGAGATGATGTCACTTAGTCGTAGACACACATCCTTGAGACACCATGATCCTGATTGCCGCTGTCCCCATTGCGCCGCTTGCTGTTGGTGCAGTTGGTTTTATCGCTGCCGTTGGATTAGGCTCGATCGCTTGGTACAACTCCAAAAGACCTGCCGGGTGGGAGAATGCTGAACGGCCTAACTACGTCCCCAAAGTTGACGACCCCAATGACGAACAAGCGCAACTTAAAGAAGATGGGTAAGTTAAACTAAGAGACTCAATTAGCTTTCTCGTCTTCGCTCTGACATATTCATGAACAATCCTTCCCTACTCGAAGAGCCTCTAGATAGCCGCGCTCGCGTTTTGTCCAGTGGCGACACGATTTCAATTCTTGATTGGCTCAAGCAAGAAGGGCGTATGATTGACGCCAAACCCCAGGTACAGACCAAAGCCATTGAGGAAGATATCAGCGATTTAATGGGTGACGAGCTCGTTGACGATTACAAACAATCTACCTACGACGACAATGAAGAATAAGGCGATTGCCTCGTGACTGGTGTGCAAATAGTCGTGCTCGATTAAAAACCTGAGCTGAGCTTCATTGGATGACAGTAGAGCGTTCAGAGTTGATGTTGAATAGCTGAGGTATTCTCAGTGCTCAACGATCTCCAGGGTTAAACAGGGGTACTGCTGTGGGAAAACGAGATCCTCGCGATTGCTTCGGCAATTGCGAGCTATTCGTGCCAAAATAAATTAAGTCCAGTATTCCGATCGGAATAGGCGAGATTCATGGTTCTGCATCTAACCCCTGAGCACGTCGATGCGATTCGGCAGCATGGCGAACGGAGCTTCCCGCAGGAATGTTGCGGTTTGTTGCTGGGCGATCTCAAAGAGCGAGGTGGCGAGACCCACAAGCTCATCCGTGAGGTTTGGTCGATTGAAAACGCCTGGGACAGTGCGGAGAATCCTCTGGATGATGGCGAAGCGATCGAGCGTCGCTTTTTGATCGACCCGCAAGCGTTCAAGCGCGGATTTGATTACGCTCGCTCGAAGAAATTGGGCATTGTCGGTACCTATCATTCGCATCCCAATCACCCGTCAATCCCGTCTGAATTTGACCGCCAACACGCTTTCCCATGGGGGTATTCCTGCGTCATCGTTAGCGTGATGGATGGAAGCGCCCGCGATGTGAGAAGTTGGGTGTTGGACGAGAGCGATCGCCCTGAGCCAGAAGCGATTGAGTTGGTATCGCAAGACTCGGCAACATCGACTGATGCAGTTGAAGCTGAGACGATGGCGATCGCGTAGCGCCGGACCGGACGGAGTGTTTGGACGAGGATTGTATGGCAGTTACCGTGTTAATTCCCACCCCACTGCGGGCTTATACGGGGAATCAAGAAAGTTTGGAACTTGAAGGCAGCAATGTCAGCGAAGTGCTGGAGAATTTAACCTCCACGTACGGAGATCTAAAAAAGCATCTCTACAGCGCGGACGGCAAACTGCGGAACTTCGTTAACGTCTATTTGGGCGATGAAGATATCCGCCATTTAGACCAGGGGCAAGCCACACCTCTTGAGGGCGGCGAAACCATTAGTATCGTGCCATCCATTGCTGGAGGCTAACTCATGCTCGATCTCGATACCAGCAACACCGAACTCTCTCGCGAAGAGCTAGAGCGGTATTCTCGTCACCTCATCCTGCCGGAAGTGGGCGTGGAAGGCCAAAAGCGCCTGAAGGCCGGCAAAGTCCTCTGTATCGGTTCTGGCGGTTTAGGGTCGCCATTGCTGCTGTATTTGGCAGCAGCGGGCATCGGTCGCCTCGGCTTGGTGGACTTCGACGTGGTCGACCATTCCAACTTGCAACGCCAAATCATCCACGGCACCTCTTGGGTGGATAAGCCCAAGATTCAGTCGGCCAAAAACCGCATTCTAGAGATCAACCCCTACTGCCAGGTGGATCTTTACGAAACCCGCTTAGAAGCCAGCAACGCCCTGGAGATCTTCGGCGACTATGACATCGTCGTGGACGGCACTGATAACTTCCCCACGCGCTATCTGGTTAACGATGCCTGCGTGATTACGGGTAAGCCGAACGTTTACGGCTCGATTTTCCGGTTTGAAGGACAAGCGACTGTCTTCAATTACGAGGGTGGCCCCAACTACCGCGACCTTTATCCCGAGCCGCCGCCGCCAGGATTGGTTCCCTCTTGTGCTGAAGGGGGAGTGTTGGGCATTTTGCCAGGTCTGATCGGCGTGATTCAGGCTACGGAAACGGTCAAAATTCTGCTGGGCAAAGGTACGACTCTGAACGGTCGTCTGCTGCTTTACGATGCCCTCAACATGAAATTCCGCGAACTGAAGCTGCGAAAGAATCCGGAAACGCCACCGATTACGGAGCTAATCGACTACGAACAGTTCTGCGGTATTCCTGACGCGGCAGCAGAGAAAGAAAAGACTGCCGACATTCCCGAAATTACCCCTGCCGACTTGAAAGAGCGGATGGATGCAGGCAAGGATTTCGTGTTGGTGGACGTGCGCAATCCTCACGAGTACGAAATCTGTCAGATTCCTGGTGCGACGCTGATTCCCCTTCCCAAAATCGAAAGCGGCGATGGCGTGGTGGAAGTCAAGGCACTGACCAATGGGTCGGAGCTGATCGTCCATTGCAAGAGCGGCATGCGTTCGGCCAAGGCATTGGCGATTTTGAAAGAAGCAGGCATTGAAGGTAAAAACCTTCAGGGCGGCATTCTGGCCTGGGGAGACGCTTACGACCCATCAGTTCCCAAGTACTAATTGCTTAATTCCGGGCACACTAAAACGATGAAGCGCGATCGCCCCTCGGTCGGCTTTGTCGTTTTTTATTGCGATCGCGGTACTTCTCCATGCCTCACGCGCTCGACCCCCTCGCCCCCGATATCTTTATCATCGAGGACTTGTTGTCCGAGTCTCTTTGCCAACACGTCATCGAGATTTCAGAACACTTTGGAATGCGATCGGCGGGCGTGGGCATTGAGACAATCGCCAAGCCTATCCGCAGTAACGATCTGCTTTATTTAGGAGATCCCGACCCGCTACTGGAGTCCACTAGTCAGTTGCTGCTTGGTCCCATAGGCATCATTCAAAATTTGTTGTTCGAGCATTACGGCATCCGTTTCCCAAACTCCGAAGCCTGCTCGATTCTGCGCTACCGTGAAGGCGAATTTTACAAGCGCCACGTCGATAATTTGCTGCTCTCAAGCCGTCAGGAAGAAGTACAGCGAGGCGTACCCACGCGAGATGTCAGCATCGTCGGCTATCTCAACCAAGACTTTGAAGGGGGCGAAACCTATTTCGATCGCCAAAATATCAAAGTAAAACCCCAAACCGGCAGCGTTATCGTCTTTCCTGCCTTCTACACCTATCCCCACCAATCATTACCCGTGAGTAAGGGAATTAAATTCTCCTTTGCGACATGGTTACTGCACTGAACCAGGTGTGGCGAGCTCAATAGTTTAGTAGCTCGGGTGATGAACTGGGGGGCGATCGTAAGATGGTGTTTTGGTAGTCCTCTTTGTTTCTCTAGCAAACAGTGCGGTATGGCATACGGCGTTTTTTGAACAGTTAAGCTGCTGGTGATGCTGAGGATAAGAATATCGCCCCGATAACGAGATCGACAACCCAAACCGTAGGCCTGACAGGTCTCACATTATTTGCTTTTGCA
Source organism: Cyanobacteria bacterium J06642_2 (assembly GCA_039817845.1). Taxonomy (GTDB): domain Bacteria; phylum Cyanobacteriota; class Cyanobacteriia; order Thermostichales; family PCC-7336; genus JBCBTL01. The sequence continues at coordinate 24,308 of JBCBVC010000050.1, forward strand.
TCCAACTCTTTGCTGGCTCGAATGGCCTTAGGCGAATACTTGATTGATGCTGCAAGTTTTACAACCTTGCGCTTAGGTTCTGGTGCCGTCATGTTGATGGCAATTGCAGCTATTTCCCATAGAAAAAATGTCAGACATCTGAAAGTTGGCTGGAATGCAGCCATCATGCTTTTTCTGTATGCGATCGCCTTCTCTTTTTCGTATTTGCAATTGTCGGCTGGTACGGGGGCACTGCTTCTATTTGGTAGCGTGCAAGTCACGATGATTCTGGTCGCCCTAAAACAGGGTGAAAAGCCACAGCCTTTGGAATGGCTAGGATTATGCGTGGCATCTATCGGATTAATCTATCTGATATGGCCAGGAATTGCTGCACCACCTATTGTGGGATCTATCTTCATGATTGTGGCAGGTATTGCCTGGGGGCTATACACGCTGTTTGGGCGTGGAATTCAATCCCCTTTGGATTACACAACCGTTAATTTTATGCGTGCCGCTTTATTTGCTGTCGGAGTTAGCTTACTGAGAATAAATACTGTTCATATCACTCTTTCAGGGATGATTTTAGCATTATTGTCTGGAGCATTAGCTTCTGGACTTGGCTACACCATTTGGTATGCGGCCTTAAAGGGGTTAACTGCGACTCGTGCTGCCACCGTACAGCTTGCTGTACCCGCGATTGCGGCAATTGGTGGTGTTTTGTTTTTGCAGGAAATTCTCACTCCGCGATTGATTGTGGCATCATTAACTATCTTGGGAGGAATTAGTCTTGCCATATGTGGCCGCAAAAGTCGATCGAAGGACTCATCTGAAGGTGAATGATGATTCTTAGATCGATCTGTTTGTGAGAGACATCTAGGACATACATCATTCCTTTGTATTATCCGAATTTCGTACTCTTCCCCTAGTTCAGAGCCGCCTCCAATCCTATGTTAGTTGTATGGGTGAAGATGTAAAATAACTCAAAGTGCGCCTCTAGTTTCACAATCACATCCAGAGTGAGAGAATCGGTCTTGTTCTTTTCCAGTAGAGCTTCTATTTGAGGATGAAGCCTCTCACAAAATTTGAATGGTTGTAAGTTTTCGGCTCGTTCGAGGCAAATTTCATGGGTGAGTGAAGATAGTTACTGGAATTTTATAACTATGTATGCCAATTGATTAGTATAAGCACATCATTTTTCATCAGTTTAAGACTAATCAA
>JBCBVC010000051.1:0-24912 GCA_039817845.1 Cyanobacteria bacterium J06642_2
CAACGGGAGGACGGCGGCAGATTGCATACCGGCATACAGAGGACCAAAAGCCCGTTCCAGCGCTAAGAGGATGTCGTCACTTTCAGTGATGATGCGACCATCGAGTTCGAGTGCAGGCAACATGCCGGATGGCACGAGGCGCTTGTACCAGCGTTCTTTCTGCCCGTAGCAGAACATCGTCACTTTCTTGATGCGGTATGGAACTTGCTTTTCTTCTAGCCAGAGCCACACTTTCTGGCAGTAAGGACACCAGGCGTGGTTATCGCGATAGAAGGTGACGCGGATCTCGGATTCCGGTTGCCCGAATAGACGCAAGCAAGATTGAGCGTTGGTGGGACCGTTGATGCCATCGACGTGGAAATCTGCCGCAAGGGCTTCGAGTTCAGACCAACTAAGGGAAGCGACGGTCATGGAAATTAGGGGAAAAGCAACGTGTGCGGCGATCGCCGACGCAAGCAGCCAGATCTAGAAAATCGAATGATGCCCGGCCAGCAACGCGCAGACTTAGCCCGACCCTCTCGTTCCAGCGCTCTTCGTAGATAATAAGGCCGTAGCGTTTGGGTGCGGCGTGATGCGTTTGAAAACAACATGGTGGGGACTAGTGGCGATCGCTGTGCTGCTGGCAGTTGGCGGTTTGCCTGCCCGCGCGCAGCTCAACGTGATTCGTCGCGCGCGTGAGGTCAAACTCGAGCAAGAAGAGCGGCGCACCAATTTAGAAAACCAGGCCGAAGAGATAACTGAAAATGATTCGTCTAATACATCTGAACCGTCCAGTGCGGGAGGGAACTCGCAAACCAGGAGCCCGCAACCTACAGAATCTGAAGACACCGCGCCACCTCCGACAGCTCCCGTCACTCCTCCTAATATCGATACGACGGATGCGCAGACAGCCCCCAAACCGTCAGAGCCGGTGGCCGTCGATCCCATTGATGCGCAGGAACAGTACGAAACATCCGTGGCTCGTTGGCACGTGACGCATAACGTATGTACCCGCAGCTGGTCTGCCAATGAATTCAGCCGAGTGTTTTCTCGCATTGATGGCGAACTTGAAAGCGCAACTTGCTCTCGCTGAATGGTTTGAAGAGAAAGCGGTCGCAGTTTAGACCATCATTAAGAGGCTTCTAGCTGTCGCACGCCCATCACCGAGCCGCGCAGCAAATAGTCAAAAGTTTCAATTTCTAAGGGAACGCCAATTTTGACGGGGGTATTGCCGAGGATGATGCTGTCGTCGGTGATGCGCGCCTGGCCTGCCAACGTGAACACCACATCCGCGCGATATTCATCTTCGCCATCGACGCGCTCTAGCGTGCCATCTGGAAAGACGACCGGAACGCGGCGGGTAACATCTTCGACTTTGATGACTTCGACCTTGCCGTAGGGCTGATTGCGGATGATGACATTGGCCTTGACACCCTCTTTGAAGACATCTGGCGATTTCGTGCTGATGCCGCGTACTATCATGTCCACTTCTACGGGTTGGATCGTGTTACTGGTTCCCGGCAACGGTACGCCCGCACTAGGATTATTCGGGAAGAAAAAGACTGCCAAAAGCGCCACCAGCACGACGGCAAGCGCGCCTATATCTAGCACGCTAATCTTGCCAAACAGTCGTCCTTGCCCGTCAATCAAAGCCATATTCGTCCACCTCAGTGCTGCGTAACTATCCTATGCGCGTCAAGTCGATTTAAGCAGTATGGGAGCCGCACCGCTCGTATAGAAGCATGACGATCGCCCATTGACAATGGTGAGACAAGCGAGAAAGCTCGCATTTCTAGGTAAGGTTTCTCTGAAAAGCTGTTGATAAGCTTGGTGGGAAGATTCTGCTTGAGGTGTAGATATGGGTAGCGCGCGGCGATCGCTCTCAGCTTTGGCTCTGAGTGGGGCAATAGGACTCTCGTCCGTGCCCGTAACTTTATCGCCAGTAGCAGCCCAACCCGATCTCAACTCCGTCGACATTACGACCTGCGATATTTTGATTGCTGGAGGCGGGTTGTCAGGGTCTGCGGTGGCATACGAAAGTTTGCAGGCTGGGCACACCGTGTGCATGACCGACATTACCGATTGGGTAGGCGGCCAGATTTCTTCCCAAGGCGTATCGGCTCTCGACGAAGCCAAAAAGCAGCGATCGCTGCTCTACTACTCTCAGGGTTACAACGAACTACGTCAGCGCATTGAAGATTTTTACGGTCAGCTCAATCCGGGTGGTTGCTGGGTGAGCGTGTCTTGCTACATGCCCAAAGATGCCCACACCATCCTGCAAGCTCAACTCCTGGAAGCCGCCGAACGCGGCAACGGCGAACTAAAATGGTTCCCCAACACCGTCATTAAAGATCTGGAATACAGCAGTGACGGCAGCCAAATTACGGGCGCGATCGCCATTCAGCATAGTCCGGCCAGCGGAGCCGCTCCGCTCAATACCGACCCGCTTTCTGAGGCGATCGAAGACGCTTATAGCTTCGATAATTCCGAGCGTTTCGATAAAGCGATCCTGCGCTTTGGCCCGACAGGAGATCGCGAAGGACCTGCCGATTGGTACGTTGTCGAAGCGACTGAAACTGGAGAACTGATCGCGTTAGCAGACGTACCTTACCGTCTCGGTATCGATCCGCAATCCTCACGTAATCCGTCTTCTCCCAGCGTGGAAGGCGATCCGTACTGCACGCAAGGGTTTACCTACACGTTTGCCATGGAGCGTACCGAACGCGATCGCATACAGACCGAGCCCGAATTCTACGAACAATACGCCCCCTACTACAGCTATGAAAAACCGCGCGATGGTTTCAATGCCACCGATTATTTTGACTTTGTGTTCACCTATCGCCGCATCTGGAACCCCGCCCCTCGTTCGACCGAAACGATCTTCGGTACGGCTCGACCCGCCCCCGGCGATATCTCTATGCAGAACTGGACGTGGGGCAACGACTATCGGCCGGGTACTGAAGAGGACAACCTGATTTACACGCGCGAACAGTTAGAAGCTCGTGGCGAGCTAGAACCCGGCGGTTGGATGGGCGGTCTGCGCGTAGACTCTCTGCGCAATGGTGAAGAGAATGCGCTTGGTTATTACTACTGGCTCGTTGAAGGAACGACAGATTCGCAGGTCGAAGGCGAAGTGAAAGAACCGTTCCCCAATCACAAATATCTGAGTGGCTTCGACACTCCGATGGGAACAGCACACGGTCTATCCAAGTACCCCTACATTCGTGAAGGACGGCGGATTATCGGACGGCCCAGCTACGCCTATACCGATGGATTCTCGATCGCCGAAGTGGATATTTCCCGCGCCGACTATACGGACGAGTATTACATCAACACCCTCGAACCCAATACCTACCGCTCCCTTTGGCGCGCTCTCGCTGGCGTGAATGTAGCAGCTGCGATCGCCAACGATACGCCTCCCGACGAGATCGCCCGTCGGACGCGATCGACCATTTATCCAGACGCGATCGGCATTGCCCAATACGCAATTGACTTTCACCCGTGTATGACGCTGCATCCTCCTGAAGCGCCTGGCAATAATGAGAGGGAGGGCATCCGTCGCGCTCACGGCCAAGCCTACCCGGCTCAAATTCCGTTGCGCGCTACGATTCCACAAAAGCTGGATAACCTGCTCGTAGCCGGAAAAAGCATTGCCACCAGTCACGTTGCTGCCGCTGCCTATCGGGTACATTCCTTCGAGTGGTCGGTGGGCGCTGCTGTCGGAACGGCGATCGATTTCGCGCTCGAAAAAGAGGTGATGCCCTATGAGTTAGTGGACGATCTGCCTCGTCGCGAACCGTTATTGCAAGAGCTGCAAACCCGCCTGCAGGAAAATGGTAATCCTACGGCTTTTCCGGATACATCCATCTTCAATGAGGATTGGGAAGAATGGGGAGTCTGGTAGGTGTCTGCTTCCTAACTAAGCGCTCCTAGAAAAGTCGGACAGGCTGACTGCAACCCAAACGGTGACATAAATGCCTCAGCCTTACGTGCATGGATACGATTGCAAAGAAAGTACGCGATTGCAGGATCAAGCGTCAACGCTTGTCGAACTGCTACATTCGGATACATCCTTTCCCCCGGGGAGTCGCGTTCTTGAGGCCGGGTGTGGTGTAGGAGCGCAGACGGTAACGTTAGCTCGTAATAGTCCAGAGGCGCAGATTACCTCAATCGATATATCAGCAGATTCGCTCGCGATCGCCAAACAAAAAGTTGAGGATTTAGGTCTCAGAAATGTGACATTTCAGCAAGGCGATATCTTTAATCTGGAATTCAATCCGGAATCTTTTGACTGTATTTTTATCTGTTTCGTTCTCGAACATTTAGCGAGACCCGTTGACGCCCTGCATGCATTGAGAAAACTTCTCAGGCCGGGCGGTACGATCACCGCAATCGAAGGAGATCACGGATCGACGTATTTCTATCCCAATTGCGAAGCTTCTCATAAGACTATTCAATGCCAAATTGAACTACAGGGAAGAGCAGGTGGGAATGCCAATATTGGCAGGGCGCTTTATCCTTTGCTTAATTCAGCAGGCTTTAGCTCTGTGCGCGTATCGCCAAGAATGGTCTATGTTGACTCAAGTAAACCTCAATTTGTGGAAGGTTTTACCAAGAAAACCTTCACGGCAATGATCGAAGGCATACGCGAATCCGCAATTGCGGCCGATTTAATTGATGAATTCACATTCGGCGAAGGCATTGAGGGTTTGTACAGAACGACAGAGATAGATGGGGTTTTCTGCTATACCTTTTTTAAAGCGTTCGGGACAAAAGCATAGACTACTCGTCACACGCACCCGCCCTCAACGTCTACGGAGCTGAAGAAAATGTATTTATAGTTCGCAATGAGGTTCAAATATATTTCGCTCCTGTGACAGTTTGCGCTTAGGTGATGCTAGAGCTGCTGGTCTTAAATTACATTACGCTCTTCTTTAGATGCGGTTTCTCTAGCTTGATTGCTGGTTCAAAATGCTGAATAGTTAAAACTTATTCGTTGTTGCAAATGAAGATAAATCTAGCCTTTTGTCTCGATTAGGAGTTTTCATCAAGCGATCGCGCTAGTTCTGCTATTGTGAGGCGATCGTATGGCTCAAAAGGCTGATGGATCCACGGATTGTCGGGCAAGAAATCTACATAATAGTTGGGGGTATAAGTCGATAACGCCTTATACCAAATCGTTGCCGTTCGAATATCTTCGATGTAAAAGCCGTAGTGATATTTGAGCCAATCCACTCCTTTTTTGAGAGTAATACCAGAGTCAGCCAAATCATCCACCAACAAAATATGGCTACCGAGATTTGCCGTGGTCATCGACAGATCGCGGGAAAAAGTAATAGGCCCGCGTGTTTTACCGTCCGGGCCTCCATAGGAAGATGCCGACAGGATGGCGAGGGGCAAGTCGAAGATACGGGCAAAGGTATCGCCAATGCGAAGACCGCCTTTGGCCAAGCAGACAATTTGATTGAATTCCCAGCCACTGTTGTAAATTTTGACGGCGAGTTCTTCAACTTTGCGGCGATAGTCAGCCCAAGTCACTGAAATTTCGTGCAATGTGCGATCAACTCCGCATGGCGTTCACAAATACGATAGCGCCAAACACGAGATATCGTTGCACTTCTAACCCAACCGTATCGAACTGCCGTCGGATGTCAGCTTCAGAAAAAAATTGCAGTCCGCCCCACCGCCACATCTGTTGAAACATGCTGCCCCAATCATTCACCTGACGAACGTGCATGGAAATAAACGTTCCGCCTGGCTTTAGGACACGCGCCACTTCACTCAACGTTTGCGACACGGGCAGCTCGTTGAGACTGCCACCACTCAACACGGCAGCAAAGGTGCGATCGCCAAACGGTAATCGTTCTGCACTGGCGCGCACCAGAGAGTAATGAGGCCATCGCGATCGCGTCTGTTGCGCTGCTTCTGCTAACAACGGCGCTGAATTATCTAAAGCGACTAAAGTCACGTCCGGATGACGCCTCAATACCATTCGACTCCAATATCCAGCCGCCGCGGCCAGGTCGAGAATGGGGGTGGCGTCCTCAACCCAACTGTTGAGCAGGTCGCTTTCTCGCCGATCTGAAAAAGATGTACCCGTCAGCAAAGAGAGCGCATTACCACGCCACATCCGTTCGTAGCTCCAAGCAAAAAAAGGGTTGTGAGCGATGATTTGAGCGGGTGTGAGATGGTTGACAAATCCTTCATCAGACAAAAAGTCGATCGCACCACTGGCCGAGATGGCATAGGTTTGACCGCAATTGGAACAGAAAATGCGCTGGTGGCTGAGCGCGTCAACCTTGCTATCATTACCCGATTGCGATAGAGGCGCGTGGCTGCAATTGAGGCATTGCATCAAGTCGAGAGGATAGCTAGATGGGGCTACGCGCGCCATGCGAATTTTTAAGCTGTAACTGGCACTTATTGTCGGTGACGCGATTGCCTCTAGGAGAAAAATGCCAATTTTGTTAAGGCGACCCGTTGTCCCACAGATAGTCAGCTATGGGCGGAGCAGCCGTATCCGCTTCTGTTGCATCCGCATTGAGCAAGATCGTTCTTTGCGTAAACGTATCTGAGATTTCGTCAATCCGCCGAGCCACACGACTGGGTAAACCATAATTATGAAGAACGTGTCCTTGTCCGACTAAAACGACGACTTGGCGCTCGGGCTCATCAGCCAGCGCGCGCGCGATCGCGTCAGCCATCGTTTCGTCCCACAACACTTGAGCCTGGAAAAAGCGATCGAACCCGTCGTTATCGTCGTTTGCTGTATGGTTACCAACTTCAGCATGAAAGCGGTCGAAAATAGCGCGAATGTAGGCGTTGTAGGCAGAGTCATCAGTCTGAATGGAGTCACGTTTGGGAATGTAGCGTTTCTCATCAGCTGTCAGACTATCCAAGCCTTCACGAGCCACTTTACGGGTCACTTCCGCTGGCGTGTTGAGCGCGAGCAAAGGAATCCCCTCATCGCGGGCAAAGCGCAAAATGGGAGCATATAATTCCCAGTCAAATCCCCAGCGCTCGTCGTATTCGCTGCGGTGACGCAGTTGCGCTTCGTTAATATCTCCCGCAATATAGTGCTCCAATACAGCTTGGAACGGTCGCTGAAACATTTCCAAACCAATGGCGATATCGGGATCGCGGGCGTGCAGAGCTTTAACGATATCCAGTTGGGCTTCGTGGTCGGCAATGCGATCGTGAGTTTCCCCCAAGTAGACAACATCAGCATCTGCCAAATCAGACAGCACAATCTCGCGCTGAACCAGGGCGTGGATGGGACTGGAAATGGTCTGCGCCGAGGTCGGGAAGAGCCACAGTAAGGCGATCGCCGACCCGAGCAAAGTGCCATAGAGGTGTTGTCTGAAGTCACTCATGGGCATCTGCTCGCTTGCAAATTTGCGGGAATTGACCGCAGGGCACGTGCGTACGAGCTTAACTCTCCTGACCCACATCGCAACTGCTCCTGACAAACAACTCCCCTGCGGCAAGTCAGTTGCGACACAGGGGAGTGCGGTTGCTGTATCCAGACTGTGACTCGGACGAGATTAAGTCCCCACAGTCCAACTATTCATGTATTCCACTTGTTCGGGGGTGAGCGTGTCGATATTGACATTCATCGCTTGCAGCTTCAACCGAGCAATTTCGCGATCTACGTCTAATGGGATAGAGTGCAGGCCGGGCTCGAGCTGGCCGCGCTGCTTGACTAAATACTCGCAAGCCAGGGCTTGGTTGGCAAAGCTCATATCCATCACGCTGGCGGGGTGGCCCTCAGCTGCAGCTAAGTTAATTAAGCGACCTTCACCCAACACAATGATGGACTTACCATCGGGTAATTCGTACTCTTGAGTGAAGTTGCGTACCTCTTTAACGGCGATCGCCTTTGCCCCCAGAGCTTTGAGGTCGATTTCAATATCGAAGTGACCGGAATTGGCTACAATCGCGCCATTCTTCATGACGGCAAAATGCTCGGCTCGGATGACGTGTTTGTTGCCCGTCACGGTGATGAAGATGTCGCCTTCGCGCGCAGCCTCAGCCATCGGCGCAACGCGGAAGCCATCCATGGCAGCTTCGAGGGCACGCACGGGTTCGATTTCAGTGACGATGACGTTGGCACCCATACCGCGCGCCCGCAGTGCCGTCCCCTTGCCACACCAGCCGTAGCCAGCCACAACAACGGTCTTCCCGGCCAACAAGATGTTGGTAGCGCGGATAATGCCGTCTAAGGTGGATTGGCCCGTACCGTAGCGATTGTCGAAGAAATGCTTCGTTTCAGCATCGTTAACGTTGACAGCCGGGAAGGTCAGCACGCCATCATTGAACATAGCCCGCAAGCGGACGATGCCCGTGGTGGTTTCTTCCGTGGTGCCGAGGATGTCAGCGATTTGATCCTGACGATCTTTGATCAGCGTTGCCGTGACGTCGCTGCCATCATCAATGATGATGTTGGGCTTGTGATCGAGGGCAATTTCGACGTGACGGTGATACGTGGCATCGTCTTCGCCCTTTTGTGCGAATACCGGAATGCCGTGATGGACGACGAGACTGGCCGCCACGTCATCTTGCGTAGAGAGCGGGTTGCTAGCAATCAATACAGCGTCAGCACCGCCTGCTTTGAGCGCGATCGCCAAATTGGCGGTTTCGGTAGTGACGTGACAGCAGGCGGACAGTCGCAAACCAGCCAAAGGCTTTTCGGTGGCAAAGCGAGCGCGAATTTGCTCCAAAACGGGCATTTCGCGGGCAGCCCACTCGATACGCTTCTTGCCCCGATCGGCCAGACTCAAGTCTTTAACGTCATGGCGAATGGAGGTCTCGGGTTGAGACTGAGTCGTGGGAAATGTTGCAGTCATGAATTTTCGCAGTCGTAAAGGACAAAGGTGCTATCTGCTTGAAGCTAAACCCCACGCATAGAAAGCGATCGCGCGAGTTCAACTCAAGGAGATATCACACAGGTGAGGGGCAGGCTTGCCCTTTCGCTGCCATGCAAAACTAATGTAACGCAAATTTCAACGTGGCTGGGGTTGAATACCGAACTCTGGCGTACCCAACACCTGTCTCAAAAGGCAGCGCGAGCTCGCGAAGCTCGTTCAGAGTAGCTGGATGATACTCAGGCAGTACAGTTGAAAAAATTCGGTATGATTTGCACAGCGCAATTGCCCAACAGGCGTCAATTGCAGGCTGTGGGGAGCAACTATGGATAAGCATGAGACATTGAATATCAATCGCGGGGCCTCATGGGTGTTGCCTCGGAGGTGGACCGCGAGTCTGGCGATCGCCCTTTGCACGTTAGTCGCGTTTGCAGTAGCCGGGCGGACTCAGGAACAGTCATTAGAACAAGCAGAAGTAGATCGGATTGCTCCCGAGACAGCTGACGTAACGCTGCGCCCCAATCAAGCCGATCCACGGGCGGCTGCAGTGGGCGATATTTTGGTGCCGCTGGATGAGCTCAGTACGGGAGCAAATTCCTTGGTGCAGCTAATTTTCACCTCAGGGCAAGAGGGAGATCTCGGTTCGCTAATTCGACTGGGGCAAAACTCGCTGTTTCGGTTCGTGCCAGAAGGGCGAGAATTTGTTTTGGATAACGGTACGGTCATGCTGGTAACGCCACCAGGAGCAGGAGGTGGCCGCTTAGTGACTCCAGCAGCAGTGGCGGCCGTGCAGGGAAGTTTGCTCGTTGCAACTGCTCGGGAAAATAATGGTAGCGATGAGGCGCGCTTTCTCAATTTCTCCAGTCGGGTCGAACTGCGCAATCCCGATACAGAAGCCACAATCGGCGCGCTCTCACCTGGTCAAGCTGCTCTGGCGATTGATGGGGAGCTGATTACGATTGTCGATTTCGATATAGAATCTGCGGTCGAAACGGCTTCTCTGCTGGAGAAATTAGAACCCAATCCGTCTGACAGCGAAGCAGCGCAAAGCGCGATCGTCGCAGAAAAAGCATTGGTCGAGGAAATTCTAGCGGCCCGCGAACGAGACGACGGTCTGCTCGATGCCGTTGAAGATAGCGAGCAAGATGTCGAAGACTTCCTGTTGGACAGCGAGCAAGTTGACGATTCTATCGGAGACTCCGACTCTTTCAGAGATATCGAAATCGAGATTCAGTAATTCAACCCCGTACTGCCGCATCTCCGGACGAGCGGCAATGGTTTTTGTGAGGAGGATACCGCATCATGTTTGGGCCGCTGAGACGAAAATGGCCGCTGGCAGCGATCGTACTTGCCGGGGTCGCAGGACAGGCTGATATCGCAATCGCGCAGTCGTTTGCCGATTCCGAGCCAGGGTTTGATGAGGATATCGAGCAACTGCAGGAAGGATTTGCCGACGAGCCCGACATTGGAGCCATCGAGTTTGTCACGTCCCAGCCCGAACCCAGCATTTTTCGCTTTTTGATTGGCGTGGAGTATCGAGGTACCGACAATGTCAATTTCGAGAACTTCGTCACCAGCCCCGACGCTGACGGTATTTTTCTCGGCAATATCGGTTTTGTCGCCGCTCCCGCGATCGCCGATCGGGCTCGTTTGGTCGCTAGCATTAGCGCTGGTATCGCTCGATTTAGTGACCAAACCGATCTCGATTTCAATCGCATCAACGGTTCGGTAGGTATTCACTGGGATTTGAAGCCGACATTCCTAAGGATGGCCATCCAAGCTCAAAACATCAATCGCACCACTGATGGGTTTGACGACTTTGACGATATCGCATTGCAATTCCAACTCGGCCAAACTCGTGAGTTTCAGTACGACACATTTCCTCGTCCCACGACCGTGAGCTATTACTACCAACTGAGAGCCTCCTTTGCCGAACCGGAGTCTCTCAGCCAGGTAAGCAACAGCTTCAATGTCTCTGTCAGACATCCCATCACTCCCCGCTTACAGGGTCGCTTGGGATACCGTCTCTCTCTGAACAGTTATGCTGAGGTCGATCGGGCTGACACTCGCAATCGCGTCAGCGGCGAACTGCGCTATGCACTCTCTCGTGATGTCAAACTGCGGGGTTTCGTCACTTACACCAATAATGAGTCCAACAATGATATCTTCCAGTTTGACGCCCTATCCTACGGCATCGGCATTCAAGCAGGCTTTTCGATTTAACTCGGTTGTTTGCCCCTCAGTCTCTCGGTTGAGCTCGCCCTGACGCTCGCTCCCCATCAAGTCTCCCAGTCCCCCTCGTCGGCCTCGGACTCCGGCCAAGTAGCTGAGTCGCTCGTCCAATCCGACGAACTAGTTGCATAGTCACCTACCTCACGATTGGCCGAATAGGGTTCGGCAATAGCCGCAGGCAAGGGAGAGTACGTTTGACCCTCAACTTTCTCAATCCAGCGCAGCGCGAAGCGCCGCGATCGCCGTTGTTGCCACCAATCCGTCGCCCACCAGCTTCCCACCAGCGGTACGCCAACGATTGCGCCAACCCCAAAGGCCCGAGCGATCGCCCCTCCCAACGACATCGCCTGGACGTCTCGACCCAACCAGACGAGACCGACCTGCATCGAGCGATTGTGCCAAACCAGTGTGACCAGCACTAAACCAGCCAAAGCCAAAAGACCAATGCCGCATGCGTACCGGATTTTCATCGTTTCATCTCCGGGAGTCAGTCTAAATTGAGCTCAGCTCGCGATCGCGGCCCCGTCCAACGTTGAATGACCTCGATCGGCAGTTCAACACCGAGGCGATCGAGGGCGCGAACGACGACAAAATCGACTAAATCTTCAATGGTGGCGGGCTGGTGATACCACGCGGGGATGGCGGGAACAATACCCACCCCAGCTTCAGCTAGTGTTGTCAAATTGCGTAAGTGAATCACACTAAATGGCGTTTCTCGCGGAACGACAACAAGCTGCCGACCTTCTTTCATGTGAACATCTGCCGTCCGTTCTAATAAATCTGAACTCAGCCCTGCTGCCAACTTAGCCACCGTACTCATGCTGCACGGAATCACAATCATGCCTTGAGTGCGGTAGGAACCACTGGCAATGCTCGCGCCCACGTCCCCCCAAGCATGGCAAATGAGCTTGCCGCCGTTACTTTCAGCTCGATCTCGCCAAAAATCCGCTTGACGGACGCCCTCGACAGGCATGCGCACCCCACATTCCGCCTGCCACACTTGAAAACTGGCCCGCGATGCCACCAATTCGACAACGCGATCGCAGTCGAGCAGCAATTTGAGCAAACGGACAGCATAGATTAGGCCAGAGGCCCCAGACACGCCGACAACTATTGGGCGAGATCCGGTCGAGGAAATATCGGACAAGAGCAGTCGTTAAGGGCAATGGACTGCCCCAGCGTAACGCGAATACTTGGAAAAATCACTGTATGCCTGACTGGAGCTGGAGCGGCACAGCTGTGTCTTTAAAGCTGGGAGAGAACGAAGCTCGCGTCAGCGGCTGTTCGAGTAACAGACCTTCACCACTGAGCACTTCAATTTCCTGACCCTCCACCGAAATCCAGACTTCGGCATCTCGATCTTGGCTAGTGGCGGTGTAAAGGACCTGCGTCACGCGGCCGAGCATAGACGACGCACCACCACCTTCCACAAACTCGGAGGAAAAATTGATGAAAACATCGTCATTCTCAGTTCTGACATCGAGAATGCGGGTGTCTTGCGGGATGGCAGAAATAAGCTGCGGATCGCGCGCGCCCTCAACCAACACCTGCAAGCTATTTGAAATAGCCTGCTCGTCATTCTGGGCGCGAACGGTTCGCTCTTGCACGACGTAGTACAGCTCGTTTTCTTCCGCATCAGTCAACCAGTAGACGTCTACTGTTTTGCGTTGGCCGACTCCCAGCCACCATATGCCTCCCATAACGCCCAATCCAGCAATAAAGCTTGCAAGACCGACGCCTAGAGCGCGGCGATTCCAGTTGCTAGAGGCAGCATTCAAGTCTGGGGAGAGACGATCGGTGGTGTGAGCCATGCGGACAGTACTACTCCTAGCGACAAAGTCAGACAACGGCCTCTGAACGTTAGACCGTCACCCTACCCATAGTGTATCCCGTGCCTCGATAGCGGGCCGCCTCTTTGCAAAATCTGCACGCGCGCTCGCCCCTAAATCTAACGCTCTGTTTCGAAAGGGTGACGCAATGGGAAAAGCTGCGTGCACAGAAAAGATGACGGAGGCATAATACTGGTCTAAGCTAGACAACAATCTCAGCACCCTGTATATGCTCGTGTCTGTGAAAAAATGTTCGCATCGAGCACTCAGGTCGAACGCAAATTCAGGTCGAACGCACTTAAGGAGTCAGACCCATTCCAGAGCAACTCAATTTAACCGTTAGTTTGCGCGGCAGCCGCGACGTGCGCGAAGCTTGTCAGATCTTTCGGCTGACAGGGTTGTTAGATGCATTTTCGGAAGCGGTGTTCCGCAAAGTGCTGGGCACCTGTATCGATGAAGGTCCAGCGAGCGTCATTCTTGACTTAACCGGGATTGATTTTGTCGACAGTTCTGGCCTTGGTGCTTTGGTGCAGGTTGCGAAGCAAGTGCAAGAAAAATCTGCCAAATTTCAAATCGTCACAAACCCACGCGTCACTCAGACAGTTAAGTTGGTGAGGCTGGAATCGTTCTTGTCTTTGCAGAAAACCCTGGATGACGCATTGGCAAATCTTACCCATGGAGACTGAGTGAGCGTCTCGCTTGGGGCTGCAAGGGATGAACGTACCGAGCTCGGACGGTAAGGTATCTGTCAGCAGCGCGACCGATGTGCGACGGCTATCTGCTGAAGCGCTTGCCTATCTGGGCGATGCTGTTTACGAATCCCACGTCCGCCGGACTCTGTTACTGCCGCCCCGTCGCCTGCAGGATTACCGCAATGCTGTTGTCGAACGGGTGCGAGCCACCTGCCAAGCTCAGGTCATGGCATCTGTGCGGCTCCACCTCTCTGAAGAAGAGCTCGCGATCGCGCTGCGCGGTCGCAATAGCTGCGGTCGCGGGCCGCGTCATCTGGCGCCCGAACTTTATCGTCAGGCCAGCAGTTTGGAAGCAGTAATTGGATATCTTCACGTCCACAACATTCAACGCCTCAACGAGGTACTGGCCCTGTGCGATAAGGTGTCCTGTCAGTCCTTGTAGCT
Source organism: Cyanobacteria bacterium J06642_2 (assembly GCA_039817845.1). Lineage (GTDB taxonomy): Bacteria > Cyanobacteriota > Cyanobacteriia > Thermostichales > PCC-7336 > JBCBTL01. The sequence goes on from JBCBVC010000051.1 coordinate 14,041, forward strand.
CGTGACTTTTTGTAGTGACTGGGTCTCGATCGTCAAGACGCCAGCTCTTGACGTTTTATTTGTGACCTGGAAGTACTGACTGGGGCTAAGTTCTAAATGGCTAGAGTGGCCTAAGCTGCTTGACGGCTGCAATACAACTTGACAATCGCACTGGGCAAACTGGTGGTTGTGACTTCGACCCGAGCTCGCATTGGCAAGTAAGGCAAACTTTGCTTTAGGATAAGCTTCTGCGCTTTACTTTCTGCCACGAGCAGACATGCTTATGACTTCATCCCGACGCCCGCAGCGCCCGCAGCGCAGCTCCCGTCACTCGCGCGTCGAGCAATCTCGGCCCGGACGAGCCCAATCAAGTCGGGCTAAGGCGCATCGCGGTCGCCCAGCCAATGCCGTCGTAAAGCGCAGGAAGCATTCCATTGAACGTCCTAAGCTGGCACCGCGTCATGAAAGTAGGACCGATGATGAAAATAGAACTGGTGAAATAGAAGCAACATCAGTCAACACTGCGTTGCTGGCAGCTGCGGCAATCGCAGAAGGTGAATCTGTCGATTCCGATGCCCCAGATACATCAGATATTCTTTACGGTCGTCATTCCGTTCTCGCTGCGCTCGAACAGGAGCGCAGCATCAATCGAATTTGGGTGACGTCCCACCTGCGCTACAACGTCAAATTTCATTCGTCTATCGAAGCCTTTAAAGCCAAAGGGACTGTCGTAGATGAGGTATCGACCCGACATCTGGATCGCTTAACGTCAGGGGGTAATCATCAGGGAATCGCCGCGCTCGTTGCCCCTTACTCTTATACCGAACTGGAAGTCACTATCACCAATGCCCTCGCGGCAACCCCCAACCCCGTACTTGTCGTTACCGATGGCATTCAAGATCCGCATAATTTGGGCGCGATCGCGCGTACGGCTGAAGCTTTGGGGGCGCGCGGCCTCATATTGCCCCAACGCCGCGCTGCCAGCGTCACCTCCGCTGTAGCGAAGGTCGCCGCTGGAGCATTAGAAATATTGCCCGTGACGCGCGTTACAAATCTGGCCCGAGCCCTCGACGCACTGAAAGCTGCCGGGTTTTGGGTCTACGGTGCTGTGTCAAAAGGAGATCGCGCCCTCAATACCGTTAAATTTGCCGGTCCGGTGGCAATCGTGATTGGCTCGGAGGGTAAAGGCATCAGCATGCTGACTCGCCGCCACTGTGACATTTTAGTGTCGATTCCGTTGCTGGGACGAACTGAGAGTTTGAATGCTAGCGTTGCCGCTGGCGTGATTTTGTACGAGATAACCCGCCAGCAACGCGAAAAAACTTTAGAATTATCTTCAAAAGACGATGTTTCTTAATGCATCATTGACAAGGTGAAGACCACTTACGCGAAACTCGGGGGCTACGCGCGCAATGGCATTTTCCTTAAAGACCGTTCTCACAGAGCTGACTGACGGGTTGGGATTGGCTTACTGGGTCATCGTAAAAACCAAAGATCCGGAATGCCAGTACTACTTTGGCCCGTTTCTGACTGAAGCTGAGGCAGAGCAACATCGGGTAGGCTACATCAATGACTTGGAAGGAGAAGGTGCGGCCATCCAGGAGGTCGCCATCGAGCGATGCCGCAAACCCGCATCCTTAACGCTGGATCCGCTTGAAACAGAATCTTGAGTTCGCGCCGTGTGGTAATTGTCAAGTTGCCCGAGATATTTCAGACATTGAATTCATCAGGCAAGCCGATCCCTCTCCAGCCTTATGGCTGAACGAGAGGTATTCGGTCAACTCTTGCTGCACTTGAGCCGGTCAATGCTGTCTTTCGTTATCTATTGACGGAGGGAGATATGCTTGTACGCGAGAACGCTCGTGAGTGAGACCCTTCCGGTGAAAATTCACCATCGCGGCCAGATGCAAACTCTCCCCGTTGAAAACACTCAAACGATCTTGGCAGCCGCGATCGCATCCGGGCTCGACCTGTCCTACTCCAGCAGCGCAGGAGTCCGTACCACTTGTGTGGCTCAAATTAAAAGTCGACCGCGTCGAGCGATCGGAAGGCATAGACATTGCTCCGGAGTTACAGCCAGAGGGATATGTTCTCTTGTACTTGGCCTACCCACGCTCCGAAGTAACGTTTAGCAACGGAGAAGGAAGATGAAGTCTACGACAAGCAGTTTGGCGTGTAGGGTGGGCTCGTGCAACTTGCGTTGACGGAACTCACGGTAGCTCCGGTGCCGACTGGCATCGAATGCTGGCAGCAGGCAATCGAGCACGCCTGTCAGCAGACCTACCCGAATACTGAATTGCTGCGCTGGGCCATTACCCGAGTCGAAGCCGATGCCGCGCAGATTGAAGCGGCGATCACGTGGGGCGATCGCGCTGGAGCATTATCTCGTGAATGAGTCTGCCTCCTGCTGCCGACCGTATACCGCAGTCATGACGATCCCAACTGGTATTGGGGCGCGAGTGGGAGGTTACGCTGGCGATGCCCTACCTGTCGCGCGGACGCTTGCTGCCGCAGTGGATCGCTTGATTACACATCCCAACGTACTGAATGGGGCAAGCGCATTCTGGCCGATTGCCAATGCCTTCTACGTTGAAGGGTTCGGCTTGGACAACTTTTGCCGAGGTGATTTGAATTTGCGACCCGTCCGCAGTAATCGCATTGGCATCGTCTTCGATCGCGAGATCGAGCCAGATTTACGCCTGCGCCACCGCCACGTCATCCAAGCCGCGCGGGCGACGTTGGGGCTAGACGTGGCTATTGAAGTAGATAGCGATCGCCCTTTCGGCGTCAAACTAGCCACAACATCTGCTGGAGCGAGCAGCGGCAGTCTACAGGATCCGCTTGCCTTATTGGATGCGGCAGAGCAAGCCTTGATGTCAGGGGCAGAAGCGCTGGCAATTGTGGCGCGCTTCCCAGACGAATTGGATACGGCTAATTACTGTCAGGGGGTGGGGGTCGATCCTGTCGCTGGGATGGAAGCCATTTTGAGTCATTTGGTGGCGCGAGAATTTCACGTGCCTTGTGCCCACTCACCGGCCATGCGTGTTGAAGATCGGCCCGTGCCCGTCAGCGATCGCGCTGCTGCCGAAGAGCTGGGCTTCACGTTTTTACCCTGTGTTTTGGCAGGCTTAAGCCGGGCTCCCCGATGGATGCCTCCAGAAAAGTCTGCTGCAACTGATATGACTGCTGCTGATGTGGATGTCGTCATCGCGCCCGCTACTGCCTTTGGCAGTCCGGGAATTCTGGCTTTAGCAGGACGTTCTCCGGCTCCTTTATTTGTGGCCGTGCGGGAAAATACGTCGGTGATGCGAGTCACGCCGACTGACTTACAGATTCCGGCTCGGGTCGTTGACTCATATTTAGCAGCGATTGGACTGGTGACGGCTCACCGTGCCGGAATTGCACTGGATGCCGTCATGCCAGTCTCGGGGTCGGATTAAGCAACAGCTTTGATGCACTTCGCGATTAATGCTTGCGTCGGTTCGAGACCTTGCCACCCCAAAATTTCCGTGACTTTTTTCTCCAGTCGCTTGTAGGTAGCAAAAAATTCGGCCACTTCGTCGAGGCGATGCTGGGCAATGTCGCTCAAACTTTTAACATCGGCATAACGGGGATCTTCAGCCGGTACGCACAACACTTTCTCATCGCGATCGCCCCCATCAATCATTTCCAGCATGCCCAGCGGTCGCGCGGCAATTAAGCAGCCGGGAAATGTGGGTTCGTCCATGATCACCATGCCGTCAAGCGGATCGCCATCATCAGCCAGCGTATTGGGCACGAAGCCATAGTCAAACGGATATTGCACTGAGGCAAACAAGACGCGATCGAGCGCAAACGCACCCATTTTTTTGTCAAATTCGTATTTATTTTTGCTCCCACCCGGAATTTCAATCAACACGTTGAGTAAACCCGGTTCGGGTTCTGCCGGAATCAGGGACAGATCGATTGCCATAAAGACCTCAGGAACGCAAGCCAAGCCTTATTATCAGGAAACGCGGTCCCGCCCGTCAAAAGAAATTCGTCGACGCTATCGCCATCGGTTGTCGTCGCACAGTCGTTCTGTTTTCAGGAGAAACCGCGATCGTGTCAATCCTGCTCGCGCTGTTTGGACTGACGGGCACGATCTGGCTGCCGCTGGTGGCTATATGGCTTTATCGAAAGGGATGGCGCTGGCCGCAACCGATACAGCTATCGTTTCAGGACAAACTAAAAGGACTGGCCAGCCTTTACCTCGTACTTCCGCTGGTCATGGGATTATTTGCGCGCTGGGGTCGAGTATCCCTCGAACAGTCAGGATTGAGGTTTCAACTGCAGGACGGCCTCTGGTTGGCGCTGGGATTGGGCTTAGGTCTGATCGGCTTAGCGATCGCCTTTGGTCTAGAGATCCTCTGGGGCTGGACGCGCTGGCAGTCGCCAAAAGGCTTGCTCCAGGCAATCAGTCTGGCCCTCGTTGTCGGGCTCTGGGTGGGATTTGTGGAAGAGTGGCTGTTTCGCGGGTTTGCGTTGGTCGCGCTTAAAAGTCACGGCTGGTGGGGAGCGGTAGCGCTCTCTAGCGCGCTCTTTGCCATCCTGCATTTGATTTGGGAGCCGAGCGATCGCCTCGGACGAGCCTTGCCGCAACTGCCCGGGTTGTGGCTGATGGGCGTAGTGCTGGCGTACGCGCGGGTCGTGGCGGATGGTTCTTTAGCACTGTCTTGGGGCATTCATGCTGGCTGGGTGTGTGGTCTGACGGCGACAGACAGTGCCCGAGCGATCGTGTACACGGGGTGCGCGTCCAAGTGGCTGACGGGCCTGGACGATCGCCCTTTGGCAGGAGTGATGGGGTGGTTGTTACTGATGGCAACCGCCGCTACGCTGTGGGGTATTCGAGTGCAGATATCGTGACAGGGCAGCAGTAAGGAATGCGCGACTTTCTCCCCATTCCAGATATTTTGCAGATGCGCCGCATCCTGTGCGTGCAGCCCCACCCTGATGACGCCGACATTGGCTGTGGCGGAACCCTGGCTCGGCTAGCCGCCTCAGGCGCGGAGATCGTCTACCTGACGATGACTGACGGCAGTTCTGGGACTCATACCCCTAACAGCGATCGCAAAATCCTGGCCGTCCGCCGCCGTACCGAACAACATGCCGCCCTCAAAGCCTTAGGCATGGAGTCAGCCAAACTCTTCTGGTTCGACGAGCCCGACGGGTATCTTAAAGCCGATTTCATCCTGCGCGATCGCCTGATTCGCTTGGTCCGCCGCCTCCAACCCGACTGCATCGTGACGGTCGATCCTGCCTCAACCTATGAAATCCACGGCGATCATCGCGTTACCGGGTTGCTTGCCGCTCGCGCGGCCTATTTCGCCAGCTATCCCGCAATTGCGCCTCAATCCGACTGCCCTGCTCACGCCGTATCCGCCATTGGGTTTTACTTCACGCCGCATCCCAATACGTATGTAGATATCAGCAATGGCTGGGCAGCTAAACTCAAAGCCATTCAATGCCATCAAAGCCAATTTGGCGGGGAAACGTGGCCTCAGTATGCTGCATTTTTTGACGCGCAAGCACGACAGTGGGGAACGCGGCAAGGCTGCGAACGCGCTGAAGCACTCAAAATGCTAACGCCCCTTCACTTGCACTGCTTTCCAGACACGATGGATAGTTAATGAGCGTTGCGGTTAAGGCATTTCTATCGGCAGTTCGGCCTCCCGCCAGCCACGCCAGCCACCATCCATCGAGGAAACATTGGTATACCCCATTTGTTGGAGAGCATCAGCTGCAAGTGCCGAACGAAAACCACCCCCGCAATAGAGCACGATATCGGCATTGCGATCGAAAATCACCTTCTCTGCGTCGCGTTCGATGACTCCTTTACCCAAGTGTGTGGCTCCAGCAATATGTCCGGCTTGCCACTCCGAATCCTCGCGCACGTCCACCAAGACGAACGCATCGCCCGCTAGCTGGCGATCGCGAATTTGAGCGACTGTGCACTCGCGAACTCGCTGTTTGGCGGCCTGTACGAGCGCGAGGAAACCAGGAGAATGCTGCTTTGCCATGACACCTTCCTACTGAGGCAAGTTTGTCATCACCGTTTCGCCGCCTTCACTCAGGGATACAGAGCGCCCAAACTGAGAGACGCTGGCAACTTCAGCCGTCTCGTAAAAGTCACCCGTTTGTACGACATCGCGCAAAGTATTTTCAGCAGACAAGAGTGCGTACGACTCGTTGCCAATCGTGACCACACCAGAGACTTGAACTCTCTTCGCAAATTCAGCCGGATCGATAAAAATCTCAGGCTCGACCGCCACTTGGCCAGAAGTATCACTCGAAGAAGAGGTTCCATTCGCCGGAGTCACTGGCGTCGTCGAAGTTGTCACTGGGCGGCGGCTCGTTCCTGCGGTCACTGGACGTACGACGGGCGGCACGGTAGCGCCCTCTGCCACAGATGTATCGGGTGGAGTAGTAATATTGAGTGGAACAAAAGGATCGGCTCGGCCAGCACGTCCCAAGGCTCGATTAGTTTCAGCTCGATTATCCAGGGGACGGATGAGCCCAGCGGCAAATCGAGAGCTTTCTAGCAACGTCTGGGCAGAAGCCACTTGGGGAATGGCGACCATCGTGGCAGCCAACGCACTGATAACGTACCAGCTTCCCCGGCTCGAACGAATGCCGTAGCGCGGTCTGTTCATAGCCTATTTTTCCTAACACTCCTCTACCATAGACTATCGAAAAAACTACTACTTTTTCAAATTCTAGAGAGTGTGATGCTACAAGGGTGTCATTAGGAGTAGTGTTGCAATTAACTTGACTCAGATAACTTAACTCTGAAAGAGACGAACGGTTTGGGTCTCATGTTGACTGCTAGCCATTGCCACGCCCCAGCTACAGCTACTCAGATCGGCATCGTCTAGCTCAATAACTCTCGCAACCGTTGTCGCGATATGGGTATCGAGCTGGAATAGCAACCGCTGGCCGGCAGTTTGGCCGAGAGGAATCAGCTTAACCCCTGCCCCGATAGCATTGCTAGCCCAACTTTGCAGATAAGCTAGCAGCGCTGAGGGTAAATCAACCCGCCAGCAAGCAGCGGCAAGACCATAGGCGATCGCGAAATTACAAGGCAAGCCGACCGCTTCAAGCCAGGTTTTTGTGATTGGATCGAGTTCTTGGAGCAAACGGGCGAGCGAGCGGCCCATCTGCCAACTCTGCGCTCGCAACTCTGCGGTTTCTCGCGCTGCCGACCACCACATGTTCCAATCGCGCAAGCGCTCGCAATTGCCCTGCTCCACCGCGCGATACGCGCGTGTCACCATAGCGACATCAATCGGCGTACTGCCCCAAGCCAACTCCCATTCCAGCCAGTGTTGTAGTTGGGACTCGTTGGCAACGACCTTGGTTTCCACCAACGTTTCCAGTCCTTCAGAATAGCTGTATGCGCCTACCGGTAGTGTGGGACTGGCCAGTTGCAACAGGCGGAGCAGGGGAATGGCATCCGCGTCTGAATGGCAAAGAATTTCAGTAGACATTAAGCATGCGCGTGATGGTAGGCACCCATCTCTGGGCAAAATGGAGCAGTTTCTTCAGTAACAGTGACGTGGAGCTGCTCGGTAAGAAGCGATCGCAACACGGCATCGGGCGCGAGACGCAGATATGCGGGATGCACTTCTAACTCGACGTGACGATTTCCCAAATGATACGCCGCCCGAAGTAAATCTAGCGGTCGATCTGCCGTAACGGTCAAAACAGGTTCTGGCTTAGCCACCACCCGCACCAAGGTTTCACCTACATTCGAGCGCAATAGATCACCATCACGCAATACCGTTCCTCTCGAAAGTTGCAGATGAACTGGATTGCCATTGGGTAACTGATGGCGAAAACGCGTCCGGGTTCGCTCTGCTGCCGTGAGATACAGCGTATCTGCGACATCAGCCTGTGGATCGGGAGGAAGACGATGGGTGAATGCGTTCATCTCAATCAGAATGCGTTGGTGACCAGAGCTGCTCTCAAGCAGCTTATGACGTTTTAGCAATCCAGAATCCAACCGCAGTCAGTGCCTCTATATCTGAATTAAATCGTCTGAATTAAATCGTCAAAAACTATATCAAACAATAAGCAAAGTCTTTCAAGCATCATCAAACGTTGCCGCCGGTAAAAGCAATGAAGTTCGATAGGTAACAAATCGTGCAGGAAATGACGAATAGAATGGAGCTACCAACCAGGATTTCGGCTCTAACCGTGGATGATTTCAAAGAAAGCGTTGACAAACTTTTAACCAAGCAAAGTGGATTCTTTTCCTTTTTGCTCGCACCCGAGTCCTATTTACTCGCAGCAGGTCTTTTAAGTAGCCTTGTAGCTATTCTCTTTTTAGGATTAAATGCGATCGCGCTTCATTGTGTCATCACGAGTTGTTTTGCCTTGCAAGATGAGAGCAATAACCTCACATCTTGGCTGATATTTGAGGGATTGACAGGATTCTTCTTACTCACCTGCGTGCTCTCTCTGATGAAGTATGGTGCAATTCGCAAACAGCGCTCTGGAAAGTTCTAATTTTCCTCTTTTGACTTCTCTCCTCGACGGCGAACGGCATAGTTGACCAGGCCATAAATCAAGAATAGCCATAAGAACGCAGAATCAGAAACTTGGCCGCTAATCAGAAGCCAGCTAAGAAAAGCGGCGATCGCATACTGCAAAATATTCGGCAGTAGAGCCTTTTCATTCATCTCTACGTTTACCTAAACCGACAGGTAAGACTGTACTTCAGCTTCATTCATCTCAGCAGTCTTTCCTTCCATCACTAAAGCACCATTCTCAATCAAGTAGTAATAGTCGGCCAAGCTTTGAGCGAATTGAAAATACTGCTCGACTAACAACACTGCAATCCCTTTTTCCTGCTTGATTTTAGTAATAGCCTCTTCAATTTCAATAATGATCGATGGTTGAATTCCCTCTGTCGGTTCGTCTAAAACCAACACCTTAGGATTTGATACGAGAGCGCGAGCGATCGATAGCTGTTGTTGTTGACCACCACTCAGATCGCCACCATAGCGTTTGAGAAAACTTTTGAGCACGGGGAACAGCTCGAAAACATCATCTGGAATGGATTTAACATTGCCCGCAGATGCTTCCAAACCCACCAGCAAATTTTCTTCTACCGTCAACTTCGGAAAAATTTCTCGTCCTTGCGGTACGTAACCAATACCCGCACAGGCTCGCTGGTAAGGCTGTGCCTTCGAAATCGTGTCTCCATCAAGCAGCAACGTTCCCGATCGCTGACGTAGCAAACCCATGACGGTTTTGAGCGTCGTGGTTTTGCCCATGCCATTGCGCCCCAACAGACATACCGCCTGTCCGGGCATCACTTTGAACGAAAGATCTCGAATGATGTGACTGGCACTGTAATAGACATTCAAATTCTTCACTTCCAACAGTGGCCGGGTTGCCACCACTGGAGGAGGGGCTGTCGCAGTCATACTTCCGTTCATCCGTTCAGGGTTGTGGGACTATGTCAAAAATTAAGGCGAGCAGTCGCGAGGTCAACTCAAGCGACAGCGGCTTCTTCAGATTTATGCGAACCAAGGTATACCTCAATCACGCGCGGATCGCTTTGGACGCGGTCAAACGTACCTTCACACAGCGTCATCCCTTGATGCAGTACCGTCACGTTACGCGCAATTTGACGCACGAAAACCATGTCGTGCTCGATCACTAAAATGGCATGTTCGCGAGACAGCGCTTCAATCAATTCACCTGTAGCTTCCGTCTCCTTGTCCGTCATGCCAGCAACGCATTCATCCAGCAACAACAAATCTGGATCTTGTGCCACCATCATGCCGATTTCTAACCATTGCTTTTGGCCGTGAGACAAGATACCCGCAGGCAAAGACATGACGTCTTTCAAACCGCAGACTTCAATCACACTTTCGATGCGCTCTTTATCTTTGGCTGACCGTACAGAAAACAGCGTCTTGAGAACGTCCTTCTCGCGGTTATACGAAAGCTCGACATTCTCAAACACGGTGAGATTGAGAAAAACGCGTGGCGTCTGGAACTTGCGTCCAATGCCCATGCGGGCAATTTTATACTCAGGCAGGGAGGTAATATCTTTCCCTTTAAAGTACACTTTGCCCGATGTGGGCCTGACTTTACCCGTAATCGCATCGCACAGAGTTGTTTTTCCTGCGCCATTAGGACCGATCACGACGCGCAGCTCGTCACTTTTCATGGAGAAATTGAGCTGATTGACCGCCTTAAACCCGTCAAAACTGACGGTAACATCCTCGACTCGAATAATGTCTTCTGACATCGCGTGCCCTCCCGTATTTAACTCGTCATTAAGTAATGACCCTGGAATCCTCTCGAGCGCCGCTGAAAAACAGCTTGTTCATCCAGCTTCCCAACACACCGGTAACCCCTTTCGGCAAGAAGGTAACCACCAACACCAACACTAGCCCTTGGAATAGCAGCCAAAATTCCGGCAGATTTTCGCTCAGACTCGTTTTGATCCAGTTCACCAATAATGCGCCTGAGATGGCACCAACCAACGTTCCACGGCCGCCCACAGCGACCCAAATCACGAAATCAATCGACTGTACAATCCCGGCTTGATTGGGGTTGATGATCAATACCTGAGGCACAAACAATGCTCCGCCAATCCCGGCGATCGCAGCAGAGATAACGTAGATAACCAGCTTATAAAAGGCGACGTGATAACCCGCATATCGGACTCGGAACTCGTCATCGCGAATAGCAACCATTAACCGACCGAACTTACCCGAGGTCAGCCAGCGGGAAAACAGATAAGTACCCAGCAAAAATAAGACGGTAATGATGTAGAGCGTTTCGCGCACCTTTGGGGTATTGATATTGGCCCCGAAGAAAGTTTTGAAATCTGTCAGCCCATTGGTACCTGCCGTG
>JBCBVC010000052.1:0-24898 GCA_039817845.1 Cyanobacteria bacterium J06642_2
CAATCGCCGCTACGCCCAAATTATTGTGAGCTACGGGTAGTAACGGATCTAGAGAGCGAGCCGTTTGCCCAGCTATGGTAATCCCCGCCAGGTACGCAAGCGGCGCGCGTTAGCCATTGCCTCAGCGAACTTAGCGGAACTGTACATGCAGCAAAATCAGCCTGCTCTAGCACTCACAGCTGGGCAAACGGCTAACGCGCGCCGCTTGCGTACCTGGCGGGGATTACCATAGCTGGCCACCGTTCGCGCTTCATCCTCATCAACACTTTCTAGGACGCGATTGAGGTAGCGACTGGCTGTTTCAAGTTGGCCGTTCTCGGTCAAAATGACTCCAGCATCACTGGCCCAAGAGGCGGGCACCGCATTGCGAGACTGTAGCGCCCGCGCGATCGCCGTTTCGGCCAGATCGTCCATATCCATTTGGCGAGCGAGTCGCGCTAGAACGACGAAGTCGCTGGGTTGCGTCCATCCTGTTGGCAGCCGTGACAGCAGTTTCACCGCCGACTGGTTCACCCCTAGTTTGGCTAAAGCCAGCCCAGCCTCAGAGGTATAGAGTGGAAACGCAGGATCGAGCCGTGCCGCCAGTTGAAACGCTCGTGCAGCCGCAGCACCCTCACCCGCCTGCCAATGCGCAATTGCGGCCCGATAATATCCCAACGCGTTGGGTTCTGATTGAACATAAGCTTCATAGGCTTCAGCTGCTTGTCTCCACTGTCTGAGTTTCTCGTGGGCCAGCGCCCGATACAACGGCAGCAAAGGGTCAAATACACCGCTGACATCAGCTAAATCTAGGGTGTCCAGCGCCTCCTGCCACTGCTCGGTGGCGAGGAGGGCAACGGCCAAATTAGGGTACACCTCTGTAAACGAAGGGTTGAGCTCCAGCGTTCGACGGTATGCAGCAATCGCCGCATCGATATTGCCGCGCCGTCGCTCGATTACCCCGAGATTGTTGTAGAGTGTGGCCTCATTGGGCGCGATTTCAATGGCTTCGCGATAGAGTCTGACCGCAGCATTCCAGTCTTCGCGCGCGACAGCATCCACAGCAGCCTGCAACACCTCTCGCAAAGCCGGTTCGATAAACACAGGCGCGGGCTGCGGCCGCAGAAAATCTTGGGCCGAGGCAGCAGAGTATGGAGCGAACGCATTCTCCAACATGATTCCCCAAGCAATGAGGACGACGATTTGCCCCGCGCGGTGTCTTGTCATTGTGGCTCTACCTCATCGATCGCAGCTGTATCTCCACCGTTATCTGCAGGGGCTGACTCTTCTGAAGTCTCGTCGGCCTTGCTGGGAATACCATTCAAAAAACTGAAACGAACGCCTAGGTGACTGCCACCGTCCGGTGAGGTCGTGATGCTTTGAAACCCATAATTACCCAAACTATTACCGACGTAGAGATCGATTGCATAGGCCGAATTACTATTCACTAGCAGTTGTCGAATACCGAAGCGATAAATATTATCCGTACCTCGCAATCCTCCCGCGCCACCAACGCGTTCTGCCAAAATGTTATCACCGGCAAGAATGGGCGTGTACTCCAACATGAGCAGGGTTTTATCAGCAAGTTGAAAGTTCGTCCCGAGACTGACCCCGAGGATATTATCAAGCCCTAAGGCTTGGGCAGGAACGATCAACTTAGGCGTAAAAATGAGTTTGAAACGAGATCGCGGAACTCGAAACGCCATTGGCAAGGATGAATACAGGCCGAATTGTGCGGCTCCATCTGCACCTTCAAAACCCAATAGCCCTGCAGTTAAACCAATCGACAAACCGCTGCGCCCCGTATCCCTGGCCAAAGCCAATCGTCCTAGCAACGAATACTCAAATGTCAGCTGCTCGAAATCCGTCTGTACTCGACTATTGTTGACGATAAATTCGAAATCATCGAGCAATCCTAGCCTCACGCTTTGGGCTCTAGAGGTATTACCGCCGAAGCCTAATTCGTAGACGACACTGTCAATAGGTAGCGTCGTGCTGGGATATTCATTGAGCTGCGAGAGAAAATTATGAACGTCAGGATAGGTGTCGCGTTTGACAATTTCGTATTTACCAATCAAATCTGGTAGATAGAGGAAGTCTAAACCGATGCCAATATCGCTATCCGGTTGCACTAGAAGCCTTGAAGGCGAAGCGACCAACGGGCCAAAGCGATTGGTGAGATAAAGATTGACGCCCAAACGGCTATTTGGCGCCCACTGAATTCCTGCATTCCAAACAGGTTTGGCAGAGAAGAGCGAACCACTCGCACTCGGATCGGCAGCGTTCTTACCGGAAACAATCGCCGTGATGTCAATCGCTGCTTTAAGATGCTTGGAAAAACTATAGTCAAATCCGAAACCGAGACCGACTACGGTACCGAAATAGTCGAGGCGATCGCCGACAAAGCCAATGTCTGCCGCCCGCAGCGTTGCTAAATTGCCGCGAATATTAGTAACGAGAATGTCTTCCGGAAAGAAACTAACTTGTGGGTTGAAATGAAGCCTAGCTCGGTCAGACAGTTGATAGGAAACTGGCAGTCCGAGACTCCAATAGGTGCTGATATCTTCTGCCACCAGTGCGTCATTGGCATCGCGATCGGGCGAGAATCCGATTTTCCGCGATCGACCAGCTATGCTGAGTGAAGACAACGCATCCGCGCGGGCAGGGACGGTTTCTGAGGCTATGTCTGCGCCCACTACCAATGCGGCATCAAAGCGATCGCCATCTAAAAATTGCCATTTTACTTGGACCGGCACGCCTTGATAGATAAATAATAAGTTACTGTCTGGAGAGATCAATCCCGCAAAGATCGTATCGTCTTTACCAAAAGCTCCGAGACTGAACTGGACGTTATCTAAAATCCCGATATCGAAGCCCAGGCGAATATCATTACTGCGGTTAGTTTGTTCTTCATCTCCGAAGACGACTCGGCGGTCGGCAGGATTGTTGAAAGAGGTACCGCCCACGCGCAACACCAGCTCGCCTCTTTTGAGCGCATTTGCAGTTTCAAACCCGAATAGCTGATAGAGCGGCCGTTCGAGAGGCGATAACTTTTCGTCAAAAGGAGTGTAGGTAATCACCTCCGCGCGCTCGATCAGTTCGGGAAAATCGGGAAAAGGAGTCAGGCTATCCAGCTGTAGCTGTGGTGCGATCTCGTCGGCAGACAACGTACCGAAGAAGGGTTCGGGCGCGAGCAAGGAATTGGTAGTGCCTTCACCACCAGAGTCTGAGTCGTTGCGAGCGGGATCGCGGATAGAGTCGGAGGGAATGTCCTGCAGTGGCAGCGGGGTTGTCTTCTCTAATCTAGGCGTAAGCCTTTCGGTGGCTGGTTCTTGTAAATCCGACGCTGATTGCGCAAAGGCAGGCAGCCCATAGCCAATGTATCCGAGCCCAACAGCAAGATAGGTCGCTAACTGCAGCTGGTAGCGCGATAAACGAGACGACATGACTGTTGCACTCCTCGACAATTGAACCGCAAACATGCTTTTTGAAGTGGACAAACAGTTGCTACGGCTAGCAACGCATGTTCCCCAAGCAAACTACAGTGCGGCGAGACAAATCAAACATCACTGCTTGTAAGGCGAACCCATCTTGCCCATGCAATCCTGCTCGCGCCCTACACTCAGTTTGAAATGGCTAGGAGTGATATCGCTAGTATTAGCCAGACGCGAGCGCGGCGCAATGCGTTCGATCAGTTGTCGTCGCTGAGGCGATCGACGACGTTGATGGTATTCGCGACATTTCTAAGTGGTGCAGTGATGATGCTTAAGACATCAGAGACACTAGCCAACACGGATTTGTCCACAATCAAGACGTCATTGTCTTGCATGGGTGGATTGCTCTCTTGATTGATATTGTTGGCAAAATCAACCTGATATTCGCGATCTAGCACCGTACCATCAGGATTGAGGCGAATTAGCCGTACAATACGACCGAAGTTCGCCCGTCCAGTATTAAAACCACCTGCAGCTAAGACGGCCTGATTGAGAGGCGTGTTGGGGTCTAGTCTGATCTGACCCGTACGATTAGACTCGCCGACGAGAAAGACCGTAATTTCGTCTGGAGCAAAGCTAGCGGTAGCCGTAATCTGTGACTCGCTCAAATCCAGCTGATCGGCAGTGGCAATGGCAATCGTGTCTCCATCCAACAGGAGGTGATTGTCCTCTTGCTCGCCAGTCGTGAGTAGGTCCCAAAGATCGACTTCGAATAATTTGTCGGGGCCATTGGTTTGCGGGCGACTGAGCAAGACTCGACGCAGATCGGCGCGGCGCGTAATCCCGCCAGCAGCTTGAATAGCCTGAGTAACGCGAATGCGATTGCTGCCATCGCTAGCATAGGCGCCCGGGCGCTCGACTTCACCACTCACCGTAAAGGTAATGGGGCGAGCCTGCTGGAGACGCACGTTGACAATAGGACGCTCCAACAGATCGACGTAACGAGCTGCGATCTCGTCCGCCACTTGCTTGAGCGTCAGGCCTTCGACAAAGATACTGCCAATTAAGGACAGCGAAATCGTGCCGTCAACCAGAATCTGCTGATTGCCGCTGAATTCGGGTACGTTGAAAATCTCAATGGCAATTTGATCGCCCGGCCCTAGCGTGTAGAATCCTTCGTCGCGAGAGAGCGTCACGTCGAGTTGCGGCGTGATGCCATCAGAACCGGTTTGCGGGCGTACTTCATCCGAGGCTTCGCCGGCCTCAGCTTCGGTATCGATGGCAGGAATGTCGGTAATATCAATCAAATCGCCAGTGTCAGTCGAGGTGTCAACATCATCTTGGTAATCGAAAAGGCTGGGACTGTTCACCTGCGACCAGCTGACGGATGCCGTGACCAATGTCGCGGCGATCGCGGTCGATACGGCCACAAACGGACCACACAATCTGAGTAGACCCGAGGAATGGCCTCGGCGATGGCGCTGATATTGGCGATCGTAGTTAGCCTGCATCTCTATCTCTCCCCACAAGTTCGACTCGCTATCCGACTG
Source organism: Cyanobacteria bacterium J06642_2 (assembly GCA_039817845.1). Taxonomy (GTDB): domain Bacteria; phylum Cyanobacteriota; class Cyanobacteriia; order Thermostichales; family PCC-7336; genus JBCBTL01. The sequence continues at coordinate 4,964 of JBCBVC010000052.1, forward strand.
ACGACTAGCACCTTTAGCATGGGATTTACTTAGAGGTGAGGCTGTTTAGCGTTCGTGCCACTGCAAATCTAGCCGTAGCATCACAGACGCAGAGATACTCAAAAAGTTCTGCCTAGCGTCTCCAGGCGTTAATCATTTTTAACAGTCGGTCAAGCACTAAAATATCGCGCTTCGGGATGATAAGCAACGATGGCTGTAGTGGATTGTTCGGGGTCGAGCTGGTCGCTTTCGTCCATGCTCAGGCCAATGCGATCGCCCTGCAGTAAGCGGAGAAGCTTGCGCTGGTCGGGAATATGGGGACAGGCGGGATAGCCAAAGCTATAGCGAGAACCGCGATAGCCTTGATGCAAAATCCTGCGAATGTCCGCACTGTCTTCTGCGCCGAATCCTAATTCTCGACGAATGCGAGCGTGAGCCCATTCCGCCAGGGCTTCAGCGAGGGTAACGCTGAGACCGTAGAAGTAGAGATAGTCAGTGTAGCGATCGCTGGCAAACAGCGCTTGACTGAATTCCGTTGCTTCTGGACCCACCGTCACGGCTTGCATGGGGAAGATATCGACGTGACGGTCGGAATTGAGGGCGCTGTCGCGCGGCACGTAAAAGTCCGAGATACACAGTCGACGTAGCGATCGCTGACGAGGAAACTCAAAGATCTCGGCAGTCGGTTCCGGATCGGACAAGGTCAGACGTTTACCAGCTGGAGCAGTAAAACTGCCGGGGCGATCGCTGATAGGAGTGAGCTCAGCAAAGGACTCGGGGTCGTAGACGAACACGCGATTGCCATCTGCCAGGCAGGGAAAGTAGCCATAGGCAATGGTGGGTTTAAGCAGTTGCTCGTTGACGATGCGCTCTTGCCAGTGGACGAGAACCGGTTCGATGGTTGCTCGAACGAAGGCATCAAATTCCTCTTTGGACTGATTGCGGGGCTTGCGAATTTGCCACTGACCGGCAAAGAGGGCTTGGCGGTCGATGTAGTAGAAGACTTCTTGCCAAGGAATATCTGCAGCCGTCAACACGGTAGCTCCCCAGAATGGCGGGGTAGGACGCTCAATATCGATGGCAATGGCCTCCGAACGTAACGTGTCGACAGCTAGCACCTCAATGGGCTTCTGCTGTTCAGGGGGGGGAGCTTTGCCGTTAGTAGCGGGAGCGATCGCTCCATTGGTTTTCGTCTCGGCCTCGCTAGCAATACTCTCATCGGATAAAAAGCCGCGTATGTCATCCCACTGCGCTTCCGCTTTGGCTGACATCAGCTGATCCATAAAATGAAGGTCGGTAAAAGCATCACGACCGTAAATCACGCGACCTTGGTAGACTGCTTGGCAGTCTTTTTCGACGAATTTACGCGTTAGGGCTGCACCTCCCAAAATGACAGGCGCTGAGATACCCTGTTCGTTGAAAACTTCGAGGTTTTGTTTCATAAACGCAGTGGACTTGACTAGCAAACCGCTCATGGCAATGCAGTCTGCTTGATGTTCGCGATAGGCCTGAATGATGGCATCGACGGGTTGTTTGATGCCGAGGTTATAAACTGTGTAGCCGTTGTTGGTCAGGATAATGTCGACTAAGTTTTTGCCAATATCGTGCACGTCGCCTTTGACAGTTGCAATCAACACTTTTCCCTTAGTCGAGCCTGCGATTTTGTCCATGTAGGGCTCTAAAAAGGCGACAGCTGCCTTCATTGTTTCTGCTGACTGCAGCACGAACGGTAACTGCATTTGACCTGAGCCGAACAGTTCTCCCACCACTTTCATGCCGTCGAGCAAATAAGTATTGACAATGTCGAGCGGTGGATATTTCTCTAGCGCTTGTTGCAGAACCTTTTCTAAGCCGATCCGCTCTCCATCAATGATGTGGCGTTTGAGCTTATCTTCGAGCGGTAGAGTATCGTCAACTGCGCGATCGCGCTTAGTTGAGACACCTTCAAACAGTTGAGTGAGCGTTGCCAGCGGATCGAACGTGCAAATATCGCCGTCAAATTGGCGTTCGTCGTAAATGAGCTGACGGCATATAGTCTGATGCTCGGGATCGATTTTGGCCAGCGGCAGAATCTTTCGAGCGCTGACGATGGCAGAGTCCATTCCTGCTGCGACGGCTTCGTGCAGAAACACGGAGTTCAAAACTTGACGAGCGGCAGGATTAAGGCCGAAGGAGACGTTCGACACGCCCAGAATGATGTGGCAACCGGGCAATTCCGCTCGAATGCGGCGAATGGACTCGATCGTGGCCTTGCCGTTGATGCGATCTTCCTCAATTCCAGTCGAAATCGGCAGTGCTAACGGGTCGAAAAAGATTTCGTGGGCGGGAATATCGAATTCGAGCGCAGCTCGGTAGGCCCGTTGGGCGATCGCGAATTTCTGATCGGCACTACGAGCCATGCCATCTTCATCAATCGTGCCAACTACGACGCCGGCACCGTAGGTTTTAGCCAGTTCTAGCACCTTCAAAAATCGGGGTTCGCCATCCTCGTAGTTGGTGGAGTTGAGCAGGCATTTCCCGCCCGCCACTTTCAGCCCGGCCTCCATCTTTTCCCACTCGGTGGAATCGAGCATAAGCGGGATGCGAATGTTGGAAACCAATCTCGACACCAATTCGTGCATGTCGCGCTGGCCGTCGCGTCCGACGTAGTCGACATTGACGTCGAGAATGTGAGCGCCTTCTTTTTCTTGAGAGCGCCCGAGCGAGACGAGACCGTCCCAATCCTCTGCCTGTAGCATCTCGCGGCATTTTTTTGAGCCGCTGGCGTTGAGCCGCTCCCCCACAATTAAAAATGAATTGTCTTGATCGTAGGGCTGCGGACTGTAGATTGAAGCTGCGGACGGTGCCAGGCGAGCGTGTCGCTGTTTAGGACGCAACGGCTCGACCATTTCAGCCAGCGCGCGAATGTGATCGGGACGAGTGCCGCAGCATCCCCCAATGACACTGACGCCGAAGTCCTCGACAAATCGTTGCAGGTGCGTCTGTAAATCCTCCGGAGAGAGGTGGTAGTGGGCGTGGCCGCAAACGTTCTCGGGTAGACCCGCGTTGGGAATGCAGGAAATGTGAAACGGAGAATTTTCAGATAAATACCGAATATGTTCGGTCATCAAATCCGGACCAGTAGCACAGTTCAGCCCCAAAATATCGATGGGATAAGGCTCTAAGATGGTTAGCGCCGCCCCAATTTCCGAGCCCACTAACATCGTGCCCTGCTGTTCCACCGTCACCGATACCATCAGCGGCAGACGGCGATCGCGATTTGCAAATGCGGCTTCAATCGCGCTCAATCCGGCTTTGACTTGCAACACGTCCTGGCAGGTTTCCAGCAGCAGTAAGTCGACGCCGCCATCAATCAATCCCTCAGCCTGTTCGATATAGGCAGAACGCAACGCATCGTAACTAATGTGGCCGAGCGTCGGTAGCTTGGTCCCAGGCCCCATCGAACCAGCCACGAATCGAGGGCGATCGCCAGTCGAATATGCGCAGGCGACATCTTTGGCTAATTCAGCCGCACGACGGTTGAGTTCGTAAGCGCGATCGCCCAAGTCGTACTCGGCTAACACGATTGACGTACCGCCAAACGTGTCAGCTTCAATCACGTCAGCACCAGCGGCTAAAAAGTTAGCGTGAACAGTTTTGACTGCTTCTGGCTTCGAGATTACTAAGTACTCGTTGCAACCTTCTAAATCGGGGCCACCAAAGTCTTCCGCTGTCAGGTTTTGAGCTTGAAGTGAAGTACCCATCGCACCGTCGAAAACGACAACGCGATGTTGCAACAGTTGCAAAAAAGGATGAGTCATGAAATCGCTAACGCAGCTGCGAGTATCTTTCTCATCTTAGAACGACACCTCAACTCAATATCAGCGATGAAAGTAGGAGACAAGCGAGAGGATATGGGAGGTGCCATTCACTGCTATCAAAGTGGATTCTGCATTTCTACGTCGGCTCCCGTCGTGACACAACCTTGACGAGGATCGAGGGTGACAATGGCTCCGTCGCGGATGATCTTGGTGGCATCCTTCACACCCACCATGACGGGCAAGCCCAAACGAGTACCGATCACGACAGCATGTGACGTTTGACCGCCGACTTCAGTAATCACGCCTGCAGATTGTTTCATCGCCTCGACGTAGTCAGCATCAGTGGATTCAGCCACGAGAATTTCTCCGGCCATGAGGGTATTAGACTCTACACCCGAGCGAATAATACGGGCAGGAGCGCTAACAGACGTTTTCCCAAAGCCTCGACCTCTGGCTACCACCGACTTGACCATCTCGACCTTGATTAAGTCAGTCGAGCCAGAAACCCCTTGGAGTGTGCCTGCTGTCATGACTACCAGGTCGTCATCTCGGAGTAAGTGCTGTTCGCGAGCCACATTTAGCGCTGCCTGAAACGTTTGGCGGGCTGAAGGCAAATCCAAAACCAACAGAGGGCGGACGCCCCAGACCAACTGCAACCGCCGCGCAATATTCACCAAAGGCGTGACGGCGAGAATTGGAGTTTGGGGCCGAAACTTGGAGACGTGACGAGCCGTAGAACCAGACTTAGTCAACGTCATAATGGCTGAGGCCTTGAGTTCTTCAGCCAACTCGCCAACCGCTTTACTGATGGCATTGGGAATTGCCGTGCGCTGGGAAGGGCGATCGCGGTGACGAGCACGCCGTGCTTTGCGGCGGACAGCAGAATCTTGCGGTTCGGGTAGCTGAGGAACTGCCGCACTAAACTCCTGCTCGATGCGCACGGCAATGCGGGCCATGGTCGAGACTGCTTCAATGGGGAACTCGCCAACAGCAGTTTCGTTAGAAAGCATGACAGCATCCGTACCGTCCAAGATGGCATTAGCCACATCCGAAATTTCAGCTCGCGTCGGGCGGGGATTGGTCGCCATACTGTCAAGCATTTGCGTAGCCGTAATCACGGGAATGCCGAGTTGATTTGCGGTGTAAATTAGGCGTTTTTGCAAAATCGGCACGTCTTCAGCTGGGACTTCAACACCCAGATCGCCTCGCGCCACCATAACGCCGTTGCAAAGGGCGAGGATGTCATCCATTCGGTCGATCGCTTCGTGTTTTTCGAACTTGACGACGATGGGGACACGCCGACCGGCCTCCGCCATCAGTTCGCGCAATTCCAATACGTCTGATGGGTCGCGGACGAAACTGAGAGCAACCCAATCCACGCCTTGATTGAGACCGAAGCGCAAATCAACTCGATCTTTATCCGTAATTGCCCGAACGGAGAGGCGTACGCCAGGGAAATTCACGCCTTTATTATTGGAAAGTTTGCCGCCGACGATCGTACGACAGAAGAGTTCTTGCGCAGCCGGATCGATGGCTTCCACTCGCATCTCTACCCGACCATCGTCGAGCAGAATCGTCGCACCTTCGGGAACTTCCTGCGCCAGTTTGTCGTAAGTCACGCAACTGCGTTGCTGCGTACCTGGAGTCGCGTGACTAGTCAGGATATACGGATCGCCTGGCGCGAGAAAGATGGGGCCGTCAGTAAATTTCCCCAGGCGAATCTTGGGACCTTGTAAATCTTGCAGAATGCCGACCTGGATGCCTAATTCGTGGGCGACCTGCCGAATTGAGCGGACGTTACGCTGATGATCGTCATGGGTGCCGTGGGAGAAATTTAGACGCAGCGTGGTTGCGCCACTGGCAATGAGTTCTCTCAAGACCTCAGGCGACTGGGTTGCAGGCCCAATGGTGGCCACAATCTTGGTGCGACGAAAAGAGTCGGAGAGAGACATGCAGATTACGTACGATTCGAGACTGAAACACACACCGATCAAATCACACTTAGGGGCAATAACGGTCAATAGGCCGGATAGTCTTGACTGCTTCAACGTGGAGGTCGAGTTTGTATTCTCTATCAATCTGCTCGTCAGTGTTGAACGCATTGCGCGCTCGATGGCTCATTGCTGGTAGCCCTCCTCTTACAGAAGTCTGCCTACCGTTTCCCCGCATGAAATGATCAGGAGAAAGACAATCTCCTTTATAGAGACTTAGGTTACATCAGATGATAGTCTCAGGGTCAATCAGCCATCAGTATTCCGTCTACTCCCAAGCTAGATGGCAGATGTCGCTCTCGTTTGCAAAACACGCATATCATTCTTGAAGAATTGGCGAGACATATACCAACTATGCTCCGGTCTAAGGCAAGAGCTTATATCCCAATGGCTGCAATTCAGAAATCTCGTTAATTGGGCCTCAGAGAGACAAATACAAAATGTGACCATACCGCCCGGAAATCATAGCAAACAAGCTCTACACATTTAGAAACTCAAACCTCAGGCCAGGTCGTTAATAACTGTGAAATCTCGGTTCGCTGTAGCAAGTAAATCACCTTGCAAACGGTCGCTAGAATACAGCTCAAAGCTGATGCTGTTGTCCCCTGCCATGAGTGGAATACCGCTGCGGAAATCTCCTCCGACATCTCCAAATAGAGCATAGGGTTCGGCATTTTCTATCTTGGTGACTTGGCCATTGTTTAAATTCAAGACCATGCTTTCCACTTGACCTGCAAATGCACTGTCATCATCGACAAAGGCCGCAATAGTGACGTCGCGATTTGCCAGCGAGCTGGCCAGCACTTCAGTCCCCTCTTCCAAAATGGTAATCAAAGCATCGCTTTCCACGTCAAATAGACCTACGATTACATTCTGGGAACCGGTCAAGTCGTCAACAACGGTAAAGTTTTGCGTCACTGTATCCAGCAAATCACCTTGCCGACGATCGCCAGAGTACAGGTCAAAGCTGATGCTGTTTTCACCTCTTTTAAAAGGATTGACTCTCCCACTTAAATCTCCCTCTCTATCTCCAAATAGGGCATAAGGTTCGACATTCTCTATCTTCATTACCCCGCAATTATTGAGGTCTAAGAAGATGCTCTCCACTTGTCCGGAGAAAAGGCTGTCGTCAGGGACCGAGGCAGCAATGGTAACCTGTCGCCCTAAAAGTTCGCTGGCGAGAACCTCACTATTCTCTTCCAAGTTTTTAATCAGAGTGTCATTGCGTGCGTCAAAAAGACCTACTTCAAGTTCATTAGGAATCGGCTCGCCAAATGTATTGGCATCCACGGCATCAGCTTGAGTATTTTGCAAGACAGCCAGAACATCCTCTGTTCCAGAGAGAGTGATGATTGTATCGGCACCATCCTGGATAATGCTCAGGTCGCTAAAGCTGAGGGCTCCCGAAAAGTCAGGCTTGAAACCGACGAGTTCAAAGCGATCGCGATCGTCGAAGTTAGTAATAGTGGTGAGGCCCTCACCAGCACCGATCCTAAAGGTGTCGCTGCCGCTGCCAGTGGTAACAGTATTTTGACCAATCGAGACCAAGAAGTTGCCTTGATTGACAATCGTATCGATCGTGTTGTCGCCCTCGCCCAAAGCGATGGTATTGGTGCCTGCCCCGGCATGAACGCTGTCATCTCCGGCTCCAGCAGTGATGAGATCGTCTCCTGCACCCGATGTGACTGAGTTATTGCCATCACCGACCTCAGCCTCAAGGACACCTTTGACTAAATTGACCGTATCGTCGCCCGAGCCCGCTGTGACCGTGCTAGATCCGGCACTTGCTGTCACAAAGTTTTCGCCTTCACCCAGATCGACGGTGCCACTACCGATGCTGATAATGTCGTTACCGTCGCCAGCGTTCACTAACTGGTTGAGGCCTCGAGCGGTTACCGTATCGTTACCTTCACCCAGAGAAAAGACATTCCTGTCACCACTGACGACAAACAGATCGTCTCCATCGGTGCCTTCAAATTGGCGATCGCCTCCGGGAGCAGGTACATCGACATCAGCTGCGACTTCGACCTTTCCAAAGACACCATCTCCTGGGTTATCCCCTAGATCGTTACCAGCTGCAAAGTATAGGTCGTTGGTCTCACCTAAGCTGCCGCCATTGCCAAACGTCAAACCCCAAAGACCGTCGATGGCAATAGGCTCACCGTTTCCATCTCGCAGATAATCTACAGCTGTACGCGTCGTTGGGTCAAAGGCGACGATAGTGCCGTCTCCAAAGTTAGACACCAGCAGCGTATTGCTGTACTCGCCAAAGTTATCGGGAGCAGCCACAAATCCCCAAGGAGCGTTGAGTAAGCTTTCATCCTCCCAGGTGGCAACTAGATTCCCCGCCAAATCGAACTCGGCGATTCTCCCTAAACCAGGTCCAATCACCTCATCCCCCGGTATTACGGGTGAAGGAACAGCATAGGCTACGAATAAAGAATCATTAACGTTCTGAATATTGTAGGGAGCATAACCCTCATCTAAAAAGGGATTGATAAATTCAAATTCTTCAGTAACTTCGGTAAAAGTGGCGTCGTAGACTTCAATACCTGGTGTGGGACCAAAATCTACTGCATACAGGAGATTATCAGCTTCAAAATTGGTAATAGCAGCACCGTAATAAACTGACTCGCCAAGTTTATCGACCACGACCTCAGACTCTAGCGGACGATCGATAGTGCCATCATCATTTCTACGTTCAGTCCAGGCCGAAATACCGCCATCGCTGGCCACAAAGATAAACTTACTGGGAGCTGTAATTGCACCGTTAGGGTGATCTTGAGTAATGACAAAATCACTGGAACCGTTAAAAACCTGTCCTGTCGGTCCAGAGATGCCAAAGGGATTAAATGCGGTTGGAGTAACTTTTACAACCTTCAAACTGTCTTGAAAGATGGGCACACCACCAACATCACCGACGTACTCCGTGACGGTGCCTGTTCCACTGTTGTTGATCCAAAAGTGACCTCCTAAACCAGCAGGTCGGATTGCAATACCCCATCCAAGACTAACGAGGGGGTCAATCAGCTGAGGGTCGTTGTCGGGGTTGTTGGAAACTAGATTGGTGACAACATATCCCAAAGGTTCCTCTGAGTGGGAGGCAAGTGAGTCTACTGATGATGAAAAAGCAAAGGTTGCTGTGTTTAATATGTCATTCGACTCAATTTCAAACAGATTCAGGGCAGTACCGTTCATTATGCAGATATCATCCTTTGCTGATGTAACAACTCACAAACCCATGACCGCATCTGGACTGATTATGTTTTTCACAAACATTTTTGACACTGAGTTTAGTGGTGCTGTCAAGTAGTAGGCAGCACCATCAGTCATGTGGCTCTCTTAAAGCAGCAAAACGGTGCTTCTCTGAACTCACTCATTCATGTCGTCTCAGAGAGTCTCAGAGTCTCAGAGACTTAGAGACACTGAGGATTTCAGTTGTTGCATGAGCGTGCGATCGCTGAGTGCAAAAAACTAATAACAACTAAATAGCTGCGAGGGTTAACCAGCAAAAATTTAATAAATTATTCCGTAATACCATCGATCTACTCGGCATGGATTCGCTCCGAATCACCATTGCTACGAATTCTAGACTTTGCAGTGGACGCAATTGCGCAAGCATACATGTGACTTGCAAGAATAGACGAAAAGAGCCACCAGCAAGAGACTCCGCTTGTTTTGGACCTAAATAAGCGGACGCAACCACACAAAGAATTAGCGTTGTGGTCTGGGGCTTGGGGGCGAGCTCAGTACAATCCTGGAGAAGCAACGAACGCGTCCCTTCACGCTGTATCGTACAGGGGTGACGCGCGATCGGGGAATTCACATGGCCGAAACTCGCATCCTATTTGCTGCAGCAGAGGCCGGTCCCATTGCCAAAGTTGGTGGTATGGCTGATGTGGTAGGTGCCCTACCGCAAGTCTTGCGCAATGCGGGTCTAGACGTGCGAATTGCGATGCCGTTTTACGGCTTTTTGTGGACGAAACTAGAATTCTCCCGCGAACCCGTGTGGTCGGTCCAAGTAATGGATACGACGTGCAAAGTATACGAGAGTGTTTTACCTGGCACGGACGTACCGCTTTACCTATTCGAACATTATGCCTTCGCTCCCCATCGGGTTTACTACGGCGACGACGAGTTTTGGCGGTTCACCTTTTTTGCTAATGCCGTAGCCGAATTTGTCTGGAATTACTGGAAGCCCAACATCGTTCACTGCCACGACTGGCATACGGGCATGATTCCTGCCTGGATGCACGAGATATCTGACATCGGTACGGTGTTTACCATCCATAATCTGGCCTATCAAGGACCGTGGCGCTGGCAGCTCGAACGAATGACGTGGCTGCCCTGGTTTTATCAGGCTCACAATACGATGGCCGGAGCTATCACGTATGCCGATCGAATCAATACGGTGTCTCCTACCTACGCCAGAGAGATCCGCACGCCCTCTCATGGCGAAAAGCTTGACGGACTGTTGTCCTACGTTGGCGATCGCCTCAGCGGTATTTTGAACGGCATCGATCGCGATCGCTTCAATCCAGCTACCGATACGGCTTTGGCGAAAACCTACACGGCAGAAACGCTGGATAGACGTGCGGCTAACAAAACAGCCTTGCAAGCAGAAGTGGGGCTCACCACAACACCCGCTCGATTTTCAATCGGTATGGTGACGCGGTTGGTCGAGCAAAAAGGCATCGATCTGATGTTGCAGGTGATGGAGAAGTTTTTAGCTTACTCTGACGCGCAGCTCGTCGTTTTGGGTAGCGGCGAAGCCAATTATGAAACGAAATTGAGCGAGATGTGCCAGCGATTTCCGCAGCGGATGGCCTATATTTCTCGCTTTGACGACTCGCTGGCACGCCTCATCTATGGGGGAGCGGATGCCTTTTTGATGCCCAGCCGCTTCGAGCCATGCGGAATCAGTCAGCTGATTGCGCTGCGGTACGGGTGCGTGCCCATCGTGCGGCGTACGGGAGGGCTGGTGGATACAGTGTCCCATCACGACCCTCAGCGCGGCGCGGGGACGGGCTACTGCTTCGATCGCTACGAACCGCTCGACTTTTATACCTGCATGGTGCGTGCCTGGGAAGGATTTCAGTATCGGGACAGCTGGCAAGCGTTACAACAACGGGGCATGAGTCAGAATTTTGGCTGGGAACTCTCGGCCCGAGCCTATATCGACCTGTATGCCGATATCATCGGTTTACCGATCGCCACGCATCAGACAGTAGCCTCTACGGCTGAGCCGGTTGCTGCTGCTACGACTGAAACAAAAACATAACAAAGCAATCGAGATCGAGGCGTAACCTAGCTGCTTGGGAGTTCGACAGTTGCAGGGGCGTCCCCTACAATTGAGGCAATTCCGGGATCGCACGGAGCGATCGCGTGCCAGGTTACATGTAGCCTGCAGCGCAGCTTGAGTCGAGCCGGACTTAGCCAGTCAACATAGTTCTTCCGTGCGCAGGGCGCTTGCTTTTGTCATGTTGCGGCCCCTGTTTTGTACGGCGTATCAACGATTACGGCACGTTCGACTTGCTCCAGGAGAGTGTTCATGAGCATAGCGCTGAATTGCTCCATAGTCGTCTTTTCAAAGAATTATTTACCGCTCAGTCGCATTAATATTCGCAAGGCCATCAACTTACTCGTCCTCGGAAAAGCCGAGCCGCTCGTGCTTGAGATTGGCGATACAAAAAGCTGGTGGGTACGTTCTCCTAGCCTGCACCTTCAGGTGACTGAGTACATTCGGTTGTTAGATGTCGCACCCGAGCGGCTGTGGAAGGTTCCCGCTGTGAACCGCCGCAGCGTCCTCAAGCGAGACAGCTACACCTGTCAGTATTGCGGACGCACGTCTCGGCTCACTATCGATCATGTCATCCCGCGATCTCGTGGCGGTGTCCACAGTTGGGAAAACGTTGTCGCAGCTTGCGAACCTTGCAACAATCGTAAATCAAACCGCACGCCAGAGGAGGCCGGGATGCCTCTCGCTTATCCGCCAAAGGCGCCCATTCATCCTGCCGTGGCGTTTGCGCAGCGATTCTGGGAACGTCAAGATACGTCGGCGTGATGTTTGCAGGGGCCGGACGTTCTGTGTTGTGTAATACCCATATTGTTCTGACTTTGTATTTTTTTGCACGAACTACGCGATTGTTTTGGGGCTTGTTCGTGCCGTAATCTTGGGAATATACTGCAATCCGCTCGACTGCACGCTGTCATCATGCCAGTTTAGAGTAATCGGGCCATAGCTGATTGAGAAACAGAGAAAATCTGCGACTTGCGATCGCGCGACTGACGGCGACCTAGGAGTGAGCAGCAACTATGAAGGTTCGCAATCCCCGCCTTTCTATCCAATCCATCGACCAGGTGGAGTTCTGGCTGATCGGTATTGGCCTCGGCCTCATGGCCATGCACTTGCTGCTGTGGTGGAGGCTAACAGGCGATTTCGAGCGCCTAACCTACAGCCTAATTTGCTGGGCAGCATTACTAACGTTGATTTGGCGGAAGCGGGACAGCGTCAGGTTAATCGGCGATGTAGCCTCCAGCACTGTCGGAGCAGCCCTGATTGGCTGGATTTTACTGCGAAGTTGGTGGGCTTATGTTTACGACGGTGTGTTATTCGAGATCGCTCCGTTTTTCTCGATTTTGGGCTTTGGCTTAATTGCTGTGGGCGCCCGGCAGCTGCGATTGTTCTGGCGCGAGCTAATTATTGCAGTCATCCTGGCGCAACCACAGCATCACATCATCACCTTTTTTCATAACGCATACAACTTCAGCTTGCTAACGGCCAAAATTTCCACCAGCATGCTGTACTACCTTGGATTTGAGGTAACGCGACAAGGCGTGTTCATCCTCTTGCCCACAGGTGCAATCGAGGTAAATGAGGCGTGTTCTGGCGTGCAGGCAGCGTGGTCGTTATTGCAGTTGACTGCCATCTTCTTGCTAGTGTTTGCCATTCGCAAAGGCGATCGCTGGCTGTTGCCTGGCATTGCTCTCGCAATCGCTTTTGTCGTGAATGGCTTTCGGATTGCACTGCTCGCTCTAATCGTTGCTGGTGGTGATAAAGCAGCCTTCACTTATTGGCATCACGGCGATGGCTCCCAGCTGTTTGGCGTGATCTCCATGGTGGCGTTTGGCTTCGTATGCCAGTGGTTCTTGCATCGCTACGAAACACAGCCATCTACAGAAGACGATTCGCATTCTGACAATGATTCCTTCTTTGACGGGGAATCGGACGCAATGGTCGCCGATAGTAGTGAAGCGACTGAGGTCCTGCACAAATCATGACGACATCGCGATCGCGTCTCATTGGCTTGGGTTTAGTGGCTGCGGGTACGGCGGTCGTGCTCGCTCGGGCAGCATTATCGCCAGGGTTGGGCAAGCCGCGCCCCTATGCCTTTCCTGCTGAATCAATTTCGCTGCCTGGCTGGCAATTCCAGGCCAGCCAGCCTTTGACAGTTGTCGCCCAAGAGAGTGAATATCTGTATCCAGCGTTGCAAGCTGCGCAGCAATACGTCTATGCCAGTACTGGAGAAGCTGACGAGACTGTCGGACGAGACGACCCGCTCGGTATCGAGATGTATTATCTCGTCCTCACTGACGGTCAAATTCAGCGTTACGTGCGCGAGTATCATCCGGAAGATATTCGCAGCAAAGAAGATGTTCCGCCACTGGACGAGCGGCAAACGGAAGTGGGCACGCACTATTTATTTACTCACGGCGATCGCGCCTACCTGTCTGCCTGCATTAACTCTTACGGACCGAGTACGGTCACGCGGGATCAGTTCGAACTCAATCGCAACACGCACGACCTGCAAGTGAGTCGCTTCTGGCCGGTCTTTTGGGGACGCGAGCCCATTCGAGATCGCCGCTGTTTGTGGGTATTAATGTCGCTACCTGCCGATGATGACGCCCAACGGGACGAGAGCTTTGCCCAGCTAGAGCAAGTGTGGCCTTCCTGGTACGCTTGGTGGAGCAACCGCTTTCCGGCTTCGTGAGCGAGTGCGGGCAGATGCAAGCGGGGTGAAATTGCCCGCGATATGGTGGCGATAACAAGTCCTCCCAAAGGCTTGGAGCGACACGGAAAGCGATAGAGGTTTGAGGATAGATCTCATGATTAGTTCGGATGATGCGCGGTGGCAAAGTGTTTTCCCGTTACGGGCAGTAGGGTACGGGTTGCTGGTGCTAGCCGCCTTCGACATTATCAATATTTTCTATCCAGCTAATTTCACCAATCACCAGTGGGAATTTGGCGTTTTTGGCGAAATGGTCGAGCGCGTTCCCGTGCCGCTGATTGGCTTGGCTTTGATCTTCTTAGGACGAGCCTACGGTCGCAATATTTGGGAAAAGCGCCTCGTCCTCTTCTTATCTTGGATATCACTGCTGGTCGGTATCTTGTTTTTATTGCTGATTCCGTTCGGCTTTAACTCTTTTCAGCGCATCGAGAATCAAGTAACGACAACGGTCGATCAGCAGGTGACGCGACGCACCACCAGAGCAGCTCAAATTGAGGAGCAAATCGAGGGGGCAACTGCCGATCAGCTCGAAATTTTTGCGGCTCGCCTCAACCAGCAGGGACGTACGATTGTTGGAGGTTCTCAGGAAGATCTGCGTACCCAAATCATCGCTGAGTTAGATACGGCTACCCGGCGTGCCGATCGCCAGTCTAAGCGGACGGTTGAGGCTCAGCTGCTCACGCTACGCAAAAACTTTATGAAGTGGGCTGTTGGAGCACTCGTTTCTTGTATCCTCTTTATCTATATTTGGTTCACGACAGGGTGGGCACGCCGCGGCCTAAAACGTCGATGAGCAAACGCTGAACATACGCAGTTCCGCCTGGTGAGTTTGGGCGGGAGCGCCACTCAACTTCAGCGTGCCATCTATATTGGTTATCCCGTCGATCGTTGTAAGTACTAGAGGAAATGTGCCTCACTGCAAGTTGAGGCAATGTCAGCTTAGAAAGCCCCTGCCAAGATGCCAAAGCTGGGGCTTTCTAAGCTGACACTTTCCCTCGCACGAACGAGGAGGGATATTGAACCGACGAGCTGCGTCTTTAGGCGCTAGGGTGCTGCAGGAATGCATTTGGATAGGCGGAAATGCCATCTATCGCTCTTGGTTTCGGTTGTCGTGTCGGGGTCGTGAACACCTACCCCGTAAGAGTGGATATATTATTGCGGCCAATCACGTCAGTCATTTAGACGGCCCGGCGATCGCCGCTGCTCAACACATCCATATCAGGCGCGTACATAGTTTGGCCGCCCGCGACTACTTCTTCGATTCGCCTCTCAAGGCTTGGATCTGCGATCGCTGTCTGAACATGATTCCATTTCGGCGGCAGGGCAGCTTTCGGGATTGTTTGACGCAATGCCAACAGCTCGTGGCCAAGGGCGACATTCTGCTGGTGTTTCCTGAAGGAACGCGATCGCTCTCCGGAACGTTGCAGCCTTTCAAACCCGGATTGGGGTTGCTGGCCGTACAGCTGGGCGTTCCGATCGTGCCCGCCTATATCCAGGGCACCTTTCAAGCCTTACCGAAAGGGACATCCATTCCGCGCCTCTATCCGATTCAAGTCAGGTTCGGCAAAACTATCGACCCCGCCACGTATGAAGACGCGCGATCGCCACTTGACAGTCGCCAACTTTACCGCCAGATTGTGGCAGATGTCCATCAGGCTGTTGCCGCCCTCAGAGATTGCCCGGACGCTTAGGCGATCGAGAAGAGACTCAGGCACGTGCCATCTGCAATCCATTTTCAACCGAGACTGCCCGTGACTGCACCTGCCGAGAACTCTCTTTGGGGACACAAATGGGGATTTGCCGATACGTATTTTAAAATCGGTGCCGATCGCGCTGTGATGATGCATGGCGATCGATATGCGCTGTCGGGCTATGCCATGCCTCACCTGGTGCCCTACATCGAATCCCTCTTCGATATCCAGCTCGACCCGGACGATCGCTTGCCGGAACGCGAAGCGATTAATGTACCTTCCGTCACCCCGCACCCGGCATTTTACGACGCAATAGAAACAGCATTCCCCTCCAATCGCTACAGCTTTGAAGATCGCGATCGCCTACTGCACAGCCACGGCCAAACCACTTTCGAAGAAGTCTACAAAGTGCTGTACCGGAAGTTGGAACGGGTGGTCGATATGGTGTTTTTCTGTGCCTCAACAGAGGATGCCGAACGGATGATTGAGTTGGCGATCGCTCACGATGTTTGCCTAGTTCCATTTGGTGGCGGGACGAGCGTAAGCTGCGCGTTGACATTACCTCCCGAAGAAACCCGCCCGATCGTGTCGGTGGATATGAAACGGATGAATCGGGTGGAGTGGATCGATCCGAAGAATTTGCGGGCAAGGGTTCAGGCTGGCATTACGGGAGCGCAGCTCGAAGCTGCACTGAGGGAGCGCGGTCATACCTGCAGTCACGAACCCGACAGCCTCGAACTTTCAACGCTAGGGGGCTGGATTGCGACGAATGCCAGCGGCATGAAGAAAAATCGGTACGGCAATATCGAAGACATCGTTGAAAACATCACGCTTGTTACGCCTTCTGGCAGGCTGGAGCAAGTAGCCGCGACCTCCCGAGTGGCCATGGGGATGCAGTTGCAACCCTTGCTGTTTGGCAACGAAGGTAATCTCGGCCTCGTCACGGAAGCCACGATTAAAATTCATCCAATACCTGCTCAAACTCAATACAATTCGTTGCTTTTTCCCCATTTCGATCGCGGCGTGGAGTGTCTCTACGAACTGGCTCAGAGTAACTATATTCCGGCCAGTATTCGGCTGGTAGACAATTATCAGTTTCGTTTCGGGCAAGCGTTAAAACCTGCTGCTACGGGACTGAAAGCGATCGCCGATCGCCTCAAGAAGCAGTACGTGTTGAATCTCAAAAAGTTCGACCCTACCCAGATGGCCGCCGCTACGGTGGTGATGGAAGGCTCTGAATCGGAAGTTCGCTATCAGAATGACCGCATCGCGGCTCTAGCCAAGCAATACGGCGCACTCGTGACAGGTGCCGAAAACGGACGACGCGGATACATGCTCACCTACGCGATCGCCTATTTTCGAGACTTTTTGGCATCTCATCACATCATCGGCGAAACATTCGAAACCTCGGCTCCTTGGAGCCAAATCCAACCGATTTGTACTGCCGTGCAGCAAGTTTTAGATGACAAGCATCAGCAATTTGGGTTGCCTGGTAAGCCCTATCTCTCCTATCGCATCAGCCAGATTTATCACAGCAGTGTCTGCATTTATTTCATGTTCGGGTTCTATACAAAAGGCGTGCGCGAACCTGAAGTCATCGGTAGCAAAATCGAGTACGACTTGCGCCGAGCCATCATCGATAACGGCGGCTCGATTTCTCACCATCACGGCGTGGGCAAAATTCGGCGGGCATTCGTACCGGATACGCTGTCAGAAGCCAGCATTGACCTGTTAAAACAAATCAAACGCGCTGTCGATCCCGCCAATATCTTCGGGATTCGCAACACCCTCTATTGAGAGAATAGGGAGAACAGGTTGCAATCCCAGCCGCGATCGCGATACGGAGAGGATCGTTCCATGCAGACTCTTACATTTGAGTTACCTCAAGACATTGCTCTTCACGTTTCAAAGAGAGAGTTTGCCGCGCTCGCGATCGCCAATCGCGAGCTTCGACTGGAGCGCACCGCAGATGGAGAGTTAATCGTGAGTCCCCCGACAGGCGATGATACCGGACGCCGCAATGCCAATATCGTCGCCGATATGGTTATCTGGTCTCGACGATATGGTGGTGTCTGCTACGACTCATCAACCGGCTTCGAGTTGCCTAACGGTGCCATACGATCGCCTGATGCATCTTGGAACGAGCAATCTCGCTACGACGCGCTCAATAGCCACGAAGGATTTGTGCCTTTATGTCCGGATTTTGTGGTCGAACTGCGCTCGAAGAGCGATCGCCTCAGTGCTTTGCAGGACAAACTGCACGAATACATCGCAAACGGCATCCGCCTGGGCTGGCTCATCGATCCGCAGAACCAGAAAGTCGAGATTTATCGCGGTGATGGGAAGGTTGAGGTGCTAGATCGACCCAGACAGCTTTTTGGAGAAGATGTGCTTCCTGACTTTTCCCTCGACTTAACAAGTATTTTGTAAACCGAAGTACGCCCAAGCATCCTGGATTTAACCTCGGCTGGAGCATCGAACTAGACTGCATTCGAGGGATTGAGCGATCGCTTCTCTCAAGCCAATATTGGCGAGGCGCGATCGCCTTCTACACCCAGCTTGCGTTTTCGTACTGACATGCTCGCACTCACACCGCCATGACTGCCCCCCAGCCGCTTCACTCTCAGCCGCCTTGGCTTAAACGCGCCATCGAAGCCGGACGCGACTTGCACTACGCTCGTACTCCTCGCTTGTGGCATAACGCGTTGAATAGTTCGCTGCTGCTGGCATTGGTGGGTGGAGCGATCGCTCTCTGTTGGCTAGGAGGCAGAGTCGCAACGATCGCCTTTATCCCAAGCGGTGCCTTGGGGTTCGGACTTATTTATTTTTCGCTATTTATCTTGGTCGTCCACGAAGCTTCCCACAATATGTTTCTCAATTTGGGCACGCCGGGGCGATCGCGGTTGTGGAATCGGCGGTTGGGATGGCTCGCCTGCATCCCGTTTGGAGTGGAGTATGTCAAACACTGGGAACTCGGCCACCGCATTCACCATCGCGCCCCCACTGAACCCGACGACCCCCAAAACTGTAAGGAAACTCTCTACACTCATACGGCCTTACTTTCTCGTCTCGCCAAAGTGCTGCTCATTCCCGGCTACGCCATCCTGCGCTTGGGAGCGTCTTGTCCTGCTGAGCGCTATGGTCGCAACTGGCCGCTAACGCTTACCTCAGTACTCGTGTGGAGTGTGGCTCTGGCGATCGAAGCAGTCTTCTTTCACTGGACGGTTGCGGTTGCTGCACTGTTGGGTCTGCACGTGCTGGTTGCTCTTAACACCGTCAAAATTGCGATGGAGCATGGGGGTGCTGTCAGTCGTCGAGAGCAGAGATGGATGCGCAGTTGTAGCTCGTTTTTTCCGCTGCGCAGAGTGTTGATGCCGTTCAATATTTCGCTGCATTTCGAGCACCACCTAAATGCCGCTGTGCCTTGGTACAACTTGATGACTTATCACCAGGCGATTGAAGCGATTGTTCCAGCCGATATTTGTTCCGAGCTGTTCAAAAGCGATCGCGAGGTGTGGCAGCAAATGGCGAGTCATTAGAAACGAGAGGCGATTGTCAAGCTACACGCAGCGTCCTGGCAAGACTGACCTTTGCCAAGGGTGTTTGTTTGTTATGGGACAAGATGAAGCTCCGAATCCAATAGACGTAGCTGTGCTTGGTTCGACAAGAGCGGTGTTTGAGCTGAATAGCGACTCGAAGCTTGTCTAGGAAATGCTTTGGAGGTTTGGACATCGGTATCCATCCAGGTGCCATTCGGGCTAATCACCCATTTGGGTATGTTAGGCAGAATCTGCCGAGATTCGAGCCGGAGAGGATACTGAAGCATTCGGGCTAATCACCCATACCAGGGGTAATATACGGAAAAGTATTCGGGCTATCTACCTAGAATGGGGTGTTATGCAGAATCATTCGGGCTATCTACCCAATACAGAGGTATTAGACCGAAAAATTCCGTCTAATAAGTAGTTATACATATTCACTTTTAGGCGGCTTATTATAAGGCCTATACCCAGAGGGCACTTTAAACAAAATTCAAGCCTCTGGTTGCGTAACCTTTAAAAGCATGCGACGATGGGAGACTAGATGCTTTCTGGGCAAGTAGGCCCAGAAATTCTAAGCATGTGGCTTTGTATTAAAAGCTACATGCTTATCTAAAGAAACTTTACTTCTACTCTTGGGTAGGTGGCAGATGGTAAAAACTGATGCTGACAAGGAAACTTCTATTTTAGTTAGCTTGCCTGACGAGGAACTAAGTAAAGTTCCTGCAGTCTCTGATGAGTGGATTAAGCAAGCCTTGGAAAAAGGTCGTAAAGAGCGCGTAGCTGCTGAAGCAAGTGCTCGCCCTTTGCCTACCAATTCACGGATTCTATTTCGCTAAACCATATGCCCTGCACTTCTCTAGATATCCTAGAATTGGTAGGCAAAGGGCGAGCACTTGCTTCAGCAGCTACGCGCTCTTTACGAC
>JBCBVC010000053.1:0-24582 GCA_039817845.1 Cyanobacteria bacterium J06642_2
CGAATGTCCTTACGGCCTCGAAGCCATTGCTGTAAGGATCGACCACCATCACGCCAATAGGCTTGCAACAGTGGACGGCTCAGTTAGTAGATACGCCGACAGACGCGATCGCCTTTCTTCCTCAAAGCACGAAGGGATGGGAACCGCTCTGCGGCTTTTATCGCAGACGCAGCGTGCCATTATTGCAAGCCTATTGGCGTGATGGTGGCCGATCCTTACAGCAGTGGCTTCGAGGCCGTAAGGACATTCGAGCTATTCCTGATGTTTCATCCAAGCTGCTGTTTAACTGCAATACTCCTAAGGATTTGGAGCAGATGTTGGCGGACACGGAATCGCCGTAACGCGATCGCGACCTTTCGTTTTGGAACGGTAGAGCGCGCGATCGGCAGCGGTGAGGAGAGCCTCAGATAATGAGTGCTGCGCAGGCGAACAAGCACTGACGCCTAAGCTGATTGTGACTACTGGACTAATTCCTGAGGAGGCGTGCAAAATATCGAGCTGTTTTACCTGTTGTCTAATTTTTTCGGCTACCTGACTGGCACCGTCGAGATCGGTTTGAGGTAGCACGACCGCAAATTCTTCGCCGCCGTAACGAGCGACGAGATCGATGGGTCGACAAATGGTCGCGCGCATGACAGCCGCAATCTGTTTGAGGCACTCATCTCCTGCTTGATGGCCGTAAGTGTCGTTATAGAGCTTGAAATAATCCACATCGCAAAGAATCAATGACAGCGATTGTTGCTCTCGGATGTGCTGCCGCCAGCTTTGTTGCAGATATTCATCAAAACGACGGCGATTGGCCACTTGTGTCAGGCCGTCAATGCTGACGAACCGCTGCAATTCTTGATTGGCTAGTTCGAGTTCTCTCGTCCGATCGGCTACTCGTCGTTCCAACTCAGCATTAGCTGTATTCATAGTGTTAAAAGCCAACCGTAACTGTTGAGCCATATGGCTAAAGGTGCCCGCTAAAATGCCCAATTCCTGAATAGTTTGATGTCCTATATCTTCTTCTGAAACCAACTCTTCATCTCCAAAATCCGTGTCCATAGCTCGTTCTGCTAAAGACTGTGAAGCTCGGCTGAGGCGGAGTACAGGGCGAGCAATCCATTGACTCGTCGCCACGCCCAATCCAGCTGCAACGACCAAAGCAACCAGGCAAAGCAGCATCGTCGTGTAGGTATTGGAGCGAATGTAATCCATGAAGTCAGTTTCAGGAATTACGACAATGATGAGCCAATCAATTCCTCGCTGCGTATTGAAAGGAATGGTTTGGATAAATTGGCGCTGCCCGCTAATTTCAAAAACAAACTGTTCGTTCGCTATGATGCGGTCGAAACTGCCAAATCGATCGAGCAAGCTCCGGGCCGCTTCTCGAATGAGTGGTTCGCTACTATCTAGCGCTGCTAGTCGTTGCTCGCCAGCTTCCGTCAGGCGAAATGGCGGCTCTGCCACCGAACTCGCGACAATCTCTCCAGAGCGTTCGATCATAAAGATCTGTCCGGACTCGCTGGCTTCGAGCTGTTTCAAAAAATCGCTGATATCAGTCAGCGTTACTGCTGCTGCCAATACGCCCGCGAGTGATCCGGAGTCATCATAAACAGGGGCAACGCGATCGATACCGAGACGCGGTACCGCAGCCCACACGTAAATGGGTGACCAAGTGGGTTGACCTGCCGCGATCGCAGCTCGATACCAGGGTCGCACGCGCGGATCGAACAAGTCTTTCTGAATGATTTCGCCCGGTTGTCCGTCGCGATCGAGGTAGTAAATTTCTCGATTGGGAGCGGTGGAGGAGTCTTTAAGCATGAAGGTTGTCAGGTTGTCATCTTCCTGCCAAACCCCGACAAATTCCCCCTGTGGGTTCCCAAAAAATACGAACGGAACGGCATCGGAGAACTGCGTCTGTCTCCAGAAATAGCGCGCCATCGTGCGAAAGTCAGACGGATCCAGATTCCCCACTCGGATAGCGGCTTCGTTAATGTTTACGAACTGCGAGGGCAGATCGGCAAAACTGAGTACGTGCTTCTCGATGTGAGCCGTGACTTCTCGGCTCAACCGCATCGCGAGTGACTCTACTGTTTTTTGACCGTTACGCCAGGAAAAGTACCCTGTCAGCCCGACGGCGATCGCGATCTGCAGCAAGCTCGGCACGATCAAGACGAAGCGCAAGGGAAACTGTCGCGAGTTACCAGTGCCGCGCCTGTCTGAAGAAGGTCGATCTGCGTGACTGTCGCTCATGCCCCCTGCTATGCCGTCTCACCGACACACCTTGCTCTTTGATTGTCACCAATACTAGATCGGCATGCCGAACACTGATGCGAATTCGTCAATATGAGTTTGAGAGCGATTGCGCGCTCTCGTAACATCGCTGCCAGGATTGGGTCAATCTTCAGCGTCGTCTTCCGCGTCAGCAGTGGGGGCAATGGAATTTGCCGATACGGAAGCACCCGCATCCAGCTTCGATCTCACTTGAGCTTCGATTTCGGCTTTGATATCTGGGTTGGTCTTTAAGTACTGAATGACGTTATCGCGGCCTTGTGCGACGTTCTCATCCTTGTAGCTATACCAAGAGCCTTTTCGCTTGAGAAATCCTGTTTCTTCTGCTAGATCGACCAAGCAACCAATGTTGGAAATTCCTTCGCCGAAGATAATGTCGAATTCGGCTCGGCGGAAGGGAGGCGCAACTTTATTCTTGGCTACTTTGACACGAGCGCGATTGCCGTATTCCTCTGTTCCCTTTTTCAGGGTTTGAATGCGACGAATGTCGAGACGTACTGAGGCATAGAATTTGAGCGCGTTGCCGCCTGTGGTTACTTCTTGTGGCCCGTACCCCATGCCGCCAATCTTGGAGCGCAGTTGATTGAGAAAGATCACCATGCAGCCAGTTTTGCTGATATTTCCCGTGATCTTGCGCATAGCTTTGCTCATCAAGCGGGCCTGTAATCCCACCTGAGCGTCCCCCATTTCACCTTCAATCTCTGCTCGCGGCACCAACGCGGCTACCGAGTCGACGACTACGACGTCTACCGCTGCCGATCGCACTAGCTGATCGACAATCTCCAAACCCGATTCGCCGGTATCCGGTTGGGCAATGAGCAAATTTTCAATATCCACACCCAACGCAGCTGCATAGGTGGGGTCGAGAGCGTGTTCGGCATCCACAAACGCAGCAATTCCGCCCTCGCGCTGCATCTCGGCAACGGCGTGCAGAGCCAGCGTCGTTTTTCCAGATGACTCGGGACCGTAGATTTCAATCACGCGACCTTTGGGCAAACCACCACCGAGGGCGAGATCGAGGGTAAGTGCGCCACTGGAGACGGTTTCGACTTTCATGCGGGCAGCATCGCCCAGACGCATGATTGCCCCCTTACCGAAGTTCCGTTCGATCTGGCCGAGAACAGTATCGAGCGCTTTCTGTTTGGCCGGGTCAATCGCCGGGTCGGGTTGCGCGGCTTTTGCACCAGCAGGCTTAGATTTCGCCGTTGCTTCGACTGCTGCGGTTTTTGCTGCGGTCTTAGAGTTGCTTGCTGCGCGAGCCATAGTCGTGCGGTCTCCGGGGATTTTGTAGGAAGTCATCTAGGTTCGATGCGCCCGCATTCTAACATGCTATTTTTAGCGAGCCTGAGCACTAAATTTAGTCAATCGCCCTCCATTCGCTAGAGTGTGAAGCAAGTTGGAATGAGGCTGCGACGATGACGACGACGCTACGCATTCAAACGGAATCCACGCCGCTGACGGTGGCACTACCGGCGATCGCTCCCATGAGCCGTGACGAGTTTGAGGCATTTTGCGCAGCCAACCGCGACCTCCGCATCGAGCGAACTGCCTCAGGAGAAGTCATCGTCATGCCACCAGCTTCGTCTGATACAGGGCATCAAAACTTCAACCTTGCGGTTCAACTCGGACTCTGGGCTGAAAAAGACGGTACGGGGCTGGGCTTTGATTCCAGTGCTGGCTTTACGCTGCCCAATGGAGCCATCCGCGCTCCCGATGCTGCTTGGATGGCAACTCAGCGTTGGAATACGCTGACCGATTCAGAAAAAGCATCTTTCGCTCCCATTTGCCCAGATTTCGTTATCGAGTTGCGGTCTGGAAGCGACACGCTGCGCGCATTGCAAGCCAAGATGCAAGAGTACATCGAGAATGGGGCCGTCCTGGGATGGCTGATCGACCCCAAGCAACGTACGGTCCACATGTACCGGCCGGATCGCGCCCCTGATATCCTCGACAATCCCGATCACGTGAGCGGCGACCCCGAACTCCCCGGCTTTATCTTGTCGATGGCAAAGATTGGGTCATAAGGCAGGAGACGGCGATCGCCTCATTCCGAGTTGACGATCTCGAATGCGCGCCTGAATGAGAGGCGCGGCGGGCACACTAGGGGCAAGAATACCTGCCAGCTATCTGCGATCGCCCCATGAGTCTGACTGAAAGTGTCGATCACCTGAAAACCTTAATGCTGTCGTTTCATCCCGTCATCGCGATCGAGACGGTGGAGGAGGAGCGCGTAGAGCAATTGCTCGGCAGCGTCGCTGCTGAGATCCCACTACCGTTGTTTGATTGGTCGGTGTCAAAAGGACTTATGCGGGATGCCCGCGAACATGCCGTTTACGACACGGGCGATCCGCTCAAACTGCTCAGACATTTGGAAGCCTTGCCCGCTGAGGGCATATTTTGGCTCAAAGACTTCAGTCATCATCTCCAAGAGCCGGTCGTAGCACGTCAGTTTCGCGAGGTTACGCAAGCATTTGCTCGCAATCGCTCCAGCACGATTTTGACGGGTGATTCCGTGTTGCTGCCGCGCGATATTGAAAGCCGTACAGCTCGCTACGAGTTGCCTTTACCAGGGAAAGATGAATTGCGGGCACTGATGCGCTCGGTACTAAAAGCCCTCAAAGGCACGAATAGAATTCAGATGGAAGCTAGCCCCGCAGATATCGAACAGATCTTGCAGGCATTGCAGGGGATGACTATCGATCAGGCTCGACAGGCGATCGCCCATGCAGTCATGCACAATGGCAAGCTGGATGCGGGCGACAGCCAACACATTCTCGATCGCAAGGCACGAACGTTACGAGAAGGCGGGCTGCTGGATTATTTCCCCATCCAACGCAATGTGACGCAATTGGGCGGATTCGACAAGTTAAAAGCGTGGTTGCAGCGAGCTCGCGTAGGATTCACGCCTGCAGCTCGCGAACTCAATCTCAGTCCACCGCGCGGCATCTGCATCGTCGGAGTCCAAGGGTGTGGCAAGTCACTGGCCGCAAAGGCGATCGCCAAGGAATGGAGGCTACCTTTACTGCGTTTGGATGCGGGCAAGCTATACGACAAATATGTAGGCGAGTCGGAAAAGAACTTGCGGCAGGCGATCGCTCTGGCAGAAGCAATGGCTCCGGTGGTGTTGTGGATTGACGAGCTGGAAAAAGCGTTAGGACAAGAAGGAAGTGATGCGGATGGCGGCCTCAACCAGCGCTTGTTTGGCTCGTTTTTAACCTGGTTACAAGAGAAAACGGCGGAGGTATTTGTCGTCGCGACAGCCAATGACTTATTTCGTTTGCCGCCCGAACTGTTGAGGAAAGGACGGTTTGATGAAATCTTCTTCGTCGATTTACCGGAACTGCCCGAGCGGGAACGCATTTTTCACATTCACCTAACGCTACACAAGCAGAACTCTCAAGCTTTTGACCTGCGCGCGCTGGCCGAAGCAGCGGCTGGATTCAGCGGAGCTGAAATCGAGCAAGTGACGATCGCCGGTTTGTATCGAGCGCTTTATCTCAAGCAAGCGCTCACAATGGAACTACTGATCGAGGAAATGAAGCAAACCATCCCACTGTCGGTTTCGCGGCGAGAAGATATAGAACAGTTGCGAGTAATGGCTCGCGATCGCTTCGTTAGCGTGCGTTGATCTCTCCTATGTTTTGAATACGCGCGTGAGGTCTTTATTGTGAAAGAGGTTGAAGCAGTTCTGACGTTTTGGTTTGGGGAGCCGACCCCTCCCGAGTACGGCAAGTCGAGAAAAATATGGTTTGCCAAAGACATCGCATTTGACCGCCAATGCAGCGATCGTTTTCTCGCTCTCCACGAAAAGCTGGCGACGGGACTCGCACACGAGTGGAAAGTAGAAACGCGAAGCTGTTTGGCTGCAATTGTGGTGTTGGATCAGTTCTCTCGCAATATGTTTCGCAATAGTGCGCGTGCATTCGCAACGGACGCACTGGCCCTGGAGTTAGCGAATTACGCCATCGATCGCGGTTTCGATCTTGAATTGCTAACGGTAGAGCGCTGGTTTATGTACTTGCCCTTCGAGCACAGCGAAAATCTATCGGACCAAGATCGAGCTGTAGAGTTATTTCAACAGTTGGCAGGCGATCCAGATAGCGATCGCACGCTCGACTATGCCATTCGTCACCGAGACGTGATTCGACGTTTCGGACGTTTCCCCCACCGAAATACTATGTTGGGTCGCGAGACGACACCTGAAGAAGCCCGATTTCTTCAGGAACCGGGATCGCGATTTTAAAGGGTCCACGAAAGCCTGATAAAGCAAATTTCTGTCACGCTAAACGCGGGCACTTGCCAATCACTCGTCTTCGGCAAAAAAACGTCTGAAAAAGCTTACGTTTTCCAGAATTACGCAACAGCACGCAATTCGGCCTCTCATCTTTATCCCAAGTCAAGTAAATCCTCTCTTATACGCTCATCTCTAGCATGGTAAGGTTCCTCCTGACAGATTTGAACAGCTCTGCGTGGCATTCAATCGATTTCTATAGTGCTTGACGTTTTAGCTTGGACATGAAATCGCTGACTCCGGCAACTCTAGATCGCGAAAACGTCCTAAGTAGCTTGACGGCTTCTATGGCTCCGTGATGTAACCAAATTCAATTGAGACTGAGTGAAACATGAACAAAGAACGTGTTGGCGCACTCATTGATGCTGTTTACGCGATCGCGATGACAATTTTAGTTTTAGAATTACCCATCCCTGAATCCATTGAAGAAATTGGCTTATATATCAGTAAAATTGTGGTTGCTGTCCTCGACTATGGACTAGCTTTTGTCTTACTTTTTGCTTTTTGGTATAACCAAAGACGAATTAATGACCTGGTCGAAAAACATACTAGAATCACTCTTTGGCTTAATGGTCTAGCCCTCATGATGATTGCGCTG
Organism: Cyanobacteria bacterium J06642_2; assembly: GCA_039817845.1. GTDB lineage: Bacteria > Cyanobacteriota > Cyanobacteriia > Thermostichales > PCC-7336 > JBCBTL01. The sequence goes on from JBCBVC010000053.1 coordinate 7,167, forward strand.
ATGCCATTTGCTGCCCATCTACTTTATAGGTTTGGAGATTTTACTTACCTGTTTAAACATAGTAGGAATGATGTATTTATCGATGCTTTTTTTGTTGGTGTCTGTTTGACTGCGGATTTGCTGATCAATAGTTCGCTATGGCTCACCTATCGGACGCGATGCTATATTGCAGAAAATCGTAAGCTTATCCTCGAAATTAGTCGCTCCCGCCAAATAGCGGTCGTAGTTTCGATTGTGGTTATGGCGCTCTCAATCTTGCTGCCAGGTAGCGATCGCAGATCGCTAATAGTTCTCCCGTTAGTCTTGATATTTGAAGAAGAGCTTTTGAAAACGTGGGACTTTATTCGCCAGCATATGCCTTCTAGCAACTGAGCCTTGATATCCACCGATTGCTGCAATGAGATAGTTGTGATTTCTTAAATGAGAGGGAGTGCCGTGATTTGATGAAAGGACGCTGAGGAGAAGTTGAGCAATCACTACTCTAGACCTTATCTTCTCCTATCTGTAATCCCACGGGGCCTTCAGACCCACCTTGTTTACTAGGAGATGTAGAGAACAGCAGTTTACTTCTCTCGCTCCTAGATTTGGATCGGAGGTCTGACATCATGGCACGTATCAATTCTGGTTTACTTCTTTCTGCTCTCGCTCTCGGTACCGCAGCTATTTTCAGCTCTACTCCCGCTGAAGCTCGTCCTGCTATCGTCGAGCGCTTAGCCGAAATTAACACCCGAGGAACCACCAAAGATCATGGCGGTCTCGCTTATAGCGAGCGTTCCGTCAGTATCCTGCAGGAGAAGCCTGTAGGGGTGTGGACGGCTTCGGGCGACGGCTTCAGCAGCTCTGTGGATGAAGACACTTTCGCTCGTCCGGCTATCGTCCGGCGTTTGGCCGAGCTTAATGTAGCTGGCACGGAGAAAGACCACGGCGGTCTTGCCTTCAGTTCTCGGGTTGCTGCTCATGCTACCGAGCGTCCTGAAGGAGTCTGGTCAGCATCCGGTGACGGTTTCAGCGTTGCTGTCGATGATGAAGTGGGCGGTCGTCCCGCGATCGTGCGACGGTTGGCTGAAATCAACGTACGCGGTACGGACAAAGATCACGGCGGTTTATCTTTCAATAGCCGCACGCTACGATAGCTCTTTTCAGATATACCGAGTCATCGCTAGTCAAAGGTACTGAAATTGAAAGAGTCCGTCAGCGATAAAAACTGCGGACTCTTTTGTTACCTACAGCAAGCTCGGACAAGTAGGCCTCCTGCTGGGGCAGTGGAGAGGCGTCTCGACTGCCCTTTTTCTACGAAATTAGTCGTACTTAATGAAGAGTACGAGCGACCACCCAACTGTCAAACAGTCGGCTTAAAGTCGTGCGATGAGTTTGGACTCGAACGCGATCGCTTTGCAATGCATCCATCAAATCAGATAGGCGTAGCAAATCGTCAGCGGTGTACTGATGGCGAATCAGTAGCGTACTTATGGCACGCTCGTGTTGCGCAGTAAAAACCCGATTAGATAGAGCTTCGTGAGTAATTGCTCGAATTGTTTGCATCGTCCCAGCCTCGTCGGAGACGTTTTTAACTATGTCGCTGTGGTTGAGGAGATGCAGCGATCGCGGTCACGTTGGTGCCACTCGCGATCGCGTTAAATCTGTAGACGTAATGGTAGGAAGGATGTTGCTGCTTTTTACGAAAGTACGCTTGCGAGCATATCTTTTACGCCTTCGCCCCCCTGGTTTTGCACGAAATTGAGGATGATCGGCACGAATTGACCCATGGAACCGGGATTGAGCCCCAGTTTAGAAAAGCCACCAGCCAGTTCCGCCACGTTACCCAGATTGCCCGCTTGACCGCCTAAACTACCTGCTAAACCGCCAATCGCTCCGGCCAAACCACCACCTGATTCAGGAGCTGCAGCAAGCATGTCACTCATGCCGGGAACGCAATCCGAGACTTGAGCAAATTTTTCGGCCCCGAGCTTCTGCTGCGCCATTTGAAAGAGCAAACCCGCTCCCCCCTTAGCCTGATCTTCTTGTACGCCCAGCGTTTGGGTTAGTTGTTGAATCAGTTCCATCTCACCACTCCTAATCGGATCTTGCTCTGAAGCTCGTCAGCGATCGCTGACGAGCGCCACACTTTTCAAGCTAGCGGGTAACTTCAATCAGGCGAGACAACCTAAGAAGAAATCAAGATTCAAGCCTCAATTACGATCGTGGGAATCGGACTGGTTTCCAAAACGGCTTGGGAGACCGAACCGAGCAGCAGGCGATCTCGCCCAGTGCGGCTGCGCTTGCCAATTACGATCTCACTCGCTCCGATATCAACAGCCGTTTTGACGATCGCTTCAGGAATGGCCCCTTCTACGACCAGAATTTGATGGCGAATGTCGCGCAGGTAGCGACGCGAGCGCGCCCGCAATTGCTCCAGCCCCGCAGCATGTTTCTCGACCTCGACATAGAGGACGATCGCTTCTCCATCACTACGACGAGCTAGTTCGGCTGCTTTAGTTAAGACAGGAATGGCCAAGTCGGACATATCAACCGCCGCAAGAATTTTTACTGTGGTGGCAACAGTCACTTTGGCGGGATCGACCTCGCCTTTTTCCAGAAGCTTGGGTGCAAATGCAACGATACCCCAAGCACCCAGCGGTGCTGTCACCAAAATGGAGAGCGCGGCGATCGCCAATATCACGTCTCCACCGGTAATCCCTTCAGCTAAAGGAATCGCGCCAATAGCCGCTTGAACCGTCGCTTTAGCCGAGTTGCCGGGCAATAAGAACAATCGCTCGCGCCACGTCCAATTACTTCCCGCCGTGGCCAGATACCAGCCCAGCGATCGGCCCAGCAGCAGTCCTCCCGCGAGTAACAATAGTCCCGGCCCCAATGCGACTGCGAGAACGTCAATCTGTACGCTCGCTCCCAAAAGCACGAACAGGACGATTTCAGCTACTACCCAAATAGCGTTGAACCCGACGCGCAAACGGCGAGCCAAAGGTGCATCCAGTTCGATGAGAAACAATCCCATGGCCATCGCGGCCAAATAGCCCGAATAGTGGGGCCAAGCTCGCGCGCCAGCCACCAACCCGAGAGCAACACACGCGGCAATGGTCACGTCCTGCACTGCATTTTGCGTCCAAGTCCAGCGCACCAGCATTGTCACGATTAACCGGGCAGCAACGTAGCCGAAGGCCAACCCCAAGCCCACTTCAATCACGAGTCGCACGGGCAAAAGCACGAACGGCGACAGTTGCACGCCACCGAGTAATGCGATCTCGCTCAGCTCTCCCTGGACGAGCAATGCCAGCAATAGGCTAAACATCAGCAGGAGCAACACATCGGAGAGAGCGCTTCCCGTCAAAATCGCGTCCGGAATTCCTTTCGCCACACCCCAGCCCGCACTTTTGAGCCGCAACATGCCAGGCACGATCACCGCAGGTGATTCCGCTCCCACGATGCAACCGAGCAGTAATCCCGTCAAAAAGTCGAACTGAAACAGCAGCATCGCGAGCGTGGCCACCACGATCGCTTCGCAGGTTGCAGGCAGGACGCCCAAGCGCAGCGCTACGCTACCCTGCTGCGCTAGTTTTTCTCGATCTAGACCCAGCCCCGCTCGCATCAAGATCGCCGTCACGGCTACCGTTCTGAGACCGGGAGCCGCAGCCATCGCGTCCGGCCCGATCGCGTTCAACCCGACTGGACCGAGCAGGATGCCCATTAAAATCGTGCCGATTAGAGGCGGTAAGCCCAGCCGCCGCGCTACCTGGCTGGCAAACAAGCCCCCCAGAACGATCCACAATGCGCTAGCGATCGCCGTCTCCTTTTGCGATGTAAGTGCCGATTGCGATGCAAGTGCTGATTGCGATGCAAGTGCCGATCAAACTGCGAGCTGTGGGCGATCGCTTTCCGGCCAGTCGATGTGGAAAAACTGACCGCGCGGCTTGTCGATGCGCTCGTAGGTGTGCGCGCCGAAGTAGTCTCGCTGGGCCTGCAAGAGATTGGCGGGCAAAAAGCCGCTGCGATAGGAGTCGAAGTAAGCGAGGGCGGATGAAAATGTTGGCGTGGGGATACCTAATGTCGCCGCGGAAGCCACAACCGTGCGCCAGTTGTCCTGCGATGCTTGCATCTGCTCGGCAAAGTAGGGGTCGAGCAGCAAATTCGCGAGCTTACTGTCGCGCTCGTAGGCATCAGTGATGCTCTGTAGGAACTGGGCTCGGATAATGCAGCCGCCCCGCCAAATACTGGCAATTTCGCCAAAATTGAGCGTCCAATCATACTCTTTCTCGGCCTCGCGCATCAGGGCAAATCCCTGAGCGTAGGAGCAGATCTTCGAGCAATAAAGCGCGTCGCGGATGGCATCGATAAAACTTTGTTTGTCCCCCGTGTAGCTAGCAGACGCGGGACCGCGCAGCTTACTGCCAGCCGCAACGCGCTCGTCTTTAATGGCGCTGACCAAACGGGCGAAAACAGCCTCAGCAATGGTGGAGGCGGGGATACCCATGTCGATTGAATTCATCGCCGTCCACTTGCCCGTACCTTTTTGTCCAGCAGTGTCGAGCACGACATCGACAAACGGCTTGCCCGTTTCAGGGTCGGTTTGTTGCAGAATATCGGCGGTAATTTCAATGAGAAAGCTATTGAGCTGGCCGCGATTCCATTCGGCAAACACCTGACTCATCTGGACAGGAGTCATGCCGAGGGCATCTCGCATCAGGTGATAGGCTTCGCAGATCATCTGCATGTCGCCGTATTCAATGCCGTTGTGCACCATCTTGACGTAGTGACCGGCACCGTTAGGGCCAATGTAGGTGGTACAAGGAACGCCGCCGCTAATGGGATGTCCGGGGGTTGCTCCTTTAATTTCTTGACCTGTTTCGGGGTCCACCTTAGACGAGATCGCCTTCCAAATCGGTTCTAGATGCTTCCAGGAATCGGGATTTCCGCCAGGCATCAGGGACGGACCAAACCGAGCTCCTTCTTCACCGCCTGAGGTGCCGGAGCCAAAAAACTTAAGGCGATCGGCGTAATTTTTCTCGCGCTCGATCGTATCGGTCCAGAGCGAATTGCCCGCATCTACGACGATGTCATTGGGTTCGAGACCGGCTTCCAACAGACTTTCCACGACAATGTCGATCGCTTTTCCCGCCTTAATCAACAACACGATTTTGCGAGGTGTTTTCAGAGAAGCAATAAATTCAGTTAACGACTCACACGGCACTAATCCGCCGGGGGTATCTGGGTTTTCAGTCACAAAATCGGTCATGACTGAAGTGGTGCGATTGTAAACTGCGACTTTATAACCGTGGTCGGCCATGTTGAGGACGAGATTTTGACCCATCACTGCCAAACCGATTAAGCCAATATCTGCTTGCGTCATGCCTGCACTCCCGTGGCGATCGCCCCTCGATTTTAATCGCGACCTTCTGATTCCAAGGCCCCTCAAGCCTAAGACAGTATTAAGTCCTGGCAGGCTTAACTTGCTTGACGCAAACTTGCGAGCAACAAAACAGGAGATGCCGTTAAGACATCTCCTGAATTCATCACCTCAAAAACCGATCGAATTGCCTGGCAAGCTAGAACAGGCCAGGACCCTGACCTTCGGAACTACCAGGAGCTGGAGGCAATCCACCTGCAGGTGGAGTCGAACCGCCCGAACTTGGGGTCGATTTCATCGATTGCAGCCACTCGCGGACTTGTTCGCCAGCGGCTTCGCGACCGCCCAAACCGAACGAAATGGCAACCGCTACCGCGATCGCCCCCAGCAGTAAGCCGAAGGCCAGGTTGACGATCTCGTTCGCAATACCGATTTGGCGCAGGGCGATCGCCGCTGACAGGATAATGATGGCTACGCGGGTTACTTGTGCGAGCAGAGGAGAATTGCCGCCTGCTGCAGAAACCACCACGTTGTGAGCCAGTGTTGCTAAATACAGCCCAGCCCCCAGGATCACCACGCCGAACAGAACTTTAGACGCGAGCAGAATGAACTCACCCACCAGCTCGTTTATCATCGTGAAATTCAACAGGTTAGCCGCTTCGGTAATGGCAAACAGCATGGTGCCTGCCAGCACGATCAAACCCACGATCTCAGAAGGAGTGTTAGTAATTCCGTCTGAAGGGGCATCACCTTCTGCAGGAGCATCAGAGGTCGCGGCACTCAGGCCCAACATGTCAAAAATGCGATCGAAGCCCAGCCCAGCCAGCAAATTAGCGACAAAGCCAGACACCAGTTTGCCAATGACGTAAGAGACCGTCAGCACAATTGCGGCAGCAAAGACATTGGGCAATGCCTCTAGCACCTTATTGAGCATTGTGGTAGCAGGGCGCGAGATGACCTCAATTTGCAATGCCTGCAACGCCGCAATACCAGCTGGAATGATAACTAACGCGAAGGCTAAGTTCCCCAACAGCACGGATAAATCTTGACCGCCCTGGCTGGCACTCAGACCCATTTGTTCGCCCAAACGATCGGCCCCAGCCGCAGCTAGCAGATTGGTAGCAATACCGCGCACTATCCGAGCAATAAAGAAGCCCACTGCACCAATAATGACGGCCATAAAGATATTGGGCAGTGCTGCCAAAATGGTGTCGATCATATTCTGGATCGGCAGCAGTGGTCCTTCTAAGGCCAATGCATCCAAAATGGCGGGTACGAACAACAGCCAAACGAACCAGTAGAGCACGTTCGCCAATGTATCGGTGAGGGAAACAGACTCGCTGCTTTCTGCCTCAGTTTCGAGACCCAGTCGCTGATTGAGGTTGAAATTCTCTAGGCCGTTGCCAACCACGAGCTTGACAACGGTCGCCAAGATCCAAGCAACTAACGCCAATGCTGCCCCACCCAAGATATTGGGCAAGAACTCGAAGACCTGACTGAGCAGACCCTCGATCGGTCCTGAAACAATGGTTAATTGCAGGGCATTAAAGAAGGCCAACAGCACGAACAGCATGGCGATCCAGAAGATGCCAGTAGACACCGCACTGACGATCGTCTGTTTGACACTACGCTCTTCTTCCGAACCGGGTTCCGCATCACCGCGAATCAGCCCGCTGACCATCTCGTTTCCCAAAACCATGTCGAGCAATTTGCCGACAATGCCTTTGGCAACGTTTGCCAGAATAAATCCGACAATTAAAATCGCGACCGCACCCAATAAGGGCGGCACGATCACAAATAGTTGTTCTATGACTGTGCTCACAACATTCGTCCCTTCTTCGTGGTGTTTTCCAGTAATTCCGGGCCATCCCGAAGTTCTCAACGAGCGATCGCGCCTCAACAGAGCGAAAGAGCTAGGGTTTAAGTGTAGGGATGGTGGTGAGTTTATGGAGTGTTTGTGAAATGTATGTGAAGCTAAGGCACACTCCACATGGCTGCTTACCCAGAAAATTCGCAAGCAGATTCAGTTATTAGATACCATTCGTTCTTTCGCCCGGTCAATTCAACTAGAAAGGGTGTTTTCAAGTGACCCAGACGATATTCTCGACTTTCAACCCAGGCGAGTCCTATTAATTCCTCTCAGCTGCCCTAGTTTCCCTTGGTACAATCACACTCGTTCCCACTCACGCTTGCGTCATGCCGCCGTCAAACCGCTTGCTTTTCGTCTGCCTCGGTAACATTTGTCGTTCCCCAACCGCTGAGAACGTTATGCGGTATTTAGTCGAGGAGGCCGGACTGAGCGATCGCATCACCTGCGATTCGGCCGGTACGTCCAGCTACCATATCGGCTCTCCCCCCGACCGGCGCATGCAGCAAGCCGCCCGTGCCAAGGGCATGACCCTAACGGGAGAAGCACGCCAGTTCCGCGCCGAAGATTTGGAAGCATTTGACCTCATCCTGGCCATGGATCGACAGAACTATCGCGACATTCTCCGCCTCGATCCAGAGGGACGCTACGCCGATAAAGTCAAGATGATGTGCGACTATTGCACCGAATATCCCGATCGAGAAGTACCCGATCCCTACTACGGTGGCGGCGACGGCTTTCGCTACGTCGTGGAACTACTGCAAGATGCTTGCTCGGGTCTACTACGCGAAATGGCCGTGTAGGCGTGAATCCCGACATGTCCGTTTGGTCGCTTCTAGCCCGCGAAATTGCCACTGTAACCGGCGAACCCTTCGCCATCGCTCGCCAGCGTTCGGTGGGCGGCGGCAGTATTAATGCGGCCTACCGCATCGACGGCGATCCGGCTCAGGGGAGCGATCGCGTCTATTTCATCAAACTGGGTAACTTGGCCGCAGTTGATATGTACGCAGCCGAAGCTGCGGGCCTCCAGGAGATGCATGCAACTCACGCCATTCGCGTGCCTCAACCGGTCTGCTGGGGCACTCTAGATAGTTCCGCCTATGTCGTGATGGAATTTATCGATCTCGGTCGCGGCCGCTCCGATTCAGCTACACGGCTGGGCCAACACCTAGCAGCCATGCATCGCCACGAAAGCGATCGCTTCGGTTGGCATCGGAATAACACGATTGGTTCAACCCCCCAGGTCAATTCGCCCAGCTACGACTGGATCGAGTTTTACCGAGAACATCGCCTGCAATTTCAACTGCGGCTGGCTCGGCGACAGGGCTACGACGGCGGCTGGATGCAAGATGCCGAACACTTGTGCGATCGCCTTCCAGCTTTATTCTCGTCTTACCAGCCCACTGCGTCGCTCCTTCACGGCGATTTGTGGTCGGGCAATTATGGCTACGATCCGGCCGGTCAGCCCGTAATTTTCGATCCGGCTACCTACTATGGCGATCGCGAAACTGATATGGCTATGACCGAACTATTTGGCGGCTTTCCCGCCGAGTTCTATCGAGCCTACAACCATGCCTATCCCCTCGACTCCGGTTACGAGCTCCGTCGACCGCTCTACAAGCTCTATCACCTGCTCAACCACCTCAACCTGTTTGGTTCGGGATACATGGGTCAAGTTCAACGCGCGATCGCGCAATGTCTTACGTCAATTTAGTCGCGTGGAGCCACTCGATAATGTCTTTGACGTCATAAACCGTTAAGCAACTGCTAGATCTTTGTTAACTTCCCTGCTCAGGCCTGAGCAGTCTTCTAGACTAAGAGCGTGGTTGTGACTCGGTTCGGGCTGAGGGCGATCGCGCACTTCTCTCGCAGCGAGTGGAAATTATGGCGGTAGACCTAGCAGCTAATGAAGTTGAAGGCTTAGAGTATGTCGTTTTGGGCGTAGCGACTTGCTTTCGGCGTGGCGAAGACGGACGCTTACAAGAAATTCGAGTGGCCGAGCCCATTCCTGCAGCTGAGTTGGACTGCCTATTCCAGGGCGTGCGTTCCACCTCTTATGACTTGGTTTACGCCACGACCTATGCCGAGATCGTGAGGGATGGCGAACCCACATTGCCGGCTGATATCGTTCCTGCAGGCGTCTTCCCCTGCTCGAACTTTACGCGACGCGTCCAGGCTGCGGTGCGTACTTTCCGAGCTAAGCCGGAATTCAAACACGTGCCGTTGCACCAAACCTGCACCACTGACAGCGGTTCTTTTACCCTCAATTACAACCCCGAACCCAAACGCGTACTGGACGTTATCTACGAACCCAGCGAGGACGATAACGTCAAGCAACACGCGCACACCCACGCGGTGCTTTAAAGGGTCGAGCACCAACCAGTGCTGAAAAAACTCACCAGCCCCACGTTCCGGCTCCTCCCTTAAAGGGGCCGACAATGTCTTGGGTCACCCAGCCCCCATAAAAGTTGCCCGCTTGCGCCTGTACGAGTTCGTCGTCGACATAGCAGGCATCCATCAATTGGGGATAAATCGCGACGTAGTTTTGCATGGCAGCAAAGGCTGCTGTCGGCTCGGGGTAATACCACGCTGCATCCGGCACGCGATCGCCACCGACAACAATCGTGTAGTAACGGGCCATGCCCTTCCATTCGCAGAAGCTTTGCTTGCGGGATGGCTCTAGGTACTGTTGCTGAATATCTTGAGGCGGAATGTAATAAACCGGGGGATGGCTGGTTTCCAGCACGCGCATGGCGCAGCGCGTATCGGCGATCGCGACATTGCGATAGATTGCCCGAATGCGCTTGGTCGTTGGTTCGAGCTTTGGGGGACGAGGATAGTCCCACACCGATTCTTGACCAGGGCCGGGTTCAATACGTCGGGAAAACATCGGTGATTTAATCCAGGAATTGGTAACGTTGCGGATGGCACATTGCCAGAATACTCGGAGGTCGTGTACCTTGATATCGCATGTCTGGCTCAGGGTCATGTAAGATTGGGCGAGTTTGAGTATTTGTTGTCCGCAGAGTGTGAGGAATTGTTATGAAGTCTCGATACTGTTATCAGTATGGGTTAGTAGGATCCTTATTCGGCCTCGGGTTAGCGATCGCGGGTTGTGGCTCCGAATCGACGACTACGGCACTCGCTCCGACTCCAGCCACGTCTACCAATGCCAGCGTGGCATCCGAATCAACCATTGCGGAACCGACAACCGCATCCGCCACGTCTCTTTTGTTTTTCCCGGATGATGCAGAGGGTGAAACAACTCTCCTGGATGCAGCGCTCTCGTTAGCAACCCTCAATTTGCCTCAAAGTGCGCTCAGGTCCAGCACAGTTGCATCTGCTGCTACTCAGCTCTCTGGAATAACCGATACTCGCCCCAGAAGCATCGATCCACCGATCACTGCCGGCAATCTGTTTCCCCTGGTGGATTTTGCCGATCCTACGAGCGTATTCGACCTGAGAGATCCTGCTGTCCTGTTGGTCGCAACCATTGTGCCCCCTAATTCCGATCTCGCCACGCTGGCCAGTGCTACTGATGCTTTGCTCGGCACGCAGGACACCAACGTTCTGCGCTTGCCAGGAGAAAATCTGCCGGTTGCCGCCGCTGCTCTCGAATTTATCGACGTCCCGGATACGCTTGGCTTGGGCGAAACATTGCCAGGCACCATTGCCTTAACGATCGATCCCAGCATCGCTCCTATCTCCACGATCCGCACGATCGTGACTCCACCCACGTTTGTCCCCGATCGACCTCCAGAGCCCGCCATCGATCGCGTCGGTGCTGGCGTGTTGAGGGACGATCCATCCAATTGCGCGCCAACCGATTCGACGTGTGACGTTCCGGCAGCGGATATAGTTGCATTTCAACCGAACGGCGCCATCCCAGCTTTTGGAGCCTATGAAGTAGAAGTTGAACTGCTAGATATCTCTGGCGAAGAAATCACCAGCAACAGCATCACAATTACCCTCGTCCCCTAAAGCGCCCGATGTCGGCGGCTGTCATGCCGTCGTTCCTACCCAAATTACCCAGCCGTCTGCCGCTAGCAGCAGTAAAGTGAACGCCAACAGCACTGAATACATCCAGGGTTGAGCAAACGGACGTACGGATGAGGTGTCGAGCCCCGTGCGCTGCTGCACGATCGCCATCAGTTGCTTGAAACCGGCAATGCGCATGGGTACCAGGTATGCCTCTTTGCTCTCCGTGACTAAGTAGTACACTAAGCCCCCTTGCCCGGTCGATCTCGCTTTCAGCTCGCTCACCTGCGCCCACTCCAGCGACCAACCGGAGCGCAACCACTTTGGCATCCATGCGGGATAGTAAATCTGGATGTTCCGTTCGGAGACGGTCACTCGTTCGCTGAGCACGCCAAATAAAACGATGCCGCCGAGACCGATCGCGATTGCCAACCAGATTGGCGGAGTTGGGGCCTGAGTCACTTGAGATAGCACCGGCAGCGGCGCAGTCAGACCGAGATATAGGGCCAAAATGGTCCAACGAATCAACGGCGACAAATAGTACGTCGCGCATTCGGGTAGGCCGTCGGGAGTAGAGGTGGAATCAGACATAGCAGTTCGCGAGCAAAGCACGTCTTAACTGTAAAGATATTTTGCGTTCGCGTCATCCTGTCGTTTCGTCTACTTCATCTGCTGCAGGCATGGCGGCAATGAGAGCATCCAACACGCGGCTAACGCGAGTGAGGCGTAGGCCGCGATCTTGGAGAATTTGTACGTTTGGGACGATGGCATGGCGAAAACCTAACTTTGCTGCTTCCTTCAGCCGCTGTTCTAATTGAGAAACAGGGCGCACCTGGCCGCCCAATCCAACTTCGCCAATTAGCACGGTAAACGGATCGATAACGCGATCGCGAAAACTAGCTGCAACGGCCACAGCCACGCCTAAGTCGGCGGCTGGTTCGGCGACGTTGATACCGCCAGCAGACGCAATGTAGGCGTCCAGTTTGGATAGCGGAATCCCGACTCGCTTCTCCAGCACGGCCAAAATTTGTAAAAACCGACTGGTTTCAATGCCTGTTGTCGAACGCCGAGGAGAGCTGTAACTTGTCGCGCTGACTAACGCCTGAACTTCTACCACTAGCGGGCGCGTGCCCTCACAAGCGACGATGGTGGCCGTACCGGGGGCGACGTCACTGCGGGCAGAAAGAAACAGCTCCGATGGATTTTCGACTTCTTTCAAGCCGCGATCGCCCATATCGAAAATACCCACTTCCTGCGTCGCCCCAAACCGATTTTTGACGGAGCGCAGCAGGCGATAGGTCTGAAAGCGATCGCCCTCGAAATACAGCACGGTATCGACCAAATGTTCCAACACCTTCGGCCCGGCAATTGCACCATCTTTAGTGACGTGACCGACGATAAACAGGCTCGTGTTCTGTCGCTTGGCCGCTCGCATTAATGCTCCGGTACACTCGCGCACCTGCGACACCGAACCGGGGGCGGAACTTAAATCGGCCCAAAAGATAGCCTGAATACTGTCTATAACGGCTACCCGAGGTCGCAAGGCAGCCAATTCCTGCAAAATTTCATCCAGATCGGTTTCAGGCAGAACGTAAAGGCGATCGCAATCCACGTCCAATCGTCCTGCTCGCAATTTGACCTGCCGTGCAGACTCTTCTGCACAGACATAGAGCATGGTGCCGTCACGAGCAATGGAATTGGCCGCCTGCAGTAACAGCGTTGATTTACCCACACCAGGATCTCCTCCCACCAGTACTAGCGATCCCGGTACGATACCCCCTCCCAACACGCGATCGAGCTCGCTAAATCCTGACTGCATGCGTTCGACGCGATCCTGCTCGATCGCGGGCAAGGGCACGGCCGCGTGCGGTTGTCCGGGAGTACTGGTGGGAGATCTCCGCTCGATTCGGCGTTCGAGTCCAGCCGTGGTGCGCGTATTGGCCGATACTGTGTTAGCCGAGACTTGTTCCACCAAACTGTTCCAGGCTCCGCAGGCCGTACAGCGACCCAGGTATTTGGCAAAGCGATCGCCGCATTGGTTGCAGACCCATTCCGTTTTCGTTTTAGCCATCGTGGGATTTACTGGAGGGGAACATCAATGTCGCGTCCCATGCACTGTCGGGGCCGGACTCTTCGCTGCGATGAAGGCATAAATAACAGGCCCATCTCAGGCCATTCGATTCGCCCTGCACGGTAGATGCATGCTTGACTTAGAGCCGCTCTTTCATCAGATTAACCACGACTTTTTCGATGGTGCTATTCCGCTCATTCCAGTGGAGTGGTCGCGGCGACTGACGCGCTCGGCTGGAGTGTTTTGGTGGAAACGCGCGCCGTCTCGGTCACTCAGTGCTGGGATCAGATTGTCTGAGCCTCTGCTAGTCGGGCGAGCGCTAACAGACGTACAGTCCATTTTGGCTCACGAATGTATCCACGCCTGGATTGCCCTTTGCTGTCAGCAACCGCGTCACGGCCACGGTCCTCTCTTCCGCCGTCAACTCGAACGCATCAATCGCCAAACCGAACGATTTCAAGTGGCTGTGCATCATTCTTTCACTGCAGAAGTCCGTCATCTCGCGAAATATTGCTGGGAGTGCGCGAGCTGTCATCAGCTTTACTACCGGCAGCGCAACACGATCGATCCTCAGCGGCATCGGTGCGGCAAGTGCAAAGGAGCTTTGCGATCGCGGGATGTAAACCACCAATACTTTAATTAGACAAAAAAATACCCCAGGAGCCAACTGGGGTACTGATGAGCATTTCTTGATGTAGTTGGAGTAACGCTGGAGTTAAAACCAGCACTATTCCTGTTGATATCGTGCCCAGACATTTCATACTTATTGCCGATCGCAGTAAGACTGCGCTTCACAGCAGTACCGCAGTCCCTATCTAACTTGAAGAGACTTAGCGAGTCGTGTGGTTTGCCGATAGAGGTGAGCTAAGCTAAATGCCGCATTTCGAGACAGGGAAAGTGCGGTGAAATGCCGCCGCTGTGCCGCAACTGTGATAGAGCTACCGCGCTCTTCAGCCAGAACGCCTGCCCGAGTGAATGACTCTACATGTCCTCGCGTGCCACGAGGAAAGGAATAATTTGTGATTGCTCACGCATTACCTCAAGTTGAATCGACCCTTACCGATGCTGTAAAGGGCGATCGCAGCTTACCCATTTTGTTGATCGGACACGGGTCCCGTAGCGCTGCTGGCCGACAAGCTATCTTCGACCTGGCTGAGGCTTATCGTCACGTTGGTCCCGAGCGGCCGGTCATCCCGTGTTTTTTGGAATTAACCACACCCACGATTGCCGATGGTGTTGCTGAATGCATCCGTCAGGGGTTTATGGATGTCGTCGTTCTGCCTGTCTTACTGTTTGGCGCTCGTCACAACAAATTTGACGTTACTCGCGCCCTCGACACTATGCAGCAGCGCTACCCGCAGGTGACCTTTCGTTACGGCGCTCCCATCGGCATTACGTCCGAAATTTTGGCACACCTGCGAGCGCAGCTAGTTGGGGCAGAAACTCATCTTTCGTCAACGATTGCTCGCGCAGAGACAGCCATCTTATTTGTCGGCCGTGGCTCCAGCGATCCGGAGGCCAACGGTGAGGCCTGCAAGTTAGCCCGTATGGTATGGGAGGGGTCGGGCTACCAAGCCATGGATGTCTGCTTTATCGGCATTACCCATCCCCGACTCAACGTGGGTCTGCAGCGATCGCTTCTACTCCAACCCAAACGCATCTTGATCTTGCCATACCTGCTATTTGCAGGCGTCCTGCTAGATAAGACCCGAGACATTGTCCGGGAATACGCTCGAGAACATCCCGAGGTCGAGATCTCGTGCCTACCTAATCTCGGCATTGCTCCAGCTATTCTGCAAGCCTTGCGAACGCGCGAACGAGAAGCGATCGCGGGCACTATTCAAATGAACTGCCACCTGTGCAAGTTTCGTTTGGCTGCCAGTGAGCATAGTGTCCCCGGTCACCATCACCACGGTTCGAACGGTCACGCACATCATCATCACGACGGCGAGACGGACGTAGCCCCCGATCCGATGGCGATCGCGGCAGCCTATCATCAACGCGCCTGGCAGATTCCTTAAGCAAACCGAGAATCTAGCAGATTGACGAGTTACACTGAGAGACGTTCCAAACATATGGTGGCGTGGCCAAGTGGTAAGGCAGGGGACTGCAAATCCCCGATCGCCAGTTCGAATCTGGCCGCCACCTTTGTTACTTTTTTAAAAGCTGGATGTGAGCCCATACAACCTGATGAGCCGCATCTGACCTCTAAGCTAGTATGCCTGCACTCCCAGCTAACTTCAGCAAACCAAAAAGAAAATTAAATCGGATTTTAAACTGGTTTTCGGTATGGCAGAGCTGAAGCTATTGGAAAAAGTTAATTAGAAGCTAAAAAATCACTAGATTTCGTTGAAAGTAGTGGAGGAGAGCTTGTGAAAACAGAGCCGCTTTCCCCCTCAATTAAGTTCAGTTAGGCGGAAATGAAATTAGCTGAATATTTCTGCTGGCCTTGTCAATTAAAGTCTGCGTCAAAGTAACAGAATGTCAATGCTCTTCAACAGCGTGATGCTCACCTTCATGGCGAACTGCAAGCTGGCAGCATATACGCATGCGGATTAGTGAGATGCGAAGGCGATTGCTCGCCCCTTCAGCTGCGGGACGTTCGCCTACGACGGTCTGGCTGGCTGCATCGGGCATTCTCAGCGCGCTCGTTCTTCTCTCGATTCATCCGAGTTTCCAGCAAGCCCCCGATGTTCGCTTGCGTTTTGCGTGCCTCAAAGTTTTCGAGTACTTGCTCTTCGCGATCGCTTTCTTCGCTCTCTTCTGGATCGTTCTCGATTCGCTCCTGGTACGCCGGAAGCTGTCGCGCGATCGCTGGCCTTCTCTGCGCCAAGTGCTCGCTGAGACTGCCTTCAGTGTGAGCTCCCAGTTCGTATTTATCTCGGTCAACCTCTGGATCTCGGAGCTCGTGATGCCCGGTCTGGCCACCTCGAATCGCTATGGCGACCTAGGCGAGCATTCGTACGCTTACTACGCCGCGACGATTTTCCTCATGTTTTTCGTGCACGACACGTTCTTCTACTGGTTCCACAGGCTAATGCACGGACCCTTTTTCTTCCGATGGATTCACAAAACACACCACGAGAGCCGGAACCCGACGCCCTTCACGACGTTTCATTTCCACCCACTGGAAGCCGTACTGGAAGCGATCGCCGGAAAGGCTACGTTCCTGGTGCTTATCGCGATGCCTTGGCACATGAGCATGCCGATCATCTGGGTGCTGGGAATGTTCGTGTTTAACTCAATCGGACACCTCGGCTACGAGATCTATCCATCGTGGTGGCATCGAGTCCCCTTGCTCTCCATGAAGACGACCGCATTGCATCACTACATGCACCACCAGCGGGTTCGCGGAAACTACGGCCTCTACTTCCGGTTCTGGGATCGTCTCTGTGGCACCGAATTCGAGGATTTTGAAGAACGCTACAACATTCTCTTTGCGCGCGATCTGGGCGAATCAAGCGCTGCGTCGCGGGTGCCCGATTCGTGTCGTGATGGAAAAGTAACAAAACGAGTTGAGCATTGACTCTATTTATTGTTGATTTATTGTTGCCTCAAGTTTATTGTCTCAGGGCGATGGTTAGCTTGAAGTTTAAATTTCTGACTCTTTTATGACGTCTGCTCAATCGCCCCGCGATTGAGCAGGATTTGGTGGATGAAAATGCAGAGCGCGAAAGGCTGACATCTGCAATGTCATCGCGTTGTTGATGGTTGGCATTCGTTTTTATTTCGATGTCGCTGGCAGACATACTCCCATCCCGCTCTGTGATTGATGAGTTTCCAGGCTCATTATCTATAACGATTGAGCAAACTGGGACTATGCATTCTTTCACCGGAAAGGGAATAAGCGACTGCGTTGAGTTTCTGAGTATTTGAATACTTCGGTGAGATGGGGTGGCTGAGCAACCATTTAGTTTTTCTTGCAATTGCCTTACCGAGAGCACTCCCAGGCTGAAGCAATGAGTTGTGATATCTTTTGTACTCTTTTTACCTTGCCCTTAGCTTTAGATTCAAAGATCCCAATATTAGCTTTTCTTCGAGGCTATGGAGAGGATTTTGAACAGATATAGCGTTTTCTAGCCTGCTGAAGTACAACGACAAATGCCAAATAGCCAATAAACCAGTCAAGTGCATGCCACAC